>JASGDS010000204.1:0-9684 GCA_047607025.1 Microbacterium sp.
ACTCTCCCCGCCGAGTTACCACACTTTTGCCCGCAGCGCCCCGTAATCTCTGGGTTACTGGTGCAAAAGAGTGGTCACTCGGCAGTGGCGAGCGGGTGGGTGCGGCCGAAGGCCGCCAGCATCGCAGCCGACTTCGTGATGGTCTCTGCGAGCTCAGATTCAGGATCGGAGTCGATCGTGATCGCGCCGCCCGTGCCGATCGACACGCGGCCGTCCTCGATGATCGCGGTGCGGATGACGACCGACAGATCTGCCGTACCGTCATCGGAGAAGTAACCGATCGCGCCCGAGTACAGACCACGCGGCGCCCCCTCGAGGTCGGCGAGCAACCGCACTGTGCGGATCTTCGGGGCGCCCGTCATCGACCCGGGTGGGAACAGCGCCTCCGCTGCACCCACGGCATCCACTCCGTCGCACAGCCTGCCGCGCACGGTCGTCACCAGCTGATGCACCGTCGCATACGTCTCGACACCGCAGAAGACGGGTACCTCGACGGTGCCTGGCCGGCAGATGCGCCCGAGATCGTTGCGCAGCAGGTCGGCGATCATGAGGTTCTCGGCTCTGGCCTTGGGGTCGGCCGCCAGCAGGGCGGGATCGGATGACGATGGCGCGGTTCCCTTGATCGGCTTCGCCTCGGCCCATCCGTCCTTCTCGACGCGCAGGAACCGCTCGGGCGAGCAGGACAGAACCTCACGCCCATCCAGTCGCAGGTAGGCGCCGAAGGGCGCCGGGTTGCTGCGTCGCAATCGGCGGTACGCCTCGAAGCCCGGCTCCGCCATGTCGAAGCGCAGCTGATAGGTGTAGCAGGCCTCGTACGAGTCGCCGTCCAGAAGCCAGCGGCGGATGGTGGTGAGGTCGTCGAGATACCGCTCGCGCGTGACGGAGGCCTCTGCCCGCCCTGTCTCAATCGGCGGCGCCGCCTCGGGAAGCGGCGGAACCGCCGCGAGCGCCGCTGCGGTGGCGCACCCCCGCTCGTGGATCAGGCCGTGCTCGTGATCGAGGAGGAGGAACGATGAGAGGCGCGCGGCGGTGATCTCGCCCTCGTCGCTGATCGTGCACACCCATCCGCCCGCGAAGGGCAGTTCGGTCTCCACGTCCTGCCTCGCCATCCGCTCGGCGAGGTCCGACCATCCGATGCCCGTCAGCACCTCGTCGGGCGCCCCCATGATCGACCAGCGCCCGGAACCGTACGCCTCCCGCGCGCTGTCGAGCCAGATGGCGGACGGGGCGTCGCCGAACAGGTGGGCGAAGATCGCGTCTGGCTCCGCCTCGAGCGGGATCATGACCCCACCGCCAGGAAGTTCTCGATCATCCGGCCGCCGTGCGGCGTGCCGATCGACTCGGGATGGAACTGCACGCCGTACCAGCCCCGGGAGAGATGCTCTCCCGCCATGATGAGGCCATCCGCCCACGCCGTCACCGGCAGAGGCGCCGGTTCGGCGATGACCAGCGAGTGGTAGCGCGTCGCATCGAAGACCTCGGGCACACCGTCGAAGAGCACGGATGGCCCGTGTTCGACCTTCTCGACGCGCCCGTGCGCAGGCCTGGGCGCATGGATGACCGTGCCGCCGAGGGCGACCGCCATGAGCTGAAATCCGAAGCAGACGCCGAGCACGGGAACCGTCGCCCGTCGCAGCACCTCGAAGCCGCTGCCGACATCGTCCGGGATGTGCGGGCTGCCAGGCCCAGGACTGAGCACGATGTGCGAGTAGCGCCCCCCGGCGACCGCGTCGAGGTCGACCTCGTCGTTCTCCACCAGCTCTGGCTCCTCGCTGGTTGCCGCCCACACCTGCTGGAAGAGGTTGCCCGTGTACGAGTCGTAGTTGTCGACGATCAGCACGGGCATGATCCCATCTTCGCGGACGCAGCGCATGCCGGCTTTTGAACATGTTCGAAGATGACACGATGAGCAAGAGCGCGCTCGGGGACTCGATGCCATGCGGGCCGCAGGCTTCACCATGCTCCTCATCCTGGGCATCCTGTTCGGCGGGCTGATGACCGTCATCGCCATCGGCCTCGTCCTCGGCGCGCTCAGCCCGGCGGTCACTTCGCCAGCTGTTTCTCCAGCTGCGCATACAGCTCCCGAGACGAGCTGAATCGGGCATCGTCATCCGGCTGGCCGAGCACGACCAGCCAGATGCGGCCAGGGCGGATGCGGTGCGCTGTGGTGTTCATGCCCTCTCAGTGTCGCCGATGTCGGGGCGCTTGGTCGTCAGGGACTCCCCTGAATGTCGCCGGGTCATGTCAGGGTGGTTCTCATGGATCTGCACGACGAAGCCCTCGTGGTGCTGCGCGACCTGACGGGGCGTCCGGAGGCGCAGTTCCACGACGGGCAGTTCGAGGCCATCCGGGCGCTTGTCGATGAGCATCGAAGGACGCTGGTGGTGCAGCGAACGGGATGGGGGAAGTCGGCGGTGTACTTCGTCGCGGCGCTGCTGCAGCGCAGGCGGGGCCAGGGGCCGGCGCTCATCATCTCGCCGCTCATCGCCCTCATGCGCGATCAGGTGGCGGCCGCGCGCCGCGCCGGCGTGCGCGCCGAGGCGATCAGCTCGGCGAACGCGACCGAGTGGGGCGAGATCGAGGCCTCGCTCGCCCGCGACGAGATCGACGTGCTGCTCGTGTCGCCCGAACGGCTCGTCAACGCGCGGTTCCGCGATGAGCAGCTGCCACGCCTCATGGCCAGGTGGGGGCTGCTGGTGATCGACGAGGCGCACTGCATCAGTGACTGGGGGCACGACTTCCGACCCGACTATCGTCGGCTGCGCGACCTGGTGCGGGGGCTCGGACCCGACGTTCCTGTTCTCGCGACCACGGCGACGGCGAATGCGCGGGTGATCGCAGACATCGAGCAGCAGCTGGCGCCGGACGGCCAGGTGCTGACCCTGCGCGGGCCCCTCACCCGCACGTCACTGCGTCTCGGTTCACTCACGCTTGCCGATGATGCCGCCCGGCTCAGCTATCTCGCCTCGCACCTCGATGAGTTCGCCAGATCGGGCATCATCTACACGCTGACGGTCGCCGCCGCCGTCGACCTCGCCGCCCTGCTGAACCGGCCCGACCGTCCGGTGCGCGCGTACACCGGGCGAACGGATGGCGACGAGCGGGCGCAGCTGGAACAGGATCTCAAGGAGAACCACGTGAAGGCGCTCGTGGCCACGAGCGCGCTCGGGATGGGGTTCGACAAGCCCGATCTGGGGTTCGTCATCCATCTGGGAGCGCCGAGCTCGCCCGTCGCCTACTACCAGCAGGTGGGGCGCGCGGGGCGTGCGACCGACACCGCAGACGTGCTGCTGCTGCCTGGCGATGAGGATGTGCACATCTGGAAGTACTTCGCGACGGCGTCGATGCCGACGGAGGATGACGCGCGACAGGTGCTCGCCGCGCTCGGTGATGCTCCGCTGTCGACCGCCGCCATCGAGGCAAGGATCGACGTGCGCCGCTCGCAGCTCGAGCTGCTGCTGAAGGTGCTCGCCGTGGATGGCGCGGTGGAGCAGGTGCAGGGCGGATGGCGGTCGACGGGCGCGCCCTGGGTCTACGACGCCGAGCGGTACGCGACGGTGCGCGAGGCGCGCGAGCGCGAGCAGCAGGCGATGCTCGACTACGAGCGGCTCGGGGCTGGTCAGTGTCGCATGGTGTTTCTCGCGCGCCAGCTCGACGACGAAACGGCGACGCCCTGCGGGCGCTGCGACGTGTGCGCCGACGCCTGGTACCCGACGTCGGTCGGCGACGAATCGGCGGCGAAGGCGCTGCTGGAACGCGTCGGCGTGCCCATCGAGGCGCGCAAGCAGTGGCCGCAGGGGCTCGACCGGTTGAGCATCCCCGATGCGCCGCGCGGGAACATCCCGCCGGCTGAGCGCGTCGCCGAGGGGCGTGCGATCGCCCGACTCAGCGACCTCGGCTGGGGCGGCAGACTGAGAGAGCTGCTGCGCACAGACGAGAACGGCGTTCCGATCGACACCGAGGTGCCAGCCGCACTCGGCGCGCGAGTGATCGACGTGCTGAGGGCGTGGGACTGGGAGGAGCGCCCAGCGGCGGTCGTCGCCGTCCCTTCGCGCTCGCGCCCCCGGCTCGTGCGGTCGCTGGCGGTCGGGATCGCCACGGCGGGGCGGCTTCGAGATCTGGGAGACCTGGGGCTCGCACCCGATGCCGCGCCGACGCGCGGCACGAGCAACAGCGTGTTCCGCGTGCGCGACCTGTGGTCGAGGTTCGAGGTCTCCGCCGTTCTCGATGCCGAGATCGCCTCCCTCGGCGGCGGTGCCATCCTGCTGGTCGACGACGTGATCGACACCAGGTGGACGATGACCGTCGCGGGCAGACTGCTGCTTCGAGCGGGTTCGGGGCCGGTGCTGCCGCTCGCGCTCGCGTCGGTCGGCTGAGGGTGGTGACAGACTGGCGGCATGAGCGATTCTCAGGCGCTGCGCGCGCTGGCGCTGGTCGGGTACGGGCATTTCACGACCGTGCGGGTGACGGATGGCGCGGTGCGCGGGCTGAATGAGCACCTGGAGCGGCTCGCGCACGACTGCCGCGAGGTGTTCGACGTCGAGCTCGATCTCGCCGACGTCCGGCGGCAGCTGGCTGAGGCGACCGCGACCGAAGCCGACGTCCTCGCCCGCATCACGATCGTCGACCCCGAGCTGTCGCTGGTGCGTCCGGGCGCCGATGCGCACCCGCGGGCGCTCATCACGACCCGCCCTGTCGGCGCAGCAGGTGCCCCGCAGCGGCTGCACACCTCGACCTACACGCGGCCGCTTCCCGCGGTGAAGCACACGGCGCTGTTCCCCACGATCCGCGAGCGCCGCCTCGCCCAGCGAGCGGGCTTCGACGATGCGGTGTTCCTGGATGAACAGGGTCGATTCTCGGAGGGTCCCACCTTCTCGATCGGGTTTCTCGAGGGCGACCGCCTGGTGTGGCCGATCGCCGAGGCGCTGCCGAGTGTGACGGTGGCGCTCGTGAGCTCGGCATGGCCACATGAGACAGCCGTTGAGCCCGTGACACCCGCGGATCTGCCGCGCTTCGACGCCGCCTTCACCGCGGGTTCCGGTGCCGGCATCCGCCCCGTCGCCTCGATCGACGCACATGCCTTGGACGCCGCCCATCCCGCACTCGCCGCCCTGCAGCGCACCTACGCCTCGGTCCCCGCAACGCCCCTCTGACGCGCAGTGCCTTCCGCACCAAAACAGGGCCGCACAGGTGCCCAAGGCACTGCGACTCCGGCGGCGCACGAGCCCTTCGCCCCACAGCCCCCTGATGACGACAGCGTCGCTGGTGCCGAGACACAGTGCAAAAAGCACCACTACGGGCGCCCCAAGGTGCGCAATGCACTGCACCCCCGAGCCGATGACACGCGCGGTCGAGGCCGCGGGCTATGACGGAGACGTCGAGGTCGAGCTGCTGAATCAGGAGGTCTGTGACACCCCACCGGCCGAGGCGGTCGCCCGCACGATCGCCGGATTCGACCGTGCGGTCGCCCCTCCCTCTGCTGAAAATTCGGCGCGCCGGCCTGGAAGCGCTTTCCGACTCACTCGGGAACCGATAGGCTCGGCATATGAGCGGCGAGACCGTGCGCCAGAGCGCTCCGACCCTGCACGACGTGGCCCGCGAGGCGGGCGTGTCGCTCGCGACGGCATCGCGCGCGCTGAACGGCTCCAACCGAAAGGTCGCCGAGTCGTATCGGCTGCGCGTGGTCGAGGCCGCCGAACGTCTCGGCTACACGCCGAACCTCTCGGCCCAGGCGATCGCCCGCGGCACCTCGGCGACGATCGCCCTGCTCGTCGCCGACATCGCCGACCCCTACTTCGGTCAGATCGCCGCCGGTGTCGCGCAGGCGGCGGACCAGGCGGGCCTCATCCTCACGATCGCCATCACCGAGCGCGATCCCGACCGCGAGCTGACCGTCGTGCGCGCCCTGCGCGGCCAGCGTCCGCGCGGCGTCATCCTCGCCTCATCGCGCGACTCGTCAGGCGATGCGGATGGTCTCGCCGACGAACTCGCCGCGATCCAGCGGGTGGGCGGCCGGGTCGTCACGCTCGGCGCCGCGCTCGACGGCTCCCGCGTCGTCGAGTACGACAACAGGGCCGGCGCGGAGGCCCTCGGAGCGAAGCTCGCCGAGATCGGCTACCGTCGCGCCATCCTGCTCGCCGGGGCCGAGGGTCTGCGCACCTCAGACAATCGCGTCGCCGGCTTCACCTCGGGCTTCACCTCCGCGGGCGGCGAGGCACCACGCGTCGTGCGGGGCACGATCTCCCGCGACTCGGGCTACGAACTCGCCTCGGCGCTCGTGGCCGAGGGCGTCGAGCCAGGCACGCTGCTCGTCGGGGTCGCGGACGTCGTCGCGATCGGCGCGATCTCGGCCATCCGCGATGCCGGACGGACCCCGGGAGCAGACATCGCCGTCGCCGGCTTCGACGACATCGCCTCGGCGCGCGACATCACCCCGAGTCTCACCACGGTGCACGTGCCGCTCGAGCAGCTCGGACGGGCGGCGCTGCGGGCGATCATCGACACGGAATGGGAGGGATCGACCGTCCCGACCCTCGACGTGAAGCTACGAGACAGCACTCCCCCGCGCACCCCGACCAAAGGATGAGCCGTGCCAGAACTGCAGGATGACGGCCGCGTCGCGGTCTACCTCGACTTCGACAACATCGTGATGAGCTGGTACGACCGTGTGCACGGTCGCAGCTCGTACTCGCGCGACCGCTCGCGCATCGCGGAGAACCCGCACGACGCGGAGATCGCCGAGCGCCTCTCGAGCGCGACGGTCGACATCGGTGCCATCATCGACTTCGCCGCCTCGTACGGCACACTCGTGCTCACGCGGGCCTATGCCGACTGGTCGTCGCCCGTCAACGCCGAGTATCGCAAGCAGCTCGTCGCCCGCGCGATCGACCTGGTGCAGCTGTTCCCCGCGGCCGCCTACGCGAAGAACGGGGCGGACATCCGTCTTGCCGTCGACGCCGTCGAGGACATGTTCCGTCTGCCCGACCTCACGCACGTCGTCGTGGCCGCAGGAGACAGCGACTACGTGCCTCTCGCACAGCGCTGCCGCCGGCTCGGCCGCTTCGTCGTCGGCGTGGGCGTTGCGGGCTCCACGGCCAAGTCGCTCGCCTCGGCCTGCGACGCATTCGAACCGTACGATGGTCTGCCGGGCGTCGAGGTGCCGAAGAAGCAGAAGCAGGCACCCAAAACGGAGCCCGAGCCCGAGCAGACCGAGACGAAGCCACGCACGCGTCGCGCGTCGCGGCCGAAGTCGGTGCAGGAGCCCGACACCGAGGTGGTGCCATTCGACGAGACGCCGCCGGAGGATCTTCACACGGCCGCGACCGCGCTGCTCGAGCGCGCACTGCGCCTCGGTCAGGGCAAGGGCGATGATGCGGGATGGCTGCACAGCTCGGCCGTGAAGCAGTACATCAGGCGCATGGATCCGTCCTTCAGCGAGAAGGCGCTCGGCTACCGCTCGTTCAGCGACTTCCTGAAGTCGCGGGAGGAGATCGCCGAGCTGGAGGAGACGGGCAACGTTCGCCTCGTTCGGCTGAAGGCGTGAGCTCGCTCGCCGAACTCTCGCCGCTCGTCTGGTCCGTCCTGGCCGTCGGCGCGATCGTCGTCGGTCTGTCGAAGACGGCGGCGCCCGGCGGCGGCACGGTGGCCGTGGCGCTGTTCGCCGCCGTGCTGCCGGCGAAGGTGTCGACGGGGGCACTGCTCGTGCTGCTCATCGTCGGCGATGCGATGGCGCTGCTCTCCTACCGACGACACGCCGACCTGCGCATCATCCTGCGTCTCGCACCTGCCGTGCTCGTCGGACTGGTGGCCGGATGGGCGTTCCTCGAATTCGCGTCGGATGGCTGGGTGCGCCGCGTCATCGCGCTCATCCTGCTGCTCGTCGTCGGCGTCACCCTCTGGCGAAGGTCCCGCAGCGCCGAGAGCACTCCGGGCGGGCGCGTCGCCCGGTGGAGCTACGGCTCCCTCGGCGGGTTCACCACCATGGTCGCGAACGCCGCCGGCCCCGTCATGTCGATGTACTTCCTCGCCTCCAGACTCGAAGTGAAGCGGTTCCTCGGCACCTCGGCGTGGTTCTTCGCGATCGTCAACGTGGCGAAGCTGCCGTTCTCGGTCTCGCTCGGCATCATCACGCCCGCCTCGCTGCTGGTCGACCTGATCCTGGCCCCGGTCGTGGTCGTCGCCGGTCTCGTGGGGCGTCGCCTCGCCACGCGCATGTCGCAGCGCGTCTTCGAGCGGCTCGTCATCATCCTGACGATCGTCGGCGCGCTCTACCTGCTGGCGTGACAGACCCAACGCCGCCTGATCGGCAGGTGAACCCACACGACGACCTGGTGAACAATGCCCGATGGGGGTCCGAGTCGGCACGAAAGTGCACATTCGCTGGGCGACGATCGACACGTGAGAGTCGCGATCATCGCCGAGTCATACCTGCCCCACATGAACGGGGTCACGAACTCCGTTCTCCAGATCAGGCGTCATCTCGAAGCGGCCGGACACACCACGCTGATCATCGCCCCCGGAACCGGGCGCGAACACGATGAGCCCGGCGTGCGGCGGGTGCCGTCCGCACCGCTGCCCGCGTATCGCGAGGTGCGCATCTCGCTTGCGCTTGTGCCCCAGCTGCGCCGCATCCTGAACGACTTCGGGCCCGATGTCGTCCACCTCGCATCGCCGTTCATCCTGGGATGGCAGGCGCTCATCTGCTGCGACGCGCTGCGGCTGCCGACCGTCGCGGTCTACCAGACCGACATCATCTCCTACGCGCGCAGGTACGGGCTTGCCGCGACGACCTCAGCCGCGTCGACTCACGTCGCCAGACTGCACCGGAGGTCCACGCTGACGCTGGCGCCGTCACTCCACGCCGAGACCCAGCTGCAGCGTCTCGGCGTCGATCGCATCAGCCGGTGGGGCCGCGGGGTCGACACCGAACGATTCTCGCCTGCTCGCCGATCCGACACCTGGCGCGCTGGCATCTCACCGGGGGATCGGCTCATCGGGTACGTCGGGCGGCTCGCCGCCGAGAAGCAGGTGGACGATCTGCGCGTTTTGGCGGACATGCCCGGCAGCCGGCTTGTGATCGTCGGCGACGGCCCCGAGCGCGAGCGGCTGAAGCGCGCGCTTCCCCGCGCCGTGTTCACCGGGTTCCTGGAGGGTGACGAGCTGGCCACGGCGCTGGCGAGCCTCGACGTCTTCGTGCATCCGGGCGAGAGCGAGACGTTCTGCCAGACGGTGCAGGAGGCACACGCCTCCGGCGTGCCTGTCGTCGCCACGGGGCGCGGAGGACCAGTCGATCTCGTGCGATCGAGCGTCGACGGCTGGCTGTATCGTCCTGGCGACCTGGACGATCTGCGTTCGCGCGTCGTCGATCTGCTCGGCGACGATGCCAAGCGCGCCTCCTTCGGCGATGCCGCACGCGCGGGAGTCGCCGGGCGCACCTGGGAGGCGCTCACGGGCGCCCTCGTCGCGCACTTCGCCGAAGCCATCCGCCTGCGCCGCTTCGATGATGCGCTGCTCGTGCGAGGAGCCTCGCGGCCATCCATCCCCTCAGCACCCGCGCAGCCTCGACGCTGGCGGCGGTTCGTCGCGCTGGGCGACTCGCTCACCGAGGGGCTGTGCGACACGTCGCGGATGCCGGATGGCGCCTACCGCGGATGGGCCGACCGTCTCGCCACGCTGCTCGCGCAG
>JASGDS010000205.1:0-5995 GCA_047607025.1 Microbacterium sp.
ATCATCCTCGCCGCCAACCACATCTCCTTCATCGATTCGCTCGCCATCCCCGTCGTCGCGCCGCGGTCGGTGCACTTCCTCGCCAAGGCCGAGTACTTCACGCGCACCGGTTTCGTCGGCTGGCTGGAGAAGCAGCTGTTCCTCGCCATCGGCGCGGTTCCCGTCGATCGGGGTGCCGGGCAGGCCGCCATGGATGCCCTCAGCCAGCAGAAGCGGATCCTCGAGAGCGGCTCCGCGGTCGCCATCCACCCCGAGGGAACGCGCGCCCGCGACGGCCGCCTGTACAAGGGGCGCACGGGTGTCGGCTTCCTCGCGCTCGAGACCGGCGCGCTCGTTGTGCCTGTCGGCCTCATCGACACCGACACGGCGATGCCGCTCGGGTCGAAGTTCCCCTCGCTGCGGGTGCGCATCACGGTGAAATTCGGTGAGCCGATCGACGTCTCCACGCATGGGGCCGCGTCGTCCGGCCGCGCGAGGCGCGCGGCGACGGACGAGGTGATGGCCGCCATCCACGACCTTACAGGTCAGGAGCTCGCCGACATGTACAACGAGCCGCCGGCGGCGGGCACGATCGAGAAGCTCAAGCGGGCCATCCCGCACGAACGTCGCTAGCCGGCGCCGCTCAGGATTCGTAGGGGACTGGCCAGCTCGGCTCGGGCACGGGCCATCCGGCATCGCGCAGTGCGCGGCGTGCCAGTTCGCGGGCCGAGTACGGCGTGCGCACGCCCTCGATGTCCCGGTAGTCCTGGTGGCCTGGCCCCGCCCACAGGATCGCGTCGCCGGGAGCAGCGAGCTTCACGGCCTCGACGATCGCCGTCTCGGGCGGTGAGAACTCGTACAGCGGATGGTCGGGGTCGGCGGCGCGTGCGCCATCCATGAGCGCCTGGCGGATCTCGGCCGGATTCTCGAACCGCGGATGGTGGTCGGTGATCACGACGATGTCGCTGCCCTCGACGGCCGCGCGCGACATGTCGGCGCGCTTCGTCTTGTCCCTGTCGCCATCCGCACCGAAGAGCATGATGACCTTGCCGGGCGTCACGCGGCGAATGGCGGCGAGCGTCTTCTCGAAGGCGTCCGGGCTGTGCCCGAAGTCGACGTAGACGGCGGGGCCCTCTGCTCCAGAGACGAGCTGGGTGCGCCCAGGCAGGAAGGCTTTGATGCCGCCGTCGCGCTCGAGCGAGGAGGCGATGAGATCCCACTCGAAGCCCGCCTCGAGCATCATGACGATCGCGGTGCCCGCGTTCGAGGCCATGTGCGGGCCGATGACGGGCACGGTCGAGGTCAAGGTGCGGTGCTTCGACAGGCTCAGCAACCGATTGTCCGTCAGCGTGAAGGTCGTGCCCTGCGGCTTCTCGTCGTCGATCGTGACGATCCAGTCGGCGTCCTTCGCCGTCTCATCCGCGGCGATCGCCGGGGTCGCGACCGTCGTGACCGGGATGGTCGCGCCCGCCGCGTAGCGTGCGCCCGCGGCCGAGTCGAGCGAGATGACGGCGCGCTTCGCGTGCTGCGGCGTGAAGAACGGGGCCTTCGCGGCGTAGTAGTCCTCCATCGTGCCGTAGTCGTCGAGGTGGTCGTGCGTGAGGTTCGTGAACGCGGCGATGTCGAACACGACGCCATCCACGCGGTGACGGCTGAGCGCCTGGGCGCTCACCTCCACCGCGACGACCTCCACGCCGCGCTCGCGCATGAGGGCCAGCAGCGCATGGAACTCGCTCGCCTCCGGCGTCGTCAGGCGCGACACGATGACCTCGCCCGCGATGTGGCGCTCGGCGGTCGACGACAGTCCCGTCACCGCGCCGACCTGGTTCAGGATGCCGTCGAGCAGATGCGTGATCGACGTCTTGCCGTTCGTGCCCGTCGTGCCGAGCAGCAGCGGCAGGTTCTCGTCGGTGCCGTAGACCCACGCCGACAGGTCGCCGAGCACGCCGCGCGGGTCGTCGACGACGACGATCGGCAGCCCGGCATCCTGCGCGAGGTCGGCACCAGCGGCATCCGTCACGACCGCGACGGCACCCTTCTCGGCCGCCTGCGCGGCGAACTCCGCGCCGTGCCTGATCGCGCCCTGGATGGCGACGAACGCCTCGCCGGGACGCAGATCGCCCGTCGCCAGGGTGACGCCCGTCAGGATCACGCCGGTGGCGTCGCCGCGCACCTGCCCCGAGAATCGCGCCGCGAGGTCGGCAAGGGCGCGACGCGGGGGGTGCTCCGGGCGCAGGACGGGGGGAAGGTTCGATCTGCTCATCATCCTCATCCTCCCACGTCCACAGCCGATTCCTGGGGCGAGCGCGATACTGTGGCGCGGTGAGTGTGCTGCTGTTCGTCGTCGGCATCGTCGTCATGGTGATCGGCCTCGCCATCTCGATCGCGCTGCATGAGATCGGGCATCTGGTGCCGGCGAAGCTGTTCGGCGTGCGCGTCGGCCAGTACATGATCGGGATGGGCAGCACCATCTGGTCGTTCACGCGCGGCGAGACCGAGTACGGCATCAAGGCGCTGCCGATCGGCGGTTTCATCTCGATGGCGGGCATGTACCCTGCGACGGCGGACCAGCGCGAGCTCGCGGGCGCCGCGTCCGAGCGCAGGCAGCGCCTGGCGGCGACGCTCGTGCAGGATGCCCAGGCCGCGAATGCCGAGTCGCTGGACGGGGTGGACGAGTCGCGCACCTTCTCGTCGAAGCCGGTGTGGCAGCGCATCATCATCATGCTCGGCGGACCCTTCATGAACCTGGTGCTGGCGACGGTGATCTTCGGCGTGCTGCTGACGGGCATCGGCCAGGAGCAGGCGACGACGACCGTTGCCGCCGTGTCGCAGTGCGTGCTGCCCGCCGACTCCGAGGCGACCGAGTGTGCAGACACCGATCAGGCGTCGCCCGCGCTCGCGGCGGGCATCGAGCCGGGCGATGTGCTCGTGTCGCTGGACGGCACCGTGGTGAGCGACTTCGCCGAGGCGTCGAAGATCATCCAGGCGAACGCCGAGAAGACCATCCCGGTCGTCGTCGAGCGCGATGGTGAGCAGCTGACGCTGACCCTGACACCGATGGCGAACACGGTGACGACCGATGGCGTGACGACCACGACCGGGTTCGCCGGCATCACCGCGCAGGTGGTGCGCGAGCATCAGCCGATCACGACCGCCTTCACCACGACCGGAGAGAACGTCGACGCGGTCATCGACGTCGTGATCCATCTTCCCGAGCGCGTCTGGAACACGGCGCACGACCTCTTCACCGGTGCCGACCGCAGCGCCGACGGCCCGATGAGCATCATCGGTGTGGGCAGGCTCGCGGGCGACGTCGCCGCGGCGGATGCCCCCGTGCTCGACCGCATCGCGGTCATCCTGAGCCTGCTCGCCTCGCTGAACGTGTCGCTGTTCGTCTTCAACCTGGTGCCGTTGCTTCCGCTCGACGGCGGGCACATCGTGATCGCGCTGTGGGATGGCCTGAAGCGCCTGTTCGCGAAGATCACCGGACGCCCGCGGCCGGCGCCTGCCGACGCGACGAAGCTCGTTCCCGTCACGCTCGTCGTGGTGGTGCTGTTCATCGGTATGAGCGCCATCCTGTTCGCGGCCGACCTCTTCAACCCGGTGAAGCTCATCGGCGGTTGACGCGCAGGGGCCCGACTCGCTCGACCCGCAGTGGGTTGAGCACCGATTCTGGCGCTTCGGGGTGCGCAGGGCACTGCGCGTCGGGGGTGCTTCGCGGGGCGCGGTGGGTTGAGCACCGAAAGCGCCGTGCCGAGGTGCGTAACGCACTGCGGGGAGAGAGGCGACTCCCAGGCTCAGCCGATGCGGAAGCGTTTGAGGCGCGAAGTGTGGCCCGAGATCAGCTCGACGTCACGCCGCGGCACGCCGAAGTGCGCGGCGAGCAGCGCGCTCACTGCCGCGTTCGCCTTGCCATCCACGGCCTGCTCGCGCACCGTCACCACCAGAACGCCCTCGGCATCCTCCGTGATCCCGGGGTCGCGGCGCGACCCCGCCTTCACCCGAACCGAGACGACACGCATCAGGTGAGCGCGTGGGCGACCAGGCGTTCGAGGGTGCGCAGCCCATCGCGCGAGAGGATCGACTCGAGATGCCCCTGCACCGAGGCGAAGCCTCGACCGCGCAGGGCATAGACGTCGCCCGTCTCCGAGTTGGCCGCAACCTCGACGGCACCCACATCGCCCGCCCGCTCGGGGCTCGGCGTCAGCCTCGTCACCCCGGGCGTCACCCGCGCCGTGAAGGTGTTGTAGAAGCCGATCGTCGCCTGCTCGCCGAACACATCGACCTTCAGCTGTACGCCCTGATGCGGGCTGGCGAGCGCACCGAGATCGAAGCCGAGACGATCGGCGAGCACCTGATGGCTGAGGCACACCGACACCAGTGGCGCATGCGCGGCGAGTCGGGAGCCGACGACCTCACGCAGCCGGGAGATGCGGGCACTCGCCTCATCGCGCGGATCGCCGGGGCCGGGACCCGTCACGACGAGCTCCGCCTGTGCGATGACCTCCGCAGACGCATCGCGCCATGACACGATCTCGACGTCGAGCCCCAGATGCCGCAGCTGATGCGCGAGCATCGTGGTGAACCTGTCCTCGGCATCCACGACCACGGCACGATGCCCCGCCAGGGGAGAGGCGCCGGCAGCACCCTGCTCCTGCATCCAGAACGGTGCGAGCCGCTCGTTGCGTGAGGCCAGCAGCTCGGCGACGCCGGGGTCGTCGGCGAGGCGCTGCGGAGGTGCCGGCTCATCGTCATCCGAGACGAACTGAATGGCACGGGGGATGGCGCCGATCGCGCCGAGCACGCCGGCGGCCTTGCCGTGCGTCTCACTCACCTCGCCATAGGGGTCGGAATGGCGCACGAGCGTCGCGCCGACCGGCACCCGCAGTCGGCCATCCACGAGGTACGCCGTGCGGATGAGAATGGGGGCGTCCAGATCGTGACCGCCCGCGGCATTCGGGGTGAACAGCGCCGCCACACCCGAATAGTAGCCGCGCGGCGAGTGCTCATGCCGACGGATGACCGTGCACGCGTTCTGCATGGGCGAACCGGTGACGGTCGGCGCGAACATCGTCTCGCGCAGGATGTCGCGCGGGTCGAGCACGCTGTGCCCGCGGAGCACATACTCGGTGTGCGTGAGTCGCGACATCTCCTTGAGGTGGGGCCCCGTGATGCGCCCGCCGTCGCTGCAGACGGCGCTCATCATCTTGAGCTCCTCGTCGACCACCATGAACAGCTCCTCGGTCTCCTTCGTGGAGCTGAGGAACTCGGTCAGCGTCTCGACCGTCGCGCCTCCCGCCGGATGGCGGAACGTGCCGGAGATCGGGTTCATCGTGACCACGCCATCCTGCGCCGTCACATGCGCCTCGGGGCTCGCGCCCACCGCGATGTGGCCTGGCGTGACGATCGCGAACGTCCAGTACGCGCCGCGCTCGGTCGCCAGCAGCGCCCGGAACCAGGTGAGCGCCGCCATCCTGGCGTCGGCATCCACCCCGGCGACATAGTCGCGGCGGATGACGAAGTTCGCGCCCTCGCCCCGACCGATCTCATCTGAGATCACCCGCCGCACGATCGCGGCGTACTCCTCGTCGGTCACGTCGAAGCCGGCATCCTGCAGCGGGATGGTCTCGGTCGGCAGCGCGTCGAGCGCGTCTGTCAGCGCCACCCGATCGTGCTGCTCGGCGACGAGGCAGCGCAGCGGGTCAGCGTCATCGTGCGCGTCGAAGCCGCGCTCGGTGACCTGGCGGTACGGCACGAGCGCGAGAACCTCGCGGGCTGTGCCATCGCCATCCATCAGCGGAATGTCGGCGAGCAGCTCGACGTCGACGGTCGGGCCTGTCAGCACCTCGACCGTCTCGCCGTCGCGCGCGATGAGCGCAAAGGATGCGGAGGGGTCGGCAGCGAGGGTGAGGATGGCGTCTGCGGGCCGGGTCATGCGTGTGTCTCCTGAGGTGCGTGTCCGGACCGCCATCAAAGACGAAGACCGCCCGGATCTATCCGTGGGCGGTCGTGTTCG
>JASGDS010000206.1:0-24831 GCA_047607025.1 Microbacterium sp.
ACTGCCGTTATGCGCCCCTACATGTGTCGATCGGCCCGACAGCTGTCGGATGGTCATGGTGTCTCGACCGTGACGACGGTGGCCTTCACGACGGCGACGGCGACCGAGCCGGGCTGCAGCCCGAGGTCGTCGACGGCCTCGGATGTCATGAGCGACACGACCCGGAACGGCCCGCACTGCAGGTCGACCTGGGCCATCACAGTGTCGCGCTTGATGGCGGTCACGAGCCCGATGAAGCGGTTGCGGGCGGACCCATGCCCGGCGCCCGGATCGTCTGGCAGCTCGGCATTGCGCCGGGCGAGGTCTGCGAGCTCCACGCCGTCGACGACCTTGCGCCCGGATTCGTCGACGGTGGCGGTCAGGGTGCCCGCATCGACCCACCGTCTGACGGTGTCGTCGCTCACGCCGAGAAAGCGCGCGGCATCGCGGATGCGGATCTGGGTCATGGTGCCATCTTCGCAGATGCGGTATTACGGAGCGATCACAACCGCAAATGCACCCATGCGCGCGCTATGCGGGCTGAATGGGGAGGGCACCCGTCGCCGTCGCAGGCGGCTGTCGGCGGGCGCCGAGCGTGGTGCCGACGGAGGCGGCGACGACCAGCACGATCGCGGCGGCCTTCAGCGCGGTGATGCCCTGCGCGAGCAGCAGCCATCCTGCCAGCGCCGCGATCACCGGTTCGAGGCTCAGCAGCACTCCGAACACGCGCTGCGGCAGGCGCCGCAGCGCGATGAACTCCAGCGTGTAGGGCGCGACCGACGCGAGCACGGCCGTGCCGACGGCGAGCAGCAGCAGATGCGGGTGCATGGCGACCCGGATGGTCGCGGGCACCCCGAACGGCAGCAGCACCACTGACGCGACCACGAGGGCCATCGCGAGGCCGCCGAGACCGGGAACGAGGGAGCCCGCTCGTGCACTCGTGCGGATGTACGCCGCCCACATGAGCGCGGCCACCAGCACGAACGCCACGCCCACGGGATCGAGTCGCTCGCCGAGCGTCGCGTCGATGCCGATGAGCACCATCCCGACCAGCGCCATGCCGACCCAGGCGAGGTCGGCCGCGCGCCGACTCAGGACAGCGGCGAGCACGAGCGGCCCGAGAAACTCGATCGCGACCGCGGTGCCGAGCGGGATGCGCTCGAGCGCCGCGTAGAAGCAGGCGTTCATTGTGGCGAGCGCCAGCCCGAAGGCCACGATCGAGACCCATTGCGCCCGCGTCCACCCGCGCACGCGGGGCCGGATGGCGATGAGCAGGATGATCGCGGCAATCGACAGGCGCAGCGCCGTCACGCCCCACGTCCCGAGCGCGGGGAACAGCTGCATGGCAAGCGCGGCACCGAACTGCAGCGAGGTGCACGATCCGAGAACGAGCAGCGCCGAGACGCTCATGCCCTTGGTCTCTCGCGCACTCTCCACGTCACTATTCTGGTGCCGTGAGACTGGCCATCCTGCACCTGCGCGACGAGCGCCCCCATGACCCCGGATTCCAGCGGGAGCTCGACGCGCTCAACGGGGGCGCGCTCGCGGCTGCCCGGCATCTCGGATGGCGCGCGCAGCTGGTCCCGACTGCCACGATGCCGCTGGACGAGGTGCTGCACCTCGTGCGCGAGAGCGACGGAGTTCTGCTCATGGGAGGGGAGGACGTCGACCCGAGTTTCTACGACGGTCCAACGGACTACCCGCGCGCCTCGCCTCATGAGCGCGTGGCCGACATCGCCTTTTTCGCCGCCGTGCATGAGGCCGCGATCCGCATGACGCCGCTGCTCGGCATCTGCCGCGGGCACCAGGCCCTGAACGTCGCGCTCGGCGGCACACTCGTGCCCCACCTGGCTCACCCGCACCTGTCCGGCGACGCCGCCTGGCCCTTCATCCCGAGCGACATTCGCGTCGAGGAGTCCTTGAAGGACGACGTGCACGGCACCCCGCTGTGCAGTCATCACCAGGCCATCGACCGCCTGGGCGCCGACCTGCTCGTCGCGGCACGGGCGGCGGATGGCACGATCGAGGCGGTCGTGCACGACCACCTGCCGATCACCGGCGTGCAGTGGCATCCGGAGCACCCCGACGTCGCGCTCGAGCAGCTCGTTCCGCTGCTCCATCGCCTCCAGCGCCAGCGCTGACAGATCGCGGGCGCGCTGACAGTTGGCGGGCGAATACCGTCAATTCGACCGCCAGATGTCAGAACGACCGCGATTCGTCAGAGGTCGCCGCGGTAGCCTGAGAGCATGCCGACTGCAGTCAAGGCCTATGGGGCCACCTCCGCCACCGACCCTCTCGTTCCGCTCACGATCGAGCGCCGCGATCCCGGCCCGCACGACGTGGTCATCGCCATCCGCTATGCCGGAATCTGCCACTCCGACATCCACACCGTGCGCGAGGAGTGGGGCCCGATCACCTTCCCGCAGGTCGTCGGCCACGAGATCGTCGGCGAGGTGACCGCGACGGGGGCCGAGGTCACGAAGCACGCCATCGGCGACCGGGTCGGCGTCGGCTGCATGGTGAACTCCTGTCGCGAGTGCGACGCCTGCATCCAGGGCCTGGAGCAGTACTGCGAGAAGGGCAACATCGGCACGTACGACTCGATCGACGTCGACGGGTCGCAGACGCACGGCGGGTACTCCACGCAGATCGTCGTGAACGAGGACTTCGTGCTGCGCGTGCCCGAGAGCATCCCGTATGAGAAGGCGGCACCGTTGCTGTGCGCGGGCATCACCACCTACTCGCCGCTCAAGCACTGGGGCGTTGGGCCGGGGTCGAAGGTCGCGATCGTCGGCATGGGTGGCCTCGGCCACATGGGTGTCAAGATCGCCGTCGCGCTCGGCGCAGACGTCACCGTGCTTTCGCACACGCTGTCGAAGCAGGCGGATGGCCTCGCCTTCGGCGCGACCGGCTATCGTGCGACGAACGATCGCGCCGTGTTCGCCGAACTGCAGAACACCTTCGACTTCGTGCTGTCGACCATCAGCGCACCCTTCAACGTGGGCGACTACCTGCGCATCGTGAAGCTCGGCGGATCGTTCGTCACGGTGGGGCTGCCGCCCGAGCCGCTCGAGGTGCGCGCCGTCGCCATGCTCAAGTGGAAGTCGTTTGCGGGGTCGTCGATCGGCGGCATCCGCGAGACGCAGGAGATGCTCGACTTCTGCGCCGAGCACGACATCGCACCCGAGACCGAGCTGATCGCCGCCGACCAGATCAATGAGGCGTACGAGCGCGTCATGGGCAGCGACGTGCGCTACCGTTTCGTGATCGACATCGCGACCCTACACTGACCATGTGAGCCCGCAACGGGCGCGTTTCGAGACGACGCACGTGGTCATCGCCATGGCCGCGCTCGTCGCTGTGCTCGCCCTGCTGTCTTCGCGCTACGGCTATCACCGCGATGAGCTGTACTTTCGCATGCTGCCGCTCGCGTGGGGGTATGTGGATCAGCCGCCGCTCATGCCGATGCTCGTGCACGGCGCGACCTGGCTGCTGGGTGATTCGCTCTGGGCGCTGCGCGTGGTCGCGATCGCACTCGCGGCCGCCTCGCTGCCCCTTGCCGCCCTGATCGCACGCGAGGTCGGCGGTGCGGCACTCGCGCAGCGCAGTGCCGCGTGGGGGATGGCCGGTGCGACGGCCACCCTGATGTTCGGCCACGTGCTGCTGACGGCGAGCGTGGATCTCGTCGTCTGGCCGACCGTCATCCTGTTCGTGCTGCGCGCCGTGCTGCGCAGGGATGGCCGCTGGTGGCTCGCCGCGGGTGCCGTCGCGGGGGCGAGCACCTACAACAAGCTGCTCATCGCCGTGCTTCTCGCGGCCATCGCGGCGGGGCTCACGGTGTTCGGCCCCCGGCGCTGGTTGCGCTCCGGATGGCTGTGGGCCGGCGTCGCGATCACCGCGCTTCTCGCGGCACCCAACATCCTCTATCAGGCGACGAACGGATGGCCCCAGCTGGAGATGGGCGCCGCGCTCGCGGCGCAGAACGCCGCCGAGGTGCGCGTGATGATGTGGCCGTTCCTTGTGCTGCTGGTGGGGCCGGTGCTCGCCGTGTTCTGGTCGGTTGCGCTTGTGACGATGTTTCGGCGACCTGCCTGGCGTGACCTGCGCTTCCTCGCGGTCGCCTTCACTGTGGTCGTCGCGTTCGTCTTCTGGGCCGGCGCGCAGTTCTACTACACGGCGGGCATCCTGTCGGCGCTCACCGCGATCGGAGCAGTCCCCGTGGCCGAGCTCGCCCGCACCCGGCGACGTCGCGCCACGCTCAGCTGCCTGCTCGCCGTCAATGCGGCAGGATGCGCCGTCACCTCGCTTCCCATCGCGCCGCTGCCGTCTGCGGTCGGCGCGGCGCTCGCCGGAATCAATCAGTCGGTCGCAGACCAGGTCGGCTGGCCGCAGTACGTCGACCAGATCGAGCGCGCATCGGTCGGGGCTGATGCCATCATCACGAGCAACTACGGCGAGGCGGGCGCGCTCGACCGCTTCGGCGAGCAGCTTCCCCCGGTCTTCAGCGGTCACAATGCGCTGTGGGATCTCGGCGGGCCATCCGACGCGGACGTCGTCGTCATCGTCGGTGGGCAGCTCGACCGCGTGGCAGGATTGTTCGCCTCGTGCGAGGTCGTGGATCACCTCGACAACGGCGTCGATGTCGACGCCGAGGAGCAGGGTCAGCCGCTCGCCGTGTGCCGGAACCCGCAGCAGTCGTGGCCGCAGCTCTGGCCGCTGTTCCGGCACCTCAGCTGACGCTGCGCGGGGTGCGCACCTTTCTCGCGAGCGGCCGCGCAGTGTGGAAGCGCTAGACCACCGACCGCAACGTCCGAATCCTAGATCGCATCCTCGCGCAGCCGGGCGACGAAGTCGAGCTTGTCGAGCACCGGGGCGGGGATGACGAACGGATACAGGTCGTCGGAGCCCATCGAGCGGCTGATGAGGTTGAGGCTCAGCGACAGCGGCATCCACACCTGCGTCACGAGCTGCGAGAAGCGCCCGTCGACGACGGGCGGAATCAGACCCGTCGAGACGGCGGACTCGACCGTGTCTGAGATGTGCAGGAAGTGCGCCCAGGTCTCGGCGAAGTCCTCGAACGGATGCATGGTGGCATACGTCGAGATGAACCTCTCCGGCCAGTCGGATGGCGGACCCTGCTGGTAGTGGCGGTCGAGGGCCTCCTGGTATGACACGGTCTCGTCGCCGAACAGCGCGCGCTGCTCGGAGAGGAGGGGCTCGCCCGTCACCAGGATCCACTGGAAGTAATGGCCCGACTCGTGCCTCAGATGCCCGAGCATCGTGCGGTACGGCTCATCCAGCTGCGTGCGCACGCGCTCACGATGCGAGGCGTTCGCCTCGGCGAGATCGATCGTGATGACGCCTTCCGCATGCCCGATGACGACGTTCTCGCCGACGCTCGAGAGCATGTCGAAGCACAGCCCGCGCTCGGGGTCGGTGTCGCGCCCCACGACGGAGAACCCCAGGCCGTCGAGCTCGGCGACGAGCTGGCGCTTCGCGCGCTCGGCGACGGGGAACTGCGAGGTTCCCGCGACGTCGTCGTCGGATGGCCGAGTGCGCGTGAGGTCGCACGCGAAGCACTGATCACCCTCCAGCTCGGTCAGCCAGGTGCATCCGGACAGGTCGAGATTGCGGCACACGTGCCAGATGAGGCCGCCCGCATCCGCATACTGCCCCGTCGCATCGACCGGCACGATGTCGCGCTCTGCGCGGGAGTAGCCCAGGCTCGATCCGCACTGCACGCACACCGAGTTCTCGAAGTACAGGCGATTGCCGCAGGCGCGGCACAGGTAGGTCTTCATGTGTTCTCCCCTTCGACAGGCCCTTCGACAGGCTCAGGACAGGCCCCAGGGACCGATTGCTGCGGCGCGACGTCGACCGAGACGTCGAGGGTCGAGCGTTTCGCCTCGGTGAAGATGACGCCCTTCACTGGGGCGACGTCGTTGTAGTCGCGTCCCCACGCGACCGTCACGTAGCGTTCGCCGACCCACTGATCGTTGGTCGGATCGACCGCGAGCCACTGATCGGCGCCCGGCAGCCACACTGCGACCCAGGCGTGCGAGGCATCCGCGCCCACGACGCGATCCTTGCCGGGGGGAGGGGTGGTGGCGAGGTAGCCGCTGACATAGCGGGCGGCGATGCCATGGCTGCGCAGGCACGCGAGGGTGAGATGCGCGAAGTCCTGGCACACGCCCGCGCGCTCGGTGAGCACCTGGGCGACCGTCGAGGTCACCGTCGTCGCGGTCGCGTCGTACTCGAAGTCGGCGTGAATGCGCGAGATGAGGTCGGTCATCGCCTCGCTGATCGGGCGGGATGGCGTCAGCGAGGCGGCCGCGTACTCGTGCACCCCTGGCGCGTGCTCGGCGAGAGGCGACTCCAGCGCGAACTGGGTCGCCGACCAGGCGGAGCGCGCATCGGACGTCGCCGGCCGAGACTGCTCCCACGGCTGCTGCAGCGCGGCCTGGTCGTACAGGGTGTCGACCACGTCGATGTCGCTGACCGAGTCGATCACGAGCTCACGATGCGGCTCGGTCACCTGGAAGTACGTCAGCTCGTTGCCGTAGCCATCCAGCTCGGTGCGCAGCGTCAAGGGTCGCGGTGAGATGGCGAGCGTGTGGTCGGCGACGTACTGCCAGGGCAGCGGGCGCGGCACGAGGTGGGCGACGCCGTAGCTGTCGTCGACATCGTCGTCGTAGCCGTAGGCGGTGCGGTGGGTAACCCGGTATCTCATGCGGCGTCCTCGCGCTGTGCGGCATCGTGGATGGCGCGCGGCATCGGCCCCTGCTGGAAGTGCACGAGCGCGATCGCGTTGGAGAGCCCGGCGAGCTCGGTCATCGTGTCGTCGAGGAAGGTCGCCAGCTCCTGCGGCGCACGGATGGTGCGGGCATCGGCGGCCTTCGTCGCCAGCGCCGCCACGAGCCGCTCGGGCCGTGTGGAACCGCTGGAGAGCGGCAGGGCGGACAGGTGCTCGCCGACGGCGTCGATGGTCGAGGCCAGCGAGCGCGGGTTGTCGGGGTCGCCGAGCAGCAGTTCGAGCGCATCGGCAGGATGGTCGACGCCGCCATAGCGCCGCCGATAGGTGACGATGCTCTCCGCCGCTGTCAGCATCCGTCGCAGCGCGTCGTCGGCCGAATCGGTGAAGATCGAGGGCAGCGACGCGCGCACCAGGGTGCACACCTGCATGCCCCGCTCCAGGTGGCGTCCTGCTTCGAAGGCGTGCCATCCGTCGTCGCGCATCATGCTCGCGGTCACCCCGTACAGCGACAGCAGGCCGGTGAGCATGCGGGAGGCGGCATCCGACACCGGGAAGAGAGGGTCGCTGCGCAGGCTGCCCGACATGCGGTCGGTCGCCGCGAACACGCGCCACGTGTCGTCGGAGAGCTGGTCGCGCACGCCCATGAAGGCCTCGCGCAGCCGATGCAGGGCGTCGGCGACGGAGCCTGGTCGGTCGGTGTCGATGAGCAGCGAGCGCAGCTCGTCGCTGCGCGTGGTGTAGCGGATGCCGGCCAGCGCGGTGGCCGTCGCGGCGAGCGGATCGATCTCGGCATCGCCGATGCGCCGCATGCCGCGGGAGAACGCCTCTATCGCCGTGACGATGCGCACCAGATCCTCGGCGCGCTCGGCGTAACGCCCGGCCCAGAACATGTCGTCGAGGGCGCGCGGCGCGAACACGGGCATGGCGCGGGCGAACGCGCTGCGAACCACCTTGTCGATGCCCTGATCCGGCGCATCCGCGCTCGCCTTGATCACCCAGACGTCCTTGTTGACCGGGATGATCGCGTCGTGCTCGGCGAGGGTGGCGAGACCGCCGACGAAGGCGCGCTGTGCGGCGCCGTCGCGCACCGTGAACGCACGCAGCGTGACGGGGCGGCTGTCGACGCCCACGTGCTCGTCGAGCACGGGCAGCCGGGAGAGAGACAGCCGCCGCTGCGCCGCATACAGGTGCCCCTGCGACAGGATGCGCTCGCGCCACTGCACAGACGTCAGGCCGACGTCCTCGACCCGCGAGCCGTCGATGCGCTGCAGGATGATGCCGCCCCTGTCGTCATCGAGTAGACGCAGCACTTCCTCCCGTTGGGAGAGATCGCCGCACCACCAGGTGTCGGCGACATCGATCAGCAGATCTTCGTCGAGCAGGAACCGGCAGATCTGCGGCATGTAGGCGAACAGCGCGGGGTTCTCGAGCACGCCGGTGCCGAGGCCGTTGGCGATGCGCACATTACCGCGGCGTGAGACCTCGACGAGACCTGGCACGCCGAGCTGCGACTCGCCGCGCAGCTCGAGCGGGTCGCACCAGTCGGCGTCGACGCGCCGGATGATGACGTCGACGCGATCGACGGGCGCGGCGCGCGGCCATCCGACCGGCTTCATCCAGACGTGGTCGTCATGCACGACGAGGTCGCCGCCTCGCACCAGAGGAAACCCGAGAACGTTCGCGAGGAATGCCTGGTCGAAAGCTGTTTCTGAGCGGGCGCCCGGCGACAGCACGACCGCGCGCGGGCTGTCTGAGGTGTCGGGGCCAGAGTGCAGCAGCGCGGTGCGCATCGTGGTGACGAACGGCTCGGTGCGGTGCGCGCGCGTCTCGCGGTGCAGTGTCGGCAGCAGCCGGGTCATCACGCGCCTGTTCTCCATTGCGAATCCGAGGCCGGATGGCGCCTGCACGCGATCGCCGAACACGCGCCACGTGCCGTCGGCGTGTCGGCCGAGGTCGCAGCCGGTGAGCACGAGGTCGTCGCCGCGCGCCGCTCCCATGAGGGGCTGCAGAAAACGGCGGTGGGCGAAGACGGCGGCGGCGGGCACGACGCCCTCCGACAGCAGCCGCTGCGGACCGTAGAGGTCATCGAGCACGGCGCTCAGCAGATCGGCGCGCTGCGCGAGCCCCTTCTCGAGGGTCTCCCACTCGGCGCCGTCGACGATCAGCGGAATCGGATCGAGCCGCCACGGCTGCGGTTCGGCTCCCGGCCGACCGTAGTCCGCGCCGTCGTCGGCGAGCAGCTCCGCGGCATCCGTCGCCAGACTCTGCAGGTCGTCCGTGCTGAGGTCGGTGACGATGCCGGCGAGTTCGCGCCAGGCCGGGCGCACCCTGCCATCGACATCCACGACCTCGTCGAACGACGCCGCGGGCTCGGGCAGCAGAGTGGGCTGTGACCGCTGGTCGGCATAGTCGCGCAGCAGACTCATCCGCGCACCCTCTCTCGCATTCCCCCAGTCTCTCGCATCCTGCGCCGGGTTGCTGTCGCACCTTCTGTTGTCTCCCCGTGTTCCCGTTGCACTTTTCGCGGGTTTCGAGCCGGACCTGCCGCAGAAAGTGCGGCGGGAACCGGGCGGACCCGCAGAAAGTGCAATGGCAACTTCAGCAACCCTCAGGCGCGACGCAGGTCGAGCGTGTGCGGGTAGTCGGGGGAGGCGGCCGCAGCCGCCCGTTCGCGCAGCGCGGCGACGTCGTGCACGCCGACCGTGTGGCCGTGCGGCTCGAAGCGTCCGCCCCGTCGGGCCTCGGCCTCGTTCGCGTTGACGGGAGGCGCGTCGTACGACCGTCCGCCCGGATGCACGACGTGGTAGGTCGAACCGCCGAGGCTGAGGCCGGTCGCCGCATCGAACACGTCGACGGTGAGCGGCGCCTGCACCTCGATCGAGGGGTGAAGGGATGACCAGGGCTGCCACGCGACGTACCGCACGCCCGCGTAGTACTCGCCGAGGGCGCCCGTCGCCTTCAGCGGCACGGGGACCCCGTTGCAGGTGACGAGGTGCGCGGCGGGGTCGAGGCCAGAGACCTTCACCTGCAGTCGCTCGAGCGAGCTGTCGACGTAGCGCGCAGTGCCGCCGCTCGAGGCCTCCTCGCCGAGAACGTTCCAGGGCTCGATCGCCTGACGCAGCTCGAGCTGGATGGCACCCGTCGGCGTCGCGATCTCGCGCGAGCCGATGCGAGGGAAACGGAACTCGATGAACGGGTCGAACCACTCGTCTTCGAACGGAATGCCTGCCGCGCGCAGGTCGGCAGCGACCATCCGGATGTCTCTGGCCGCGCCCTCTGGCAGCAGGAAGTCCTCGTGCAGATGCGTGCCCCAGCGCACGAGCGGCTCGCGCTGCGGGTTCTGCCAGAACAGGGCCACGAGGCCGCGCACGAGCAGCGCCTGCACGAGGGCGAGCTGTGCGTGCGGCGGCATCTCGAAGCCGCGCATCTCGAGCAGCCCGAGCCTGCCGCGACTCGTGCCGGGCGCGTAGAGCTTGTCGATGCAGAACTCCGCGCGGTGGGTGTTGCCCGTCAGGTCGGTGAGCAGGTTGCGGAAGGTGCGATCGGCGATCCACGGCACGGGATCCTCGTCGAGCTCGGCGGCGAACGCGAGCTGTCGATCGAGCTCGCGCAGCGCGATCTCCATCTCGTACACCGCTTCTGGCCGTCCCTCGTCGAAGCGGGGCGCCTGCGACGTCGGGCCGATGAAACGACCCGAGAAGAGGTAGGAGAGCGACGGATGGCGCTGCCAGTAGGCGATGAGGCTGGCGAGCACGTCCGGACGGCGCAGCATCGGGCTGTCGGCGGGCGTCGGCCCGCCGAGCGTGATGTGGTTGCCGCCGCCCGTGCCCGTGTGCAGACCGTCGAGGTCGAACTTCTCGGTCGACAGCCGCGCTTGGCGTGCCTCGTCGTACAGGTCGAGGGTGAGGTCGCGCTGCTCGGCCCAGCTGGAGGTCGGGTGCACGTTGACCTCGATGACGCCGGGGTCGGGGGTGACGATGATCTGCGCGAGCCTCGCGTCGGGAGGAGGCATGTAGCCCTCGATGACGATGGTCGTTCCCACCGCGGCGGCGGATCTCTCGATCACGTCGAGCAGCGCGGCGTAGTCGTCGAGCTCTTCCGTCGGCGGCAGGAAGACGAAGACGTGGCCCTCCCTCGGCTCGAACGCGAGGGCCGTGCGCGGCATCGCCTCTGCTTCGACGACCTCGGGCTTCGGGGCCTTCGGCTTCTTGCCACCGGTCGCCGTGGCCTGTCCTGAGCGTGTCGAAGGGCCTGTCGAAGCGGCCTCGAAGTACGAGGGTTCGCTGGCCGTCTCCGGGTCCTTCCAGGCGATCGAGTCCAGGGGCAGCCGCAGCCCGACGGAGCTCGTGCCCTGCGTGAGGAACAGTTTTCCGCGTCGGAAGCGCCAGGCAGGGCTCGTCCAGCGTCCGGCCTCCGCGACGATCGGCAGCACCCATCCGACAGGCTCCGTCACATCCCGATCCAGGATGGCGAGATCATCGCGGGTCGGGATGTCGTCCGGGCGCGGGCCATCCGGCTGCCGCACCTCAGCGGCGATGGCGACCAGCGGATCTTCGAAGGCGGGCAGCAGCGCGCTTGCGGGCAGCCCCATGCGCTTCGTCACCTCGGCGCCGAGGGCCTCGGCCGCTTCGGTCGCTGTGGCCTGTCCTGAGCCAGTCGAAGGGCCTGTCGAAGCGCCATCGGTCCCTGAGCCTGTCGAAGGGCCCTCCGACCACGGGTCGTCGAACAGTGCGGCGTCGTGCCACAGCGGCACGCCGTCTGTGCGCCACTGCAGCGCGATGTTCCAGCGCGGCAGCGGCTCGCCCGGATACCACTTGCCCTGACCACGATGCACGGCGCCCTGCGGCGCATACTTCTGACGCAGCCGCTCGGCCAGGACGTTCGCGAGCTGCCGCTTGTGGGGGCCATCTGCGTCGGTGTTCCACTGCGCGCTCTCCTGGTCGTCGAGCGCGACGAAGGTGGGTTCGCCTCCCATCGTGAGGCGAACATCCATCTTCTTCAGGCGCTTGTCGACGAGCTCGCCCGCCGCATCGATGCGCGCCCACTGCGCGTCGGAGTAGGGCTTCGTCGTGCGCGGATCCTCGTGCACGCGACGCACCGAGTTCTCGAAGTCGAAGGTGACCTCGACCGGCTCGGTCGCCCCTTCGATCGGAGCGGCGCTGGAGGGCGACGGCGTCGCGCTCAGCGGAATGTGCCCCTCGCCGGCGAACAATGCGCTCGTCGGGTCGAGGCCGACCCACCCCGCACCGGGAATGTAGACCTCGCACCAGGCGTGCAGGTCGGTGAAGTCCTCGGCGGGGCCGGATGGGCCATCCAGCGACTTCTGATCGGCCGCGAGCTGCACGAGGTAGCCGGAGACGAAGCGGGCGGCGAGCCCATACTGCCGCAGCAGTGCGACGAGCAGCCAGGCTGAGTCGCGGCACGAGCCGATCGCCCGCTCGAGCGTGTGGTCGGGCGTCTGCACGCCGGGCTCCATACGGATGTCGTAGGAGACCGCGTTGTAGACGGCCGTGTTGAGGTCGGCGAGGAACTGCACCGTCGGGGTGGTGGGTCCTCGGTCACTGAGCCTGTCGAAGTGGCTGCGCCACCCGTTCGCCTCGTCTGCATCGTCGACGGACCGCAGATAGGGAGCGAGGTCGGCCTTCAGCGCGGGGGCGTAGTCGAACGGGAAGTGCTCGGCCGACTCCTCGATGAAGAAGTCGAACGGGTTGATGACCTTCATGTCTGCGACGAGGCCGACGGTGATGTCGAGGTGGTCGATGCGGTCGGGAAAGACGAGGCGTGCGACCCAGTTGCCGAACGGATCCTGCTGCCAGTTGATGAAGTGGTTCGCCGGGCTCACGTCGAGCGAGTACGACTCGATCGGCGTGCGTGTGTGCGGCGCGGGCCGCAGCCGTACGAGGTGAGGGGAGACCGCGATGGGCTTCGCGAAGGAGTAGCTCGTGCGATGCGTCAGCGCGACTTTGATCGACATGTCCCCATCCTGCCGTGGATGAGTTGCGGGCGCATTACGCGCCGACGCGCAGAACGGATGGTGAGGGGTCCGGCCATCCGTCGGATGCGATATCTCCGTCGTCTGCGTTGAAGTCGCGATGTCGGAGCCCGCGGTTAGGGTGGGCGCATGGGGATGAGCAGCGGGCGACGGATCGTGTTCTGGGACTTCGATGGGACGCTCGCACGGCGCGACGGGCTGTTCGCGGGGGCGGTCGCCGACGCACTGCGGATGGCCGATCCGGCGAGCACGCTGACGCGCGATGACGTGTATCCACATCTTCGCGTGGGATTCCCGTGGCATTCCCCCGAGGTCGTCGTCGACCCGCCCGAGGCCGACGAGTGGTGGTGGCGCATCGAGGGCGTCTTCGCGCGGGCGTATGCCGAACTCGGCGTGTCCCCCGGGACGGCCGCGGCGGCCATCCCGCTCATTCGCGGCGAGTTCTTGCGGCCCGATTCGTGGCGGCACGTGGATGGCGCGGTCGAGGCCCTCGAGACGACGCGTGCGGCGGGGTATGAGAACGTCGCGCTCAGCAATCATGCGCCGGAGCTGCCCGAACTCGTTGAGGCGCTGGGGCTCTCGCCGTACCACGAGCGCGTGATCACGAGTGCCGCGGTCGGCGCCGAGAAGCCGAACCCGGCGATCTTCGAGTACGCGCTGCGGGTGACCGATGCCTCGGACGACGTCTGGATGGTCGGCGACAACCCGCGCGCCGACGTCGCCGGCGCCGAGGCGGTCGGCATCCGCGCCATCCTGGCCGACAAGTCGCACCCCGACCCCGCCGGTGTCTCGGTGCTCGAGGCCGCTCAGCTCATCGCCGCTGCGCCCGAAGGAACTCATTCAGCGCGAGACTGATGTCGTACCCCGGTGGCACACTGCGGGCATGACGAACCTCATTCCCGGCGGGCTCACGCTTATCCAACGGCGCGTTGGACTATTGCCACGGAAGGCACGTCATCGAGTTTCGCGACAAGCTCACCGGTTCGACGGCGAGCCCCGATGAGACGCCCGGTGCCACGGGGTGTTTCGCGGCGCACAGGATGTCTCATCACAGGCGGATGGTCGTGTCGGCGGCAACCTGCCCTTCGACAGGCCCTTCGACAAGCTGAGGACAGGCCTCAGGAACCGGCTTGTCGCGATGCGACACCAGCACCACCATGCGGTCTGCGGTGGCCGCGCGCACATCGCGCATCATGGATGCCGCGGTGGGCGCATCGAGGTGCGCCGTCGGCTCATCCAGCAGCATGACGTCGGCACGGGTGAGCAGCGCTCGCGCCACCGCGAGACGCTGGCGCTCGCCGCCCGACAGGGCCGAGCCGCCCGCGCCGACCCGCGTTGCGAGGCCATCCGGAAGCGTGCTGACGAGCGGGCCGAGCCCCGCCCGATGCAGCACGTCGTGCAGGTCGTCATCGGTGGGCGCGTCGTCGTGCGCGCGAGCCAGCAGCAGGTTGCCGCGCAGCGTCGAGTCGAAGACATACGCATCCTGCGGGCACCAGGCGACGCGGCTCCGCCAGGCATCCTCTCGCAGGGTCGTAAGGTTTCGGCCATCCGCCGCGATCGTGCCGTGGGAGAGCGGCAGCGCGCCCATGATCGCCGACAGCAGCGTCGACTTGCCCGCGCCGGAGGGCCCGTCGATCACGAGCCATCCACCTGCCGTGGCTGCCCCCGTCACGCCCGAGACGGCAGGATGGTCGCATCCCGGATACTGCACAGCGACGTTCTCGAGGGCGAGCGTCCGCACGGTGCCCGGGTCATCCGCGCCCCAGCCGGGCTCGGGTGCCTGCTGCAGCACGGAGGTGAGCCGCAGGAGAATGGCGCGCACACTGGGCACGCGCTGCACGGCGGCGACGAGCGCGGTGAGCGGTTCGGTGAGCGCCAGCACGAGCAGCGAGGTCACGGCGGCGAGCGCACTGGGGGTGCCCACCGACAGCAGGGGGACCGCGACGGCGAGGATCGCGCACGCGGCAGAGACGAGTGCGCCGCCGAGACCCGCGGAACGTGCGGCACGGTGCTCGGCCTGCGCGAGGTCGCGCGCGGCGCCGTCCAACTGCCCGAGTGCGGCATCCGACACGTCGTTGCCGCGCAGATCGTCGGCCGCATGGGCGAGCGCCGCCGTGCCGCGCACGAGGCGCGAGCGGCTCTGCACTCGAACTCGACCGGAGCCGCGCTCGGACGCATTCGCCGCAGCCGAGGCGGCGACGACGGTGAGCGACAGGGTGAACAGCACGGCAGTCGTCAGGTGCGGCGTGACGAACGCTGTTGTGACGCCCGCGCCGATGACCACCAGGATGCCCGTGGCGATCGGGCCGATCACGCGCGGCAGCTGGTCGCGCAGGTCGTTCACGAGGGTGACGAGGTAGTCGACGGGCGCCCCGCCCTCCAGCAGCCGTTTCGACCCCGCCCCGCGGGCGGCGATCGCGCGCCAGAGCCGCAGCCGAAGGTCGTCGACCACGGCGAATGCCGCACGGTGGGTGACGAGTCGCTCGGCATAGCGGCCCGCGGCACGTCCGATGCCGAAGAACCGCACGCCGACGATGGCGACCATGAGGTACATGATGTGCTCCTCGACGCTCGCGCGCACGATGAGCCATCCCGACACCGCCGTGAGCGCCAGCCCAAGGCCGGTTGCCAGCAGCCCGAGGGTGATCGACGCCGCCCACAGCCCGCGGTGCGGGCGCAGGACGGCTCGCAGCAGCTGCCAGGGCCGCGACGTCTGAAGGATCGTGCTCCGCACTGCATCTGTCGGGTGCGACGTCCGTAGGAGGGTGCGACGACTGTCGGAGGAATCCGGGTTTTCGGTCCTGCGCACGTCGGATGGTCCTGCATCCGTCGGCGCGAGGCGCAGGGTCGAGGTGGCGAGCGCCAGGGTCTCGGGCTCATGGCTGGCGAGCACGACCGTGCACCGGTCGGCACGCCGACGGATGGCCGAGCGCACGAGGTCGGCGGATGCCGCGTCGAGGTGGGCCGTCGGCTCATCCAGCACGAGCAGCCTCGCGCCCCGCTCCGCCCGGGCGAGAGCACGGGCGACGGCCAGCCGCCGCAGCTCGCCGGGGCTGAGCTCGGGGATGGCGGCGTCGGCGCGCTCGGCGAGCCCCAGCTCTGAGAGTGCTTCGACCGGGTCTGCCGCGCCATACAGCGCGAGCTCTTCGCGCGGCGTCGCCGTGAACCCGGCGGGTGCCTGCGGGGCGTAGCCTACGCCGCGGGTTGCTGTGGCCTGTCCTGAGCCCGTCGAAGGGCGTGTCGAAGCGGCTGCGACTGAGCCGGCGACCTCGACGTCGGCGGGCAGCGTGCCGGTGAGGGCGGCGAGCAGCGTCGACTTGCCCGCTCCGGATGGCGCCGCCACCGCGACGACGCCCGACAGCTCCGCCGTCAGGCCGTTGAGGGTCGCCGTGCCGCGCCCGGCGTACCGCACCGACAGCCCCGACACCTGCAGGACGGGTCGACGGATGTCGGAGGTTTTGGCCGTTTCGGTCCTGCAACTGTCAGAGGCTCCTGCATCCGTCGTCGGGTCATCGGCGGAGGGGACGGCCCTTCCGCCGGTCGACACCTGCAGGAGGGTGCGACGTTCGTCGGAGGAATCAGCCGTTTCGGTCCTGCGGCTGTCGACCGCTCCGGCATCTGTCGAGCGGACGTCGGTGCGGGCGGGCCGCGACAGCAGGGCCTTCGCCCGCCCGAGGGCGGCGAGACCATCCTGCGAGGCGTGGAACGCCGCGCCGACCTCGCGCAGCGCGGCGAAGCACTCGGGAGCCAGCACGAGCGCGACGATCGCGGGCTGCAGCGTCATGGTTTCACCGAGCAGTCGCACGCCGAGGAGCACCGCGACAAGGGCGACCGAGATCGTCGAGATGAGCTCCAGCGCGAGGGCCGAGAGGAACGCGGTGCGCAGCGTCTGGGCCGTGCGCTCGCGGTACTGCCGCTGAATGCCATCCAGGGCACGCGTCTGCTCATCGATGCGCCCGAGACCGACCAGCACGGGCAGCCCACGGGCGAGCTCGGTGAGGTGATCGGCGAGCCGGGCGAGCGCCCCCGTCGCCTCGTCCGTGCGCTGCTGCGTGTGCTTGCCGATGAGGATCATGAACACCGGAATGAGCGGCACGCACACCACGATGACCACGGCGCTCACCCCGTCGGCGCCGAGAATCCGCAGCCCGACGAGCAGCGGCACGACGGCCGCCTGCACCATCGCCGGGATCGTCTGCGTGTAGTAGTCGTCGAGATCATCCAGCCCGTCGGCCGCGAGCACGGCGTCCGACCCGCTGCCCTGGGTTGCTGAGCCTGTCGAAGCATCCGCGATGCGTCGCCACAGCGTCGAGCGCAGGCCGAGCTTGACGCTCGTGGCGATGCGCCGCGCGAGAACGGCGGATGCCCATTCCGCGCCGCTGCGCAGCAGAGCGCCGCCGACGCCCAAGATGAGCGCGAGCCGGATGTCAGGGCCGCCCAGGGTGCCATCCGTCAGCTGCGCGATGCCACGCGCGATCGCCTCGGCGATGAGCACGAGGCCGAGAGCGCGGATGGCCGCGGCCAGCCCCAGCGCGAACAGAGCGCGCGGGGCCACGGGTCCGAGATCGGGCCGCCGGAACGCCGGGGCATCCTTCACCCTCTCGGCTTCCACGACCCACGGGTCGGCGCTCATCGTCCTCCGTTCGCTGCGACGCGCAGTGCCTTGCGCACCTCTACGCGCCCCTTGCGGTGCGTTATGCACTGCACCCCCGCCGCGCGGCGCTGAGGTGCAGTGCCTTGCGCACCTGGAGGTGCCGGAACTGGTGCGTTATGCACTGCGCCTCCCGCACCGCTCACTTCGCGCGGAGCACGGCGGGCAGCACGACGTGCGCATCGGGGATCATCCCCGGCGTGACGCGCCTGCGAAAGACCCAGTAGCTCCATGCCTGGTACAGCAGCACCACGGGCAGGCAGACACCGGCGACCACCGTCATCACGGTGAGCGTGTAGGTGCTGTTCGAGGCGTTCCAGATGGTGAGATCCCAGTCGGGCGACAGGGTGGATGGCAGCACGACGGGGTAGGCGGCGGCGAAGATCGATGCGACCCCGAACAGTCCGAAGGCGGCATAGCCGATGAATCCCCAGCCCTCGCGGCGAGCGCGCGCGGCGAAGAATCCGAACGCTGCGGCGGCCACCGCGAGCACCACGAGCGCCCACGACAGCACGTTGCCGCTCGTGAACCCGAGCCACAGCGCCCACACGGCGGCGGGCACGAGGCAGACGGGCGCCCACGTCGCGGCGAAGGTTGCCGAGCGATGCCGCACCGGGCCATCCGACTTCAGGGCGAGGAACGTCGCCGAGTGCGCCAGCGAGAAGCCGACGACCGCGAGCCCGCCGACGATCGCGGGCAGCGTCAGCCACGAGAACGGGCCGCCGTCACGGTTGCCGTTCTCGTCGATCGGCAGCCCAAGCGTCGACAGCGCGAGTGCCGCACCGACGCAGAACGCCACGATCGTCGAACCGATGCCGATCGACCACGTCCACAACGCTCGCCAGCGATCGGTGTGCACCTTGCCGCGGTATTCGATCGCGACCGCGCGCAGGATGAGCCCGACGAGCGCGATCGTCAGCGGGATGTACAGGGTCGAGAAGAGCGACGCATACCAGGTGGGGAAGGCTGCAAACAGCGCGGCGCCCGCCGTGATGAGCCACACCTCGTTGCCGTCCCAGACGGGGCCGATCGTGTTCAGCATGACGCGACGGTCGTTCTCGTCGCGGGTCGAGAACAGCATGCGCATGCCCACGCCGAGGTCGAAGCCCTCGAGCAGCACGTACCCGATCCACAGGATGGCGATGGCGATGAACCAGGCGGTTTCCATGGTGGTGTCCGATCAGTAGGCGAAGGCGAGAACGTCGGACGCTTCGACAGGCTCAGCGACCGAACCAGGCTCAGCGACCGAACCAGGCTCAGCGGCCGAACCAGGCTCAGCGACCGAACCTGGCCCATCCGGCCCGCCAGGCGGATGGGCCAACTCAGGCATGGCCGAGGCCACCCCGCCGCGGATGTACTTCACCAGCAGGAACAGCTCGAACACGAGCATGATGCCGTACACCGCGGTCAGCGTGATGACGCTGAAGAGCAGCTCTCCCGCGGTGACGCCTGGCGAGACGGCGGCCGCCGTGAACATGTACACACCGTCGACGCCCGTCGGGTTGGGCGCGACGACGAAGGGCTGACGCCCCATCTCGGTGAAGATCCAGCCCGCAATGTTGCCGCCGAACGGCGCGATGATGCCGAGCAGCGCGAGCCGCATGATCCACGGTGACCGAGGAACGGTGCCGCGCCTGGTCAGCCACAGCGCGATCACGGCGGCGCCCGCGACGATGCCGCCCAAGCCGATCATGAGCCGGAAGCCCCAGTAGGTGACCCACATGACGGGCACGTAGTGCACATCCTGCCCCGCCCGGTCGCCATAGAGAGCGTCGTCGGGGATGGTCTTGCCGTACTGGTCGACGTACTGCGGCTCGAGGTCGGTGATGCCAGGCATGTCGGCACCGAACTCGCCCGTGCCGAGGAAGCCGAGGAGCCCAGGGATCTCGATGAGCGTCACGACATCGGAGCAGTCACTGGCGCCGGGGTCGCCCAGAGAGAGCACGGAGAAGGATGACCCGGTGTGGCACGCGGCCTCGGCCGATGCCATCTTCATGGGCTGCTGCTCGTACATCAGCTTGCCCTGCACGTCGCCGGTGATGACGGTGCCGCCGAACCCGAGAATGGCCACGACCGCGCCGATGCGCAGCGAGGTGATCCACACGCCGTGATCGGTCCTGTCGCGACCCGGGACGGACGCAGACGCGCCGACGACGACCCGGCCTGTCGAAGCATTCACGTCGTCGATGCCATCCTTGCGGCGGCGCCACAGGTGGTACCAACTGAGTCCGAGCAGCAGCATGCCCGCCACGATCAGCGCGCCCATGAGGGTGTGCGAGTAGGCGGCGAGCGCGGTGTTGTTGGTGAGCACCGCCCAGATGTCGGTCATGACGGGGCGACCATCCGCCCCCATCTCGACGCCGACGGGGTGCTGCATCCACGAGTTCGCGACGATGATGAAGAACGCGGATGCCCACGAGCCGAGCACCGCGCACCACAGCGCGGCGAGGTGCACGCCCTTGCGCAGCCTTCCCCAGCCGAAGATCCACAGGCCCAGGAACGTCGACTCGGCGAAGAAGGCGACGAGGCCCTCCATGGCGAGCGGTGCGCCGAAGACGTCGCCGACGAACTTGGAGTATTCGCTCCAGGCCATCCCGAACTGGAACTCCTGCACGAGGCCGGTCGCGACGCCGACGATGAAGTTGATGAGGTAGATCTTGCCCCAGAACTTCGTCATGCGCAGGAACGTCTCGTCGCCTGAGCGCACCCAGCACGACTGGAAGATCGCCACCATCATGCCCAGGCCCAGTGTGAGCGGAACCATGAGGAAGTGGTAGATGGTCGTGATTCCGAACTGCCATCGCGCGATGTCGAGAACGTCCACGCGGATCTCCTTTGCAGAGCTGAGCGTCGGGTGTGGCGCCGATATGGATTCTACACGACGTAGAAGTTCTTTGACATTAGGTAGAACTAACTTCGGACGGGAGTAGAATGACGTGTGGGGGAAGGGAGGCGCGCATGGGGACACTCGGTGAACTCGAACGTACCGTGATGGATGCCGTCTGGGATGACGCAGAGCCCGTCACCGCGTACGACGTGCGCGCGCAGCTGCACGACGCGGGCCGCGATCTCGCCGTCACCACGCTGCTGACCGTGCTCTCCCGCCTGGAGAAGAAGGGCTTCGTCGCGTCGGATCGCTCCGCCAGACCCCACCGCTATCGTGCGATCGCCTCGCGCGAGGAGCATGTCGCCGAGCTGATGCATGAGGTGCTCGGCGCAACGAACGACCGCGTCGCCGTGCTCGAGCGCTTCGTCGGTGGCGTGAGCGACGAGGATGCTGCGGCGCTTCGGCGCCTGTTGCAGAAGTCGGTCTGATGCGCTCATGACGCCTGTCGCGATCGCGCAGGGGGAGCTCGGTGAGGCACTCATCGTTCCTCACCCGACCATCGTCGTCGCGGCGATCCTGCTCGGGGTCGTGGCCCTCGCGCTGGCCGTGCCCGTGCCGATCGCGCTGTCGCGGGCAGGATGGCCGATGAGGATGCCCGTGATGGCGCTGCTGCTCTGGCAGGCGATCGGGCTGACGGGCGGTCTGACGATGATCGGCGGGCTGTGGCTCGCCGGGCTGTCTCTCGCACCGCGCCATCCGCTGCTCGTCGCGATTCCGGCGCTCGTGTTCGCCCTGTACCTGCTCGCCCAGCTCGGGGTCACCATCGTGCAGGTGAACAGGCAGCGGCACAGGCACCTGGCGCTGCTCGATCTGCTGACGTCCCCTCACCCGACCCGCGCGCGCACCCGCGTGCTGGAGGATGCGGTGCCCGTCGCCTACTGCCTGCCCCGCGGCGCGGGCTCGGTCACGGTGCTCTCGCGCGGGCTGCTCGAGCGGCTGGATGCCGATGAGCTGGCGGCCGTCATCGCCCACGAGCGCGCGCATGTCGAGCAGCGTCACGACCTGCTGCTGCTCGTGTTCCGTGCGTGGCGACGGGCGCTGCCGTGGTTCCCCACCGCACAGCGCGCGGAAGCGGAGGTGGCGGCCCTCGTGGAGATGCTGGCCGACGATCACGCCCGCCGTGAGGTGCACGACGAGGTGCTGGCGCGGGCCATCCTGCACGTCGGCGCAACCGGCGCGCCAACGGCGGCTCCTGTGGCCTGTCCTGTGGCCTGTCCTGCGGCCTGTCCTGAGCCTGTCGAAGGGCCTGTCGAAGGGGCCGCCGGCTCGACGCGGATGCACGACCGCTTCCGCCGACTCGTTCCCACCGCGTGACCGACCCGCGCGATAGGCTGGCGGAACGATGAGGATCACCCGTCGAACGCTGCTCGTCGGCGCTGGACTCGGCGCCGTCTCGGTGCTGCTCGCCTCCTGCACCGACGACGAGCCGGAGCCGACCGAGAGCGCGACGCCCGCCCCGACCGACACGCCATCGACGCCGCCCTCATCGGTCTCTGAGGCTGTCGAAGGGTCGGATGGCCCCGTGCCATCGGCGTGGTACCGCAGCCAGTGGTCGACGGACGAATTCGCCTTGGGAGCTGCGAGCTTCGTCACCACGGGCACGACCTCTGCTGCACGCGAGGCGTTCTCGAGACCGCTGGAGGGTCGCGTGCACTTCGCGGGAGAGGCGTGCGACCAGGGCAGGCCCGGCACCGTGCTCGGCGCCTGGGACGCCGGTGCGGCGGCCGCCGCCGCGGTGACAGCGGTCGCGGCGGAGGACGAGCGGATCGCCGTCATCGGGGCGGGGATCGCCGGCGCGAAGGCGGCGCGCGACCTGGCAGACGCCGGGTACGAGGTGACGGTGATCGAGGCCCGCAAGCGCGTCGGCGGACGCGTCTGGTCGGTCGTCGACGACGAGTGGCCCATCCCGGTGCAGCTGGGCGCCTTCACCTCGCGCGAGACCAGTTCTTCACTCGTGTCGCTGCTCGCCGAGCACGATCTCGACGTGCTCGATCTCGACACGTTCACCGGATGGTCCGCGCAGGGTGAGACCGCGACCGAGAGCGGGGACGCCTACAACACGGCGATCGCCGACGCGGCGCAGCAGATCAACGATGTGTCCGTCAGCGACGTGATCGATGCGGCCGATCCCGCGGCTGCCGCGCTGCTCGCCTGGGTCTCGGCGTTCACCGGGATCGATGCGGCCGAGGCGTCGGTGAGGTTCGCGCCCGACTATCCGGCCGAGACCATGCGCATCGCCGCCGGCGACCTCTCCGTCGTGTTCGACGCGCTGCTGCAGGACATCGAAGTCACGCTGTCGACGACGGTCGCGCGCGTCGCCTATGACGACAGCGGCGTGAGCCTGCAGCTCGGCACGGGTGAGGCGGTCTCGTTCGATCGCGTCATCGTCACGGTGCCGATCGGCGTGCTCGCCGCGGGCACGCTCGAGTTCACCCCACCGCTCGCCGACGCGCGTCTGTCGGCCATCGAGGGCCTGGGGGCCGGCGCGATCGAAGCCGTCTGGCTGACGTTCGATGAGGCGTTCTGGGCCACGGATGCCGCGATCTGGCTCGTCGAGGGGGGCGATGGCGCCATCCGAACCTGGCTGAACCTGGCACCGGCGACGGGCGAGCCGGTGCTCGTCGGCCTCGTCGGAGGACAGGCCGCCGCCGACTTCGCCGCGCTCGATGACGACGAGGCGCAGGCTCAGGCGCTCGCGTCGCTGGCGTACTTCGTGCCGGAGCCCACGCCGTCGCCCACGCCGTGAGGCAGCGTCGAGTGGTGGTGGCTGATCCAGACGAGACCCGCTGCGACCGCCGCGAAGACGGCGAGCAGGATGCCGCTGCTGACGACGAATTCCATCGGCCCTGAGATGAGTCGCGGGTCCATGAAGTAGTAGGGGTACCAGCCGACGCGGGCGCCGCGCCACAGCGTGAAGATCCCCCACACGATGGGGTAGATGAGCGCGAGCGGCACGATGCGCCAGGGGGCGGCGGTGCGGCCGGGCGCGGTGATCCAGGTGACGAGTGCGAGGGCCGGGATCACGAAGTGCAGCACGATGTCGGGCCACGGCACGCCGATCTTGATGCCGCGCACGCTCGCCTGCCAGACGATGATGGCGAAGCCGAGCCCCGCGGTGACCGTCCAGGTGATCACGAGCCCCCGAATCGCGGTGAACCAGGCGGGATCGGCCATCCGGTGCAGGGCTATCACACCGCCCACCGCCGTCACGAGGGCGAAGGCGATGTTGGACTGCATCGTGAGGTACGCGAAGAAGTTCTGCCCGATCATCGACTGCTTCAGCAGGCTGAACACCAGTCGATACGTGAGGGTGCCGAGGCACGCACTGGCGGCGATGAGCCGACCCCAGCCGTATGCCCGCCTCAGCCTCACGCGTCTGTCTCCTCCACCGGTTCGAGTCTATGCGGGGGCGAGTGGCCCACAGCGGGTGCATGATTCGCATGCGGCGCGGGCATAGACAATCGTTGTGCACTGGGCGGGTGCCATCTGACATCTCTCCTGATAAGCCTCAGCGTGTCGGCGCGGCCCTGCCGCAGCGCACCCCGCCGCCGAAGCACGCCGTCCGTTTCCTCGTCATCTGGATGGCCGTCGGTCTCGTGCTCGGGGGAGGGGCGCTGCTGGGCGCGAACCTGGGGCTGCCCGGCTGGATCATGCCGATCGCCATCGTGGTGCTGATCGCGGCGGTCGCGGTGCCCCTGCTGATCGGCGGCTGGTGGATCGGTCGGGCGCTGCGGTCGGGAGCCGGCCTGCTCGGGTCGCTCTTCGCGGGTGGCGTGGCCGTCGCCGGGTATGCCTGGTACGCGCAGTCCGGATGGTACGCGCTCGCGGGGTGGGGCACCATGCTGCTCACCGGCGTCGCGCTGTACGTTCTGGTCTGTCTGCCGCAGTGGCGGGCGCAGTCCGCCAGGAAGCAGCAGCAGGCGATGCGTGCCGCGCAGCGCGCCGAGCGTCGTGCTGCCGCGGTCAAGCGGGGCACCAGCGTCCGCCGCTGAGACGGCATGTCTGCTCCCAGACAGCGCGTCATACGTGCTGTCTGGGAGCGCACCGGCAGTGCGAGAGCAGCCGCGCACTCTCGCGCAGCGTGGAGGGATGCTCACGCTAGACTTCATCCCGTGACGCTGCGCCCGCTCGACGGCTGAGTGGATCAGTTCGAGGTCGGCGTCGGGGTCGAGGTCGCCGTCGGGAAGGCGCTGGCGACGGCTTCCGACTCCTCGGTGATCGTGTCGCTGTCGACCAGATCGCTCGCGCCGTCCTGCAGGGTCGCCGTCCAGGTCGCGAGGTCGTCTGCGGCCGTGCCGGAGTCGAAGAGCGACGCCTGAAGGCTCGTCAGCGCATCCTGGTAGAGCTGCTGGAAGTCGGCGTTCGCGAGGAACCGCTCGGACAGGATATTGCCGCCGCCACCTCCTCCGCCCTGGCCGCCTCCTCCGCCCTGGCCATCGCCGCCCCGGCCGCCGCCGCCCCCGCCGTGGCCGCCGCCCCCGCCCTGGCCGACGCCGAGGGCGAGGTTGAGATCCCAGTTGACGACCGTCATGAGGCCGGTGTCCGGGTCGTAGTAGAGGTACGAGTTG
>JASGDS010000207.1:0-6575 GCA_047607025.1 Microbacterium sp.
CCTGCTCGGGCGAGAGGTACTGCACCGTTCCCATCACCTGACCGGTCGCCGTCAGGGGCACCTGGTCGGCGATGCGGGCGATGCCGAAGTCGGTGATCTTGACCCGGCCATCCGGGGTGATCAAGAGGTTGCCCGGCTTGATGTCGCGGTGCACGAGGCCCGCGGCATGCGCGGCCTGCAGCGCAGAGGCGGTCTGCCCGACGATGTCGAGCGTCTTCTCGGGCGAGAGCTTTCCCTCGCGCTCGAGGATGGCGCTGAGCGCCTCGCCAGGAACGAGTTCCATCACGAGGAAGGCGCTGCCGTTCTCCTCGCCGTAGTCGAAGACGCTCGCGATGCCCTCGTGGTTCACGAGGGCCGCGTGCCGCGCCTCCGCGCGGAAGCGCTCGAGGAAGCCCGGGTCGCCCATGTACTCGTCTTTGAGGATCTTGATGGCGACGGAGCGTCCGATCACATGGTCGGTGGCCTCCCAGACCTCGCCCATGCCGCCGATCGCGATTCGCGCGAGAAGCTCATAGCGGCCGCCGAACATCACACCACGTGTTGGTCTCATTGACTCAGCACCGCCTCCATGACTTCCTTTGCGACCGGGGCCGCTATTGTGTTGCCGCTTCCTGACTGACCCTGACCGCCGCCATCCAGGATGACGACGGCGACCGCGATCTGCGGGTCGTCAGCCGGCGCGAAACCGGTGAACCAGAGGTCGTACGGGCCGTCGCCCGCCGTCTCCGCCGTGCCGGTCTTACCCGCCACGTCGACCCCCTCAATTGTTGCATTGGTCGCCGCGCCATCCTGGACGCTCGCCTGCATCGCCTCGGTCAGGACTTCGGCGAGATCGGGGTCGAGCGCCTCGTCGAGGGTCTCCGCAGCGAACGACTCCTGCACAGACAGATCGGTGCCGATCACGCTTTCGATCATCTGCGGCTGCATCACGACACCGTCGTTGGCGATGCCTGCCGCCACCATCGCCATCTGCAGCGGCGTGGCCGTGACCTCGCCCTGCCCGAAGCCGGTGAGCCCGACCGCGTCATCGCTGAGACCGGCGGGGTATGAGGAGGCCACGACATCCAGCGGCGTCGTGAACGTCTCGTTGAAGCCGTACTTCTCCGCCTCCTCCTTGATCGCCTCGTCGCCGAGCTCGACCGCGAGCTCCGCCATCGGCACGTTGCAGGAATAGCGGATGGCGTCGTGGATCGACACCTCGTCGGCGCTGAGGCCGCCGCAGGTGCCGCCGCTGGCGTTGCTGACCGCGGTCGTCGTGCCCGGCAGCGTGTAGCTCGTCTCGTTCGGCAGCGTCGAGTCCATCGTGTAGTCGCCCGAGGCCAGCGCGGCGGAGGCGACGACGAGCTTGAACGTCGACCCTGGCGGGTAGACGTCGCTGATCGCCCGGTTCAGCAGCGGCTTCGTCGGGTCGTCGTTGAGGGCGTCGTACGCGGCACCCACCGCATCGGGGTCGAGCGACGTCAGCGTGCTGTTGTCGTAGGTCGGCGTCGAGACCATGCCGAGGATGCGGCCGGTCGACGGCTCGAGTGCCACGACCGCCCCGGTGTACCCGCGGCTCGTGAGCGCGTCGTACGCCGCCTGCTGCACGGCGGGGTCGAGCGTCAGCTCGACGTTCGACCCGTGCGGGTCCTGACCGGAGAGGATGCGTTCGATGCGGTCGAGGAACGCGCTCGATGCGGTGCCTGAGAGCTCCTGGTTCATCGCGCCCTCGAGGCGTTCGTTCGCCTGCAGCACGGCGTTGGACCATCCGACCACGGTCGACCAGACCTGCGGATCGGTGTAGGTGCGCATCCACGGGTAGTCGCTGTTGCCGCTGGCGACCGAGGTGGCGATCTCGCTGCCACCCGCGATGATCGACCCGCGCTGCACCTCGAAGCTGTCGAGCAGGGTGCGGCGGTTGTTCGCGTCGGAGTTCAGCGCGTCGGCGTGCACCACCTGGATCCAGCTGGTGGCACCGAACAGCGCGAGGAACATGAACAGCACGATGATGCTGAGACGTCGAAGCTCTTTTGTCACTGGATCACCCCTCGAGGCACCTCTCGTACGGCATCGCTCAGGCGCAGCAGGATGGCCACGATGAGCCAGTTCGCCAGCAGCGACGACCCGCCCGCGGCGAGGAACGGGGTCGTAAGACCTGTCAGCGGGATGACCCTGGTGACGCCGCCGACCATGATGAACACCTGTAGCGCGAGCGTGAACGACAGCGCGGTCGCCAGCAGCCGGCCGAAGTCGTCCTGCCCCAGAACCCCGATGCGCAGACCGCGCTCGGCGAAGACCATGTAGAGGCAGAGGATGGCGAAGACGCCGACGAGACCCAGCTCCTCGCCGATCGACGGCAGGATGTAGTCGCTCTGCGAGACGGGCGTGAGGAACGGACGGCCCTGTCCGAGGCCGGTGCCGAACAGGCCGCCATGAGCGAGGCCGAAGATGCCATTGACGAGCTGGAAGCTGCCGCCGTCGGCGTTGTACACCTCGTCGTTGAAGGCATCCAGCCAGTTCGTGAACCGACCGCTCACATAGGGGAGCACGCGAGAGGCCGCGAAAGCGCCCCCCGCCGCCAGCAGCACGCCGATGAGCACCCACCCCGTCTTGCCCGTCGCGACGTACAGCGTCGCCACGAACATCCCGAAGATCAGCAGGCCCGTGCCGAGGTCGCGCTGCAGCACGATGATGGCCATCGACAGCGCCCACACCACGAGCAGCGGGCCGAACTCGCGCGGACGAGGGAAGGTGAACCCGAGGATCTTCTTGCCCGTCGACGTCAGCGACTCGCGGGTGCGCGAGAGGTAGCCGGCGAAGAAGATCGCGAGGCAGATCTTCGCGATCTCACCCGGCTGGAAGGAGAAGCCGAACAGGGTGATCCACACCTTCGCGTTGCCGCCGCCGTTGAGGAACGGCACGAAGGGAAGAAGCAGCAGCAGGATGCCGGCGAACCCGAAGATGTACGTGTAGCGGAAGAGCACGCGATAGTTCGACAGCACCGCGACGAGCACGATCGCGAGCACGATGCCGAGACCGGCGTAGATCATCTGGTTCGTGCCGGCATTCGGATCGGTGCGCGGATATCCCGACAGGCTGATGCGATAGATCATCGTGATGCCGATGCTCGTCAGCAGCACGGCGACGGGCAGCACGAACGGGTCGGCCTTCGGTGCCCTGATGCGCAGCACGATGTGCAGCGCGAGGGCGAGCAGATCGACCACGCCGAGGCCGATGAGTGCGGGCTGGTGCGTCTCGTCCGAGACGCCGAACTGCACGAGCACGAAGGCGAAGCCGCCCAGGGCGACCGAGCACAGCAGCAGCCACAGCTCGCGGTTGCGCAGCGGCTGCGGCCGTCTGACGCGGCGCAGCGCCTTCAGCACCTGGGTGTCGGCGGCGGTCATCATTCGGTGGTCCCTGAGCCTGTCGAATCGGTCCCTGAGTCTGTCGAAGGGCTTGTCGAAGGGGTCGGCGTGGGCGTCACCGTCGACAGGTCGTCGGAGTCGTCGTCGTCACCGAGCGTGTCGTCGACCTCGCCCGGCTCGAGCTTCATGCTCTCCAGCCGCTCGACGACGGCCTGCGCATCCGCCAGAGACCTCGTCGAGATGGTGCGCTCCACCTGCGCGCGGTACGCCTGCGGCAGGTCAGCCAGCAGCAGGTCGGTGTCTTCGTACTCGGTCGACAGCGCGATGGGACCGATCCCCTGCTGCACGCCCTGGTAGATGACGACGGAGTCGTCATCCGCCCCCACGTAGTAGCGGGTCTGCGTCCACGAGACGAACAGGGCGAGGGATGCCGCGATGGCAGCCACGAGCAGCACGATCGCGGCGATCCAGCCGATGCGGCGCCGATGCCGCCTGCGCCTGTCCTCGGCGATGAGCTCTTCCAGGTACTCGGGCTGCGGCTCGAAGTGGGTCGGCTCGTTCGCCGCCGCGCGGTTCGGGTGCAGCCACGAGGTCGCGATCGTCGGCTTGACGGATGGCACCTCGATGTCGCTCGAATGCGCGGCGGAGCCCACGACCTGCGGGGTGCCCGCGTACAGCGGATGCTGACCGCCCACGTCGACGATCACCATCGTCACGTTGTCCGGCGCGCCGCCATCCAGCGCCTGCTTGAGCAGGATGTCTGCCGTGCGGCCCGGCGCATGCCCCGCTCGCAGCGCCTTCGCGATGTGCGCGTCATCGACGACGCCGGACAGACCATCCGAGCAGATCAGCCAGCGGTCGCCGTCGTGCGTCGGCATGACGAAGGTGTCGACCTCCGGCTTCGGATCCATATCGCTGAGCACGCGCATCAGCACCGAACGGCGCGGGTGGAACCGCGCCTCCTCCGGCGTGATGCGGCCAGAGTCGACGAGGCGCTGCACGAAGGAGTGGTCGGTTGTGATCTGGGTGAGCTCGCCGTCTCGGTACAGGTAGATGCGCGAGTCGCCGATGTGCCCGATGACCGCGACGTCGTCGACCATGATGATCGCGTCGACCGTCGTGCCGAGCCCCGCAAGCTCCGGCCGCTTCGACACGGTCTTGATGAGATCGCCCGCCGTGCCCGAGATCGTCGACTTCAACACCGCCTCGGCCTGCTCGGGCGAGGAGTAGACCTCGTCGAGCTGCCTCAGGTTGTGCACGGCGATCGCGCTGGCGACATCGCCGCCCGCGTGCCCTCCCATGCCGTCGGCGACGACGAACAGGTTGGAGCCGGAATAACCCGAGTCCTGGTTGTTCGATCTCACCTTCCCGGTATGCGAGATGGCGGAGCTTGAGCCCGTGAAGACCACCGGTTACGTCCCCAGCTCGAACGTCGTCGCGCCGATCTTCACCTGGTCGCCGAGCTGCAGGGCGACGGGCTCATCCGGCTTCACGCGCGAGCCGTTCACGAACGAGCCGTTCGTCGACTCCAGATCCTGCAGCATCCACTGATCGCCCCACAGCACGAGCCGCGCGTGATGGCTGGAGGTGTAGTCGTCGCGGATGACGAGGCCGGACTCGCTGGAGCGGCCGATCGTGATGGGGCCGCGACCGAGCGGAATCTCCAAGCCGGACATCTGCCCGCTCGTGATGACGAGCTGCGACACCGAGTTGCCCCCGGTCCCTGTTGCCTGTGCTGAGCTTGTCGAAGTGCCTGTCGAAGGGCGGCGAGTGCTCACGATCTGCGTCTCAGCGTCGGATGGCGCCTCCTCCGGCTTGGACAGCGGCGTCGACTCTGCCGGCAGCTTGTGCACCTTCACGCCGAACACGTCAGAGCGCAGCGACATCACGACGATGAACACGAACAGCCACAGCACGAGCAGAAAGCCGTACTGCAGCAGGAGCAGCGTCAGCTCACTCACGAGGCACTCCCGCGGAAGTCATACATCTCGGTCGCGCTCGAATGCACCTGCGGTGCGCGGGACGGGGCGGATGGCACCAGGCGGAAGACGATGTTCGTGCGTCCGATCGTGATCGTCTGACCGCTCGACAGCGCGGCCTTCTTCACGGTGTGGCCGTCGAGCTTCGAGCCGTTGGTCGACTCGAGGTCGTGCACCATCGCCGAACGGCCATCCCACAGCACCTCGACGTGCTTGCGGCTCGTTCCGGCGTCGGACACCGTGATGTCGGCATCGGAACCGCGCCCGATCACGGTGCGACCCTGAGTGATCGGATGACGGCGGCCGGCGACCTCGAGCACGGCGTTCCAGGCGACGGGTCCGCTCGCCGTCTCGGAGTCGACCGCGAGAGTGCCGGTGGAGATCTGCGGATCCGCCCGCAGCTCGATGCTCAGCTTGCCCGCGAAGCTGTAGCCCTGACTCGACGCATGCCTGCGCACGGAGCTCTCCAGCTCATCATCCAGCGGACTGCCGACCTCTTGCATGCGTGCGGCATCCGCCGGGCTCAGCCGCACCGTGAACGAGTTCGGCACGAGAACGCGGTCGCGCGAGACGATCGCCGCGCGCTTGTCGAGCTCGCTGCGCAGCGCGGAAGCGATCTCGACCGGCTGCAGGCCACTGCGAAAGGTCTTCGCGAACGCGCCATTCACGGCGCGCTCAAGGCCCTTCTCAAAGCTGTCCAGTAGTCCCACGCGGCTCTCCATCGGTTTCGATCAGTCTCGGTCATCGTATCGACTGACGCTGAGGGATCGGCTTGATCGTCAGGAAATACCTCTCCGGGATCACGGCTCCTGAATGGGGGACCGCGTTCGAGGGGGCGGGCGGGGGCGTGATAAGCTGGGGAGGTTGACGTCGCGGAAGCGGCGTGAGCGCGAGTGGCGGAATTGGTAGACGCGCTGGCTTCAGGTGCCAGTGCTCGCAAGGGCGTGCGGGTTCAAGTCCCGCCTCGCGCACAACGATACTTCGGCGCCTCTCCCACGGGAGAGGCGCCGAAGTCGTTCACCGGCTCAGCAGCCGCCATCCCAGGTGGGTCGCCGCGGTGCGATCGAACGTGATGGTGTCGGTCGTTTCGAACGGCTCGCTCGTGCCATGAATGAGTGCATCGGGAAAATCGGCCCCCTCGTCGGCCAGCGGGCATCGGCCGAGCGGGTCTCGGCGAATTCTTAAGCTTCGTGTCCCCCATTCGGGGGACACGAGGGTGTATAGTCATGCAAGACGTCCTTCTCGGTCGTCC
>JASGDS010000208.1:0-2992 GCA_047607025.1 Microbacterium sp.
CCTTCCTCGGTGCGCACGCCGTGCCATCCGGCATCGACCGTCGCGACTACCTCGATCTCGTCACGGGCCCCATGCTCGACGCGGTGCGGGCGCACGTGCAGTTCATCGACGTGTTCTGCGAGCGAGGCGCCTTCGACGTGGACGAGTCGCGCGAGGTGCTGCTCGCCGGGCGTGCGGCGGGCCTCGGGCTCAAGGTGCACGGCAACCAGCTGGGCGAGTCAGGCGGGGTCGCGCTCGCGGTCGAGCTGGGGGCGACGAGCGTCGATCACGTCAATCACCTCTCGGCCACCGACATCGACGCGCTCGCCGCCTCGTCGACGGTTGCAACCATCCTGCCCGGCGCCGATCTGTCGACGCGTGAGCGGCTCGCGCCCGCGCGGGCCCTGGTCGATGCCGGCGTGCGGGTCGCGATCGCGTCGAACTGCAACCCTGGCACCTCGTTCACCACGAGCATGCAGTTCTGTGTGATGACGGCGGTGCTGCAGCACCGGCTGTCGATCGAGGAGGCGGTCGAGGCCGCCACCGTCGGCGGTGCGGCAGCGCTCGGTCGCGAGGGCGGACGGCTCGCTGTCGGTGACGTGGCCGACCTGCAGGTGTTGGATGCGCCATCCCTCACGCATATCGCCTACCGCCCGGGTGTTCCGCTCACCTACGCCGTCTGGCGCCGCGGTCACACCGCCGAGTGACCACTCTTTTGCCCGGCAAACCCCTATTTTCCGGGGCGGAGTGGGCAAAAGAGTGGTCACTCGGCGGTGGAGCTCAGGCGAGGGTGACGAGGTGGTCGGCGTAGGCCTTGGTCGTCAGGAACGCCCGGAACGTCTGGCTCAGCGCCACGTCGCGGAACACGTCGGCCGCATCGTCGAAGCGGTCGCCGTCCGTGCGCTCGACCTCGCCGAGCACCCGATCGATCAGATCCTCGATGTGAGCCCGGGTGATCTCGGTGCCTTCCTGCGTGGAGCGCTCCTGGCGGATCCACTGCCAGATCTGCGAGCGTGAGATCTCGGCGATCGAGGTGTCCTCCATGAGTCCGTCGATGGCAACGGCGCCCTGGCCGCGCAGCCAGGCCTCGAGGTATCGGATGCCCACCGAGACGTTCTCGTGCACACCCTGGTCGGTGATCGCCCGACCGATGTGCAGATCCATCAGGTGGCGCTCGCGGATCTTCGTCTCGGGACCCGGGTGATCGAGCTGGTTCGGCCTGTCGCCGAGCACGGCGTCGAACTCCGCCATCGCGACGGGCACGAGGCCGGGATGCGCCACCCAGGTGCCGTCGAAGCCGTCGTTCGCCTCGTCCCGCTTGTCGGCCGACACCTTCGCGAGGGCATCCTCGTTCTGCTGCGCCGGGTCGGGGTCTGGGATGAACGCGCTCATGCCGCCGATCGCGTGCGCGCCGCGTCGGTGCGCGGTCTGCAGCAGCAGCTCGGTGTACGCCCGCATGAACCCCACCGTCATGGTGACCTCGTTGCGGTCGGGGAGCACGAAGCGCGAGCCGCGACCGCGGTAGATCTTGATGATCGAGAAGATGTAGTCCCAGCGCCCCGCGTTGAGGCCGGACGCGTGGTCGCGCAGCTCGTACAGGATCTCATCCATCTGGAAGGCGGCGGGCAGTGTCTCGATGAACACGGTGGCGCGGATGGTGCCGTGGTCGAGGCCGAGGTACTGCTCGCTGAAGGTGAACACCTGATCCCACAGGCGCGCCTCCTCCGCCGACTCCAGCTTCGCGATGTAGAAGTAGGGGCCGGCCCCCTGGGCGATCAGCTCGGCGGCGTTGTGGAAGAAGTACAGCCCGAAGTCGACCAGCGAACCGGACGCGGCCATCGTGCGGCCGTGGATGTCGGTGAACTGCAGGTGTGCCTCCTCCAGATGCCATCCGCGCGGCCGCATCACGATGGTCGGCGTGCTCTCTGCGGTCACATCGAGAGCGCCTCGGATGGCGTCGCGCAGCGCGATCTGCCCGCCGATGACATTCGTCCAGGTGGGGCTCATCGCATCCTCGTGGTCGGCCAGCCAGACGCTCGCGCCCGAGTTCAGGGCGGCGATCGTCGAGTCGACGTCGGTCGGACCGGTGATCTCGACGCGACGGTCTTCGAGGCCTGGCCTCGCACCGGCCACACGCCACGACGGGTCATTGCGGATGTGCGCGGTGTCCTCGCGGAACTTCGGGTCGTGACCGATCCCGATCTCGTATCCGCGACGCAGTCGGTCGGCCAGGCGGTCGTAGCGCGACCCGGCGAACAGCTCGTGCAGCTGGGCGAGGAAGGCGAGCGCCTCGGGCGTGAGGATCTCTCCGTACCGATCGTTCATCGGGCCGGCGACCTGGATGGCAGGAAGCGTGCGCTCGAACGTCGGCGGTGGGGTGGGGTCAATGAGTGTCATGGTCTGATCCTGACGGTCGTGGTGAACGAGATGGATCCACTCTGCGTGAAGTTCAAGAGGCTGTATGGCCATAACGCCTAAGAAATATCAGAGAAATTCTGCTGAGGGCACGTTCTGTGGCATCATCGAGCCATGGCCACCGTGGAAGAAGCACCGGACGCCCTCACCGTCGGACGACGCATTCGCCAGCTGCGAAGCGAGAAGCGCATGACCCTGGATGCGCTCGCGAGCGCGGTGGGGCGCGCGCCGAGCCAGATGTCCATGATCGAGAACGGCAGACGCGAACCGAAGCTCTCGATGCTCACCTCGATCGCGAAGGCGCTGGGCGTCACAATGGACGAGCTGCTCAAGGCGGAGCAGCTCGACGAACGATCGAGCATGGAGGTCGAGCTGTCGCGCGCGCTCACTTCACCGCGGCTGCAGGCGGCGGGCGTCGTGCCGTTCCGCATCCCCAGGACGCTTCCCGATGAGGCGCTCAAGGCGATGCTCGCCCTGGCCGGTGAGGTCGACCGGCTGCACGATGAGCGCTCGGCCACCCCGGAGGAGGCGCGGCGCGCGAACGTCGAGCTGCGCCGCCTCATGCGCCGCCAGGACAACTACTTCGAGGAGCTCGAGC
>JASGDS010000209.1:0-3255 GCA_047607025.1 Microbacterium sp.
GACGAGCGCGATACAACGCCGAGCCGAGCGCAGCGCGACGCTCGCGCCGGGGCGCTTCGGGGGCGGCGACCGAGCGCCAGCGAGGATCGCCGGGGGTCCCCCCGCTTTCGCGCCCCGGAGCGAGCGTCGCGCGGAGCGGTACCGATCAATACCAGTTGTAGGACTGCGAGTGCGCCCAAGCCGAGCACGGGGTGCCGTAGGAGCCGGAGATGTACTGCAGGCCCCAGATGATCTGGGTGGTGGCGTTGGTCTCCCAGTCGTCGGCGACGGTCCCCATCTTCGAGCCTGGCAGCGCCTGCGGAATGCCGTAGGCACCGCTCGAGGCGTTCGAGGCCTGGTAGTTCCAGCCCGACTCCTTGTTCCAGAGCAGGTAGACGCACTGGTACTGGTCGTCGCCCCAACCGTAGTCGTCGGCCATGATCTGCTTCGCGGTGGCCTGCGCGCCCTCCGGCGTGTTGGCGAGGGCGGCGGCTTCCGCCGCTTCTGCGGCAGCGGCCTGCTCGTCGGCCTCGCGCTGGCGCTCTTCCTCGGTCCACGTGTCGGTGGCGATGATGAGGTTCGACGCTTCGGTCTCGGTGGCGTCTGCCAGCTCGAGCACGTTGGAGACCGGAAGGCGCAGATAAGCCCCCAGCGCATCGCTCTTCTGGGTGAGAGCCGTGGTGTCGACGTCGGCGTCGGATGCCGCATCGAGCGCATCGTCTGCCATGCCGAGCGCCTCGGTGGCAGCGCTCACGGCATCAGGGCTGTCGGCGCCGAGCACCGGTGAGACGAACTCCTTGGGCGGATCGGCCTCGGGAGTCAGTGCCACCGCCGAGACGGTGCCGGCAGCGAGGAAGGCGACGCCGGTGGCGACGATCGCGATGGTGCGACCAAGTCTTCTTCGGGGGGAACGAGTGGGCGTAATCGCGTTGGCACGCGGCAGCGCGGTTTCGGGCATACGTGTTTCCTTGTGAATCATGCGCCGACGTCGAGTACGCCGGGCACGGGAGAAGACACTGACGGCCGGAACTATGGCGCGACCGGGAAATCGCTGGGCAGACGTGCTCCACATCACACGTAGGTAACGAAATGGTAACGCCCGATCCGCGTCGTTCCGCGGGAGAAGACGCGACCCTCCAAATCCGCTGGGAAAGGCCCGTGGGCACAGAAGAACGCCCCGGTGCAGAACACCGGGGCGTTCATTCACGGGCGGGGATCAGTCGTTGCCGATCGCCTTGTCCGCCGCGTCGACAGCTCCGTCGATCTTGTCATCGAGCGAGTCGGGCGCAACCTTCTTGGCGAGGCCCGCCACGCCGCCGAGCACCTTGTCGCTGATGTCCTCAGCCTGGTCGCTGTGCAGCACGTCGTCGATCTTGTCCTTGTTCGCGTCAAAGGCGTCCTTCGCCTTGCCCACGAGATCATCGAGACCCATAACACCCTCCATCTGGGTTCGTGTGCGCCTGGTTGGCGCACGCTCTGGCCCATTGTTGCACTTCGATGCGTCCGTTACCACCGCGTGATGAAACGCGGCGCCCTACACCGCGGTGTCGCCGGGGGCGAGGGCCGCCTTGACGGTCTTCAGCAGGATGATCACGTCGCCCATGAACGACCAGTTCTCGACGTACGACAGGTCGAGGCGCACACTGTCATCCCACGACAGGGTCGAGCGGCCAGAGATCTGCCACAGGCCGGTGATGCCCGGCTTCACCAGGAAGCGGCGATAGACGTGCGGGTCGTAGAGGTCGACCTCGCGCTGCACGTGGGGGCGCGGTCCGACGAGCGACATGGAGCCGCCGATCACGTTGAACAGCTGGGGCAGCTCGTCGAGGCTGAAGCGGCGCATGAAACGGCCGACCGGTGTGACGCGCGGGTCCTTCTTCATCTTGAACTGCACGGTGTTGCCGAGGTCCTGCTGCTCCATGAGCGAGCTCTCGAGCTCTTCGGCGCCGACGACCATCGAGCGGAACTTGAGCACGTTGAACTCGTGCCCGTGGTAGCCGATGCGCTTCTGCCGATAGATCGCGGGTCCGGGAGAGGACAGCGAGACGACGACGAGCAGCACGAGCATCAGCGGGCTGGCGACGATGAGCCCGAACAGCGATCCTGCGAGGTCGAGCATGCGCTTCACGAAGCGCTGGTAGGGCGAGAACCGCGGCGTCTCCACGTGGATGAGCGGCATGCCGGCGACCGGCCTGGTGTGGATGCGGGGACCGGCGACATCCGTCAGGCTCGGAGCCATCACGAGGTGCTGCTTGCCTGCCTCGAGCGCCCACGACACCTGCTTGACGCGCTGGGGCCCCAGCTCATCCGTGCTGGTGATGACGACGGTGTCGGCACCGGTCATCTGGATCGCGCGCTCCACGGAGTTGACGCTGCCCATCACGGGCACGTCGGTCTTGCCGAGCGGCCCTTCGACACGGCCTGCCGGAGTGCAGGCGCCGACGACCAGATAGCCGGCCTTGTTCGCCTGCTTGAACTGTCGCGCGACACTCGCCACCGACTTCTCGCTGCCCACGAGCAGCACGCGGGCACTGTACTCGCCCTTGATGCGCTTGCTGCGCAGCCAGATGCGCCAGGCCGCGCGACCGACGAACAGCAGCAGCACGCCCACGGGCAGGGCGATGAGCAGATAGCCGCGCGCCACCTCGATGCGGAAGAGATAGGCGACAATGCCCACGATGCCGAACAGCAGGATGCTGGCGTTCAGAACCCGGCGATACTCCTCTGTTCCGATGCCCATCACTCGGGATGAGCGCGTGTCTGCGATCGAGAGGGAAGCCGTCCAGAGCAGGATCAGCACGGTCGACACGAACCAGTACGACGTGAATCCGTACCAGGCCGGGATGGGCATGGGGAGCCGTGTGTGCGTGCCGACCCAGCACAGCTGCGTCGCGACGACGACGACCGTGACGATGATGAAGTCGGTCAGCAGCAGCAGGCGCGCATAGCGCTTGCGCCAGTCGAACGTCGGGGCTGCCGAGGCGGCGACGATCGGCACCTTGCCGCTGCCCGTGCGCACCTTGACGGGGAAGCCGTCGATGCCGGCGACGGAGAGCGCTGCGGTGTTCAGGGCCGTCGGCACGTCACCGGACGTTCCGCCAGCTCCCCGCGTGATGTCGAGCGCCAAGGACCCTCCCTTCGCCGATCGTCTCCCCCGACTGACTTCGACAGCATACCGCGTGACGGTTACAGCTGCTGAGCCCGTGCCACGAACAGGCTGTAACCGTCACGCGGTATGCTGTCGAAGTCAGTCGGGGGAGACGATCGGCGAAGGGA
>JASGDS010000210.1:0-3235 GCA_047607025.1 Microbacterium sp.
AGTGGTCACGATCCTCAACGATTGGCTCATCTTCACCGTGGGGATGTAGATCGGCGGTCGCGCCAAGTCCCGAGGCGACACGATCGAGCAGGCGGAAAAGCTTCCACTCCGCGTGACCGTCGCGGAGACAGACAAGAAGGGGCGACCGCTTCGGACATTCACGGTGGAGGGCGCTGGCCACGAGGTCATCGAGGCGCTGCGAGAGCTTCAGACCCAGGAACGCAAGTCGCGGGAGAAATAGACCGGTGCAGGTGCGTGGACTCATTCTCCCGGCGGGACCGATTCCTCCCAGCGAGGGCTTGCTCCGGGACGCCTACCTTGAGGAAAACGGTCTCGCAGAACTCGCCAAGGCTGACGTCAGTTTCGATGTTGTCCGCACTGATCTGCAAGCCGTCGGGGTAACGATCCCCGCACTGCCGGAACTGGCTCGGGCTAGTGATGCTGATGTGAGCCGGGAAATTCAGCGGGCAAACCGCTCGCGGTGGCTTGAGCTGGGTTCCCTTGTAGACGATGCCTTAGCCGCACGCATTGAGCCGCTCATCCGGGAATCTGAATCATCCGCAGTTCGCGCGTTCAACTATCTCGAAGATCACGAGTTGGGTGATCGTGCACATCGAGCGATCCATCGCGCCGCATTCGTGCGGCGCGGCCTGTTCGGTTGCCCGATCACCCTTCACGATGGGCTCCTCTGGACGACTTGCTCCGCACATGTCGCACATATCCGGCTTGGGTTCTCCGCTGAGGTCGTGAGCGACTTCGAGTGCAGCCTGTGCGGGCGTCTCGTCGAGGACTGCGATCACGACATGGGCAGCACGTATGAGGTTCTCACCGATCGGGACGAGGCAGGGCTTTGCGGTTTGCATGGTCGGGCTGAGTGTGATCACCCGATGGGCGAGCCCTTCCGAGTCACTGCGATTGCGACGGCACGGAGCATTAAGGCGTCGACCGGAGTGGCCATCGTCGATCGTCCGCGCTACCCGCAGGCACGTATTAGCGAGATCACAATTGGAAGCGAGGCGCTCGTCGCAGACGAACGCCTGCGACGAGCTGCTGAGGCCGGCGCCCTCCACGACGACATGTGCCTGGGTCCCTGCGAGGGCTTCAGCAGGGACTTCGGTGCGCTCGGCTCGGTGTGAATGGATAGCTCATCGTCACGCCGGTCGCGCCTCTCCACGGCGCAACCGTGGCAATAGGAATGCAAACAACGCTGTCGAGGAGACCCTCCGCAACGCACTCGATGCACGCGAGAATCCCCGAAAACACAGGGCAGAACCGGGCCGGCTAAGCAACTATGGAGAATCCGATTTCCCCTCTCACGGTGTACGTTCCATGCGCCACCGGCCCTGCGGAGACGTGCATCTGCACGCATTGACTATCTGCTCGGCAGAGACCATGTTATCCGGCACGGCCGCGCCTTCCGGGCGGGAGCAGTCCGCGAGCACGGGCCTTCGCGACCCATCCCTGAGCAGTCGACAGAGCAACTTCGCTGTTGCGGGCCATCGTCGCGGTCGGGTTGGGGTCGCCGTCCTCTGCAAGTCGGGCGTGCTGGAGCGCGACGAGTTCGTAGAAGTCTGGCGTGCGCTTCGGGTCACCGAGCGGGGCGAGGACTTCGCCAGCATGAAGCGTCCGCCCGCTCGGCAGGATGATCCTGCCGTTCTCGAAACGACTTGCCCCGGTGACGGCGAACAGGCGTTTGTTGATCGCCGCCTCGATCTTCGCCGTCGGCAGTTCGCGAAGTTGTTGGCTGGTGATCGGGTCTCCGGCGAAGAACGGCAGATGCACGACGCCAGCGATTCGTACCTCCCCCATTCGATCCTGGTAGACGCGCACCTGCCGCTGTAGTCGCAGAAGAACGCGAGTGCCCGTCTCGGTGTGCTGGATCAGGAACCAGCGGCCCTCGTCGAGATTGCTGTGTTCGGAGCGTAGTTTGCGATCCAAGCCAGGGGCGTTGTCGATCCACTCTTCGTAGTGCAGGGCAAGGTCGATGCCCCCGCTCTCCTTCTCCGTGTCAAGTGGGGATCGCTCAGGAAGCCGCCACCCTTCCGGCAGGTCGGCGTCCACCAGCAGCTCGAAGTCGGGCTGCTCGTCGGAGTCATGCGCGGAAGTAGTCACGTTCCGAGTCTACCGAGCGAGCACCGAAAACTCATGTAGTTGCGAGTCTGCGCGTTTTGTGTTTTAATATCGTGTATTCGCGTAAACGTGATGTACGGAGGCCAGCATGAGTGACACGGGCGCAGACACCGCGGTCGCTCAGCTGCCCTTGTTCTACTCCGAGGAAGAGACGGCGCGGTTGCTGGGCATCCACCGGACGACGCTGCGCACGCTGGCCCTGGAAGGTCGCGCCCCGGTGGAGCCGATTCGGCTCACCCGGCGCAAGCGTGTCTATCGTCGCGTCGATGTCGAACGCCTCGCCGGGCTGAGGCAGTAGGCAGGGCGAAGATGGGCAGCATCGAGCCTTACGAGACGGCCAAGGGCCGCCGCTATCGTGCCCTGTACCGGCGGCCGGATCGGAAGCAGACGCAGAAGCGCGGGTTCAGAACCAAGATGGCGGCCGAGCTGTTCCTGGCGACCACCGAGGTGGACATCGCTCAGGGTCGGTACCTCGACCCCTCTCTCGCCCGAGTGACCGTGGCTGACTGGTTGGACACGTGGCTCAATGCTCGGGGCGATCTGCGCGCGACGACTCGAAGCCGTGTCGAGAACATCATCGAGAAACACATCGTGCCCGAACTCGGCTCGATCTCGATTGGCAACCTCACCCGCCTGCGGGTGCAGGAGTGGGCCTCGGCGCTGCCCGGTGCTCCCGCCACGGTGCGGAAGATCGTCAACGTGCTCTCTGGCGCGCTGCGATTCGCGGTCGAGGATGGGCGGCTGCCCTCGAATCCCGCACAACGGCTGAAGCTCCCGAAGCCGACGAAGACGCGCAAGCGTTACCTGTCTCACAACGAGGTCGCCGCGCTCGCTCAAGCGATCGTCAAGGCCGTCCAGCGGATGCTCGGCCACGCCTCCGCTGCGGTGACCCTCGACGTGTACGCCGACTGTTCGATGACGACCTCGATGGCGTTGCCACGGCGCTCGACATGGCGGCGATGAAGTCGGATGTTGCCAATCTGTTGCCAAAGGCGGCGTAGAGCCTCCACGGCGCCGCGCGGCAGGAATGCGAAAACCCCCGCCTGAGCGGGGGTTTTCATTCCGGTGACCCCAGCGGGATTCGAACCCGCGTTACCGCCGTGAG
>JASGDS010000211.1:0-6370 GCA_047607025.1 Microbacterium sp.
ACCCCGCCGAGCTTCTGCGGCAGATCCCAGTCGAGCACGCCGACGCCCGCCTGCGTCGCGCTGACAGGAATGCCCGTGCGCTCGGCGAAGGCCCGCAGCTGCTGCTCGGCGCCGGAGTACAGCACGCCGCCGCCGGCGACGATGAGCGGGCGCTGGGCCGCACGGATGGCCGCGACCGCGTCGGCGAGGGCGTCGGGCTCGGGCAGCGGGCGGCGAATGCGCCAGTGCCGGTCGGCGAGGAACTCCGCCGGCACATCGAGCGCTTCGGCCTGCACGTCCTCCGGCAGGCAGATCGTCACGGCCCCCGTCTCGACGGGGTCGGTGAGCACGCGCATCGCGGCGAGCGCGATCGAGAACAGCTGCTCGGGCCGCTGCACCCGGTCGAAGAACCGCGAGACGGGGCGGAACGCGTCGTTGACGGTCAGCGACGTGTCCCACGGCTGCTCGATCTGCTGCAGCACGGGGTCGGACACGCGCGTGGCAAAGGTGTCGGATGGCAGCAGCAGCACGGGCATCCTGTTCGCCGTCGCCAGCGCCGCACCGGTGATCATGTTCGTGGCGCCCGGCCCGACCGAAGCGGTCGCGGCGAAGGTGGCGCGACGCCGGTGCATGCGGGCGAACCCGACGCCCTGATGCACCATCGCCTGCTCGTTGCGCGCCTGGTGGTACGGCATGAGGTCGGGCGCGGCGGCGTTCGCCTGCGCGATGGCCTGCCCGAGACCGGCGACATTGCCATGACCGAAGATGCCGAACACGGCGGGGATGGTGCGCTCCGTGATCTCGCCATCCACCGTGTACTGATGCGCGAGGAACTCGATGAGCGCCTGGCCGACGGTCATGAGGCGGGTGGTCATTGCTCTGGCCTTTCTGACGCGTACGGCAGGCGGGGGTCGAACGGCTGGAATGGCCAGGTGTCGCGCACCCAGGCATGGGCGGGGTCGTCGGTGATGAGCCATTCCCGTTCGGGGTCGGGGCCCGCCATGACGTTCAGATAGTAGAGGTCGTAGCCGGGAGCGGCGACGGCCGGCCCGTGATACCCGTAAGGAACGAGCGCGATATCGCCCGTGCGTACCCGGGCGTTGATGTCGATCTCGCCGGCGGGCGAGTCGGAGGTGCTGAAAAGCCCGAACGGATCGCCCGTAGCGGTGCGCCCGCGCTCGGTGGCGGCCTCGAAGTAGTAGATCTCCTCGAGCCGCGTCTCGTGCCCTGGCACGGCTTCGTCGTGCTTGTGCGGCGGATAGCTCGACCAATTGCCCGCCGGCGTGATCACCTCGCACACGATGAACCGGGCGGCGGTGAGGGCGGCAGGCGTGCCGAAGTTGTGCACCTGACGGCTCGACTGTCCGGCGCCCCGCAGCTCGACGGGGGTGTCCTCGGCCGGGATGAGCGTGCTCGGATGGTGCTCGTTGGTCGGCGAGGAGGCGACCGCGACGCGGCCGGTTCCCCTGATCACCGCGGAGGAGTCGCAGGAGAGGTAGAGCACATCGGTGGGTCCGGCGAAGACGCTCTCGCGTCCGCGGAGGTTCGTCTCGTGTGCGCCCTCGCCATCGGTGTGCGACACCTGGAACGACCCGGACAGCGGCACGATGAGGCGCTCTGCGCCGGTGCCGTCCAGTCGCGCTTCACCGCCCGTCAGCTCGGCGACGCGCAGCCCCGTGTGGTGCCATCCATCGATCCGCTCGTCGACGACGCTCTCCCACTCGCCGCCTGCGAGGGTGCCGCGCGGATGGAACCAGCTCATGATCCTGCCTCCACGTGAACGAGGGCGGCCGCCGCGTCGACCGCGGCGACGACATCGCCGTCGGGCGGATAGAGCAGGGCGCGACCGGCCGTGAGCCCGCGCACACCGGGCAGCGCGAGGGCATCCTGCCACGCGGCGAACGTCTCATCGGGGTCGGCGCCCGAGTCGCCGCCGAGCAGCAGGGTCGGCAGGGTCGTCGCGGCCATGACGCGCTCCATGTCGGGCACGACGGGCAGTTTCATCCAGGTGTACGCACTGGACGAGCCGAGCCCCTGTGCGATGGAGATCGCGGTGATCATGGCCTCCGCCGTGAGCACGTTGACGACACGGCCATCCCGCCACTCGCTGAGGAACGGCTCGAGCATGATCGGAAGGTGCGCGGCGGCGGCTTGCCGGACCACACGCGCGGTGGCCTTCAGCGTCAGCGCCGTCGCCGGGTCGGCGAGGTTCACGCGCATCAGTGTCTTCGCGAAGTCGATGCCCGCGGCCACCATCGTCTCGACGTCGTAGGAGGTGAAGCGGTCGTCGATCTCGAAGCTCGCGCCGCTCAGCCCTCCCCTGTTCATCGAGCCGACGACGATCTTGTCGTCGAGCAGGCCGAGCAGGGCGAGGTCGTCGATGATGTCGGGCGTCGCGAGCACCCCGTCGACGCCGGGGCGCGAGAGGGCGGCGGCGAGTCGCTCGAGCAGGTCGTAGCGATCGGCCATGGCCATCCCGTCTGACCCGACGGCGAGTGCGCCGCGAGCCGGATGGTCGGCCGCCACGATGAAGAGTCTGCCGTCTTCGACGAGCACCGACCGGCGCCGCCGAGCAGCCAGGGCCTCGGCAATGCGTTCGGGATAGTGCGCACGGGTGTCGCGCAGCCGCTGGAAGTCCTCTGCCGTCACGGTCATCGTGCCGCCTCTCCGCCGCTCATGAGCGCCTCGACCTCGTCGGGCGTCGGCATCGCCGTCGAGCACTCGAGGCGTCCGGCGACGATCGACCCCGCCGCGTTCGCCGCCCGCAGGGTGCGTTCGAGCGGCCATCCGGCGAGCAGCCCGTTCACGAGCGCGCCGCCGAAGGCATCGCCCGCACCGAGCCCATTGACGACCTCGACGGGAACGGGAGGCACCTCGACGCGTTCGTCGCGCGTCTTGGCGAGCACGCCCTTCGGGCCCTGCTTGACGATGGCGAGCTGCACGCCGCGCTCGAGCAGGGCGTCTGCGGCCCGATCGGGGTCGGTCTCGCCGACAGCGACCTCGCACTCCTCGCGGTTGCCGACGGCGACCGTGGCGTGGCCGATCGCGTCGGCGATCTGCGCGGTGGCCTCGGCCGGGCTCGCCCAGAACATGGGGCGGTAGTCGAGGTCGAAGACGGTGGAATCCGCCGCGCCGCGCGCTTCGAGGGCAGCATGGTGTGCATCGCGGCTCGGCTGCTCGCTGAGCCCGGTGAGGGTGAACCAGTACAGGCGCGCCGCCCGCACGGCGTCGAGGTCGAGGTCGCCGGCTGCGAGATTGAGGTCGGGTGCCTTGGGCTGGCGATAGAAATAGAGCGGGAAGTCGTCTGGCGGGAAGATCTCGCAGAACGTGATCGGCGTCTTGTGGGTGCGGTCGGTGCCGATGAAGTCGGTCGCGACGCCGAGGCGCGCGAGCTCTGCCCGCAGATACTGACCGAACGGGTCGTCTCCGACGGCGGAGATCAGGGCGGCGCGATGCCCCCAGCGCGCGGTCGCCACCGCGACGTTGGCGGCGCTGCCGCCGAGGAACTTCCCGAAGGTCGACACGTCTTCGAGCCCGACGCCCGTCTGCAGCGGATAGATGTCCACGCCGAGCCTGCCGAAGACGATCGCGTCGAACGGTTTCGCGCCTGCGCCCATACCTCTTTGTACCTTTCCACACGCACGATCAATTTGTCCTAACAATATCACATTGGCGCGTTTCGATCACGGAAAATCGGAGGTCTTCACACGCCAGGCGGGCAAGGGTGTGTATTGTCATGACATAAACCTGTGAACAGTGGACCCGATCGTGGGAGGAGACGCAATGGCCGGTGAGGATGTCGTCTGGCCGGACGAAGTGTTCGCCGACCTCGACCGCAGCGGGCCCATTCCGCTCTACTTCCAGGTCTCCAGCAGGCTCGAGGCAGCGATCAGGGATGGCAGGATCGCGGCGGGTGCACGGCTGGAGAACGAGATCTCGATCGCGGAGAGCCTCGGAGTGTCCCGCCCGACGGTGCGTCGGGCCATCCAGGAGGTCGTCGACAAGGGGCTGCTCGTGCGCAGGCGCGGGGTCGGCACGCAGGTCGTGCAGGGCCAGGTCACCCGCCCCGTCGAGCTGACGAGCCTGTTCGAAGATCTGAAGGGCACCCACCACGAGCCGGGCACGAAGCTGCTGCTGCAGGAGCGACGTCCGGCGAGCGACGAGGCCGCCGCCGCGCTCAGCGTGAAGCCCGGCGATGAAGTGCTCTATCTGCGTCGGCTGCGCACGGCCGACGGCGTTCCCGTCGCGGTGCTCGAGAACTCACTGCCCGCGACGACGGGCGACTTCACCACGGCACAGCTCGAGACGCAGGGTCTGTATCAGGTGCTGCGCGCGCGCGGCGTGACCATCCGGATCGCGAAGCAGCGCATCGGCGCGAGACGCACGACAGGCGATGAGGCCGACCTGCTGGATGTCGACAAGGGCAGCCCCGTTCTCACCGCGGAGCGCACCGCCTACGACAACTCGGGGCGCGCCGTGGAGTTCGGTCATCACTGCTATCGGCCCGACCGCTACAGCTTCGAGACGACGCTCGTCGCCAAGTAGCGCCTGGGGTGCGAGAACGGCGTAACGTCGATGCCATGACCACCGTTGCGGAGAACCTCGTCCCCACCCTGAAAGCGAACGGCGTCGACCGGGTCTACGGGCGACCAGGCGACTCGCTCAACGGCTTCACCGATGCGCTGCGCACCCTGATGAGCGGGCGCGGCGACGAAGTGCTCGATGTGGCCCGCACGAACTGGCGACAGCTGCGGTGAGCGCCGAAGCTGCGGTCGATGCGCCGGTCGTACAGACCACGAAGGGGTCGGTGCGAGGACTCTGGCGGGGCGAATGCGCGACGTTCCTCGGCATCCCCTACGCCGCACCTCCCGTCGGCGCGCTCCGATTCCAAGAACCTGTTCCGCACGAGGCATGGGATGGCGTGCGCGACGCGACGACGCAGGGTGCGACCCCGTTGCGTGGCGATTCCGGCGGCACGATCATTCCCGAACCGAGCGTGCCGGGGCCATCCACACTGAACGTCAACGTGTTCACACCGGCACCTGCTTCGACAGGCCCTTCGACAAGCTCAGGACAGGCCGCAGCAACCAGCGACGCTGGACTGCCGGTGATGTTCTATATTCACGGCGGGGCATATAGCTCGGGGTCGATCGCGGGGCCGTGGTACGACGGTCGTTCGTTCGCGCGGGATGGCGTCGTCACGGTCGTCGTCTCGTACCGGCTGGGCTTCGACGGGTTCGGCTGGATCGAGGATGCGCCGAGCAATCGCGGCGTGCGCGACTGGATCGCCGCGCTGGAATGGGTCAGAGACAACATCCGCGCTTTCGGCGGCGATCCCGATCGTGTGACGATCGCCGGGCAGTCAGCAGGAGGCAGCGCCGCACTCGTGCTGCTGGGCATCCCCGCCGCTGCTGACCTGTTCCACGCGGCCTGGTCGGCATCGCCCGCGGTCGCGCCGATCACGCAGGAGGATGCCGAGAAGCTGGGGCGGGCCGCCGCGGCGAACGGCGATGTCTCACCGACGGTGGCGGGATGGTCGACCCTCACCGAGGGTCAGGTGCGGCGTGCAGCGCGCGACCTCATCGCGCCGCGTCAGACGCTCGCCGGCATGCGCGACTCACTGACGAGAGGGCTCGCGGTCGGGCCGCACGCGGATGGCGACCTCATTCCCGACACGACACTGCGCCTCCTTGCCGCGGGCGGCGGGAGCGACAAGCCGCTTGTGATCGGCGCGAACGACGACGAATTCAGCGACATCGTCGCCCCCTACCGCACCTGGTTGCAGCGCGTGCCGTCGACCGTCGTGCTGAGGATGCTCGGTCTGCCGACCGCACGCCGCCGCGCCTACCTCGCCGCGAATGCCGGGCTCGGCCGGGCGGAGCTCATCGGCCGTCTCGTCTCCGACGCGCTCATCCGTCGGCAGGTGGTGCGCGCCGCGCGCGCCAGGGCGCACGCGGGCGCGGGTGAGCGCACCTGGATCTACCGCTTCGCGTGGGTGTCGCCCGTCAAGCGGTCCTCCTTCCACTGCCTCGAGGTGCCGTTCTTCTGGGATGTGCTCGATGCCGATGGCGTCGAGCGCGCGGCGGGGGGTGCGCCATCCAGGCGTCTTGCCGCCGCCCTGCACGGGGCGGCCGTGCAGTTCATCACGACGGGCGAGGTCGACTGGGCGCCCGCCGAAGACCTCGGTCTCGCGCACACCTTCGACGCCCCGCCACCCGCCGAGCGCGAGTCGCTCGGCGCCTACGCCGGCGCCCGCCCCCTCGCCTAGTGTCGTGCGTCTGAATCTCGTTGACGGGTGGCGTGGGGAAGGATCTCGTCGGCGGTTTTGGACCATGTGAAGGGGTGGCAGCGGTCGTTCCAGCCGACGATGAACGCGGTGATCGCGGTGACG
>JASGDS010000212.1:0-3318 GCA_047607025.1 Microbacterium sp.
ATGCACCAGGCGGCCTCGCGCAATGAAGAGACGAGGCACGACGCGAAGTCGTGCCGCTCCTCCCGCCACGCCCGCGTGCAGCACCTGATCACCGCGGATGAGACATCGCTGGTCGACCTCGACCTGATGATCTCGACGCTTCCGATCTGCTCGACGGGGCGCATCTTCATCGAGGTGCCGGACGAGTCGTGGATCGGGCGCATCGACGCTCCCGCTCGTATGGTCGTCACCTGGCTCGACCGGTCGTGTCGTACCGGCGCGCCGGGCACCGGCCGTGGGTGCGCGCCGGGTCAGGCGCTCGCGCGGGCCGTGAACGCCTGGGCCGACGAGATGATGTGCGACTGCGACGACGCCACGCGTGTCACGCTGCTCGGCGGCTTCCTCGGCACGGCCGACATCGTCGATCACCTCACCGGGAGGATCGGCACCGAGGCGGACGCCATCCACGTGCCTGACGCGTTCGCCTCGCTCATTCGCTGAGCGCCTCACCGGCGCACGTAGCCGCCATCCTCGAGCCCGGCCTCGATCTCGAAGCGATTCAGCAGCGGGTCGCGCCCGGCGAGCAGGTAGAGCACGGGCATGAGCAGGCCGTAGTGACGCCACTGCTCGGCATGCACCGCCTCGTGCGTGAGCACGGCGTCGGATGGCGCGGCGTCGCCGGTGAGGAAGCACGACCCGACGCAGACGCCACCTCGGCCGAATGTCCATTTCGGCATGCCGCGGAACACCCAGAGCCCGTGGCTGCGCTCGACCTCGTCTCGGCTCCACAGCGTGCCCCACAGCCATCCGAACGCGGTGGCGATGTGGTGCCCGATGAGCCCGAAAGGCACGTCGAGCAGCACCGACGGGATGCGCGCATCGAGGGCTCGGCCGCGCTCGACCTTGAGCGCCCCGATCGCGCGCCAGGCCGCAGGCGTGGGTGCGGGGGTGACGCGGATGCGCACGCCGCTCATCGGGCGAGCGCGCCGATCAGGCGCAGGATGGTCGGCAGATCGTCGAGCGCCTCGGCGGGTGTCGCAGGGGCGAATCCGGCGATCGTCGCCCCGGCGAGCGGCAGCACGTCGCGCACCGCGCGGATGGCCGCGACCACCTCGGCCGGGTCGAGGCCGAAGGGCACGGCGTCTGGCACCGCATTCATCGATGCCGGGTCGATCACGTCGAGGTCGATGTGGATGTAGACGCGCGACGCGCCCGTTCCCTTCACCGCGTGCACCAGCGACTCGGGCGAGAAGCTCGCCGCATCGACCATCACGACCGAGTGCACGCCCGCGCCGAGGTAGGCGCTCTCCTCGTCGTCCATCGACCGGGTGCCCGCCAGCACGATGCGGCCGGGCGCGATCGCCCGATGCAGCGGCAGCGAAAGGGCCGACGCCTCACCGCTGAAGTCGTAGCCGTCGTTGATGACGGCGCGCAGGGCCATCCCGCCGAACGACCCCTGCGACTCGTCGCGCAGGTCGGGGTGGGCGTCGAGCCAGACGACGGCGAGGTCGGGCCCCGCAACGTGCTCGATCGCGGGAACCGTGACGCCGCAGTCGCCGCCGATGACGATCGCCGGGCCGTCGCCGGCGGCGAGCGCGGTCAGGATGCCGCGACGCACCTGCAGCAGCGCGGAGAGGCGCAGCACGGGGGAGCCGAGTGCATCACCCGCCTCCATCGGCACATCGACCTCGGTGCACGCGGAGGCCGGCAGGTCGCCCGCGATCGCCTCGGCACCCGTGATGTGCGCCATGGCACGAGAAGACTTCGAGCCCTGCCATTCGGGCGCCACGATGAAGCGTGCCATAGGCCCATCCTGCCTCTCGGTGTTGCGAAACGCATAGCGGTCGCTGCGACGGATGGCGGTCCAGCCGAGCCGGATCATCCACCGTTCGTCACAGCGACCGCTGCGCGCTGAGGGTCACTGCTCGATCTGCTGCGGCGCGGCGCCAGACTTCAGCGCGGCAAGGCGCGCCTCGACCTCGGTCAGCTCGCCGACGTCCTCGAGCGACTCGAACTGCGCGTCGAGCGACGAGGCGGCGATCTCCTGCTTGCCGGCGGCGAGCGCCTCCTGGCGGCGCACCTTGTCCTCGAAGCGGCCGAGCTCGCTCGTCGGGTCCAAGACGTCGATCGACTTGACGGCGTCGTGCACCTTGATCTGCGCCTCGGCCGTCTTGGAGCGAGCGGCGAGCTCGGCGCGCTTCGCCTTCAGCTGCTCGAGCTTCTGCTTCATGCCGTTGAGGCCGTCCTTGAGCTTGTCGACGACCTCGTTCTGCGAAGCAACCTGCGGCTCGGCGGCCTTGACCTCGTTCTCGCTCGACAGCTGACGTTGCAGGGCGACCTTGGCGAGGTTGTCGAACTTGTCCGCGTCGGCGGTGTTGCCCGCCGCGCGAAGCTCGTCGGCCTTGTTGCTGGCGGCGAGGGCCTTGTTGCCCCACTCCGCGGCGGTCTGCTTGTCTTCGGCGACGTCGCGCTCGAGAAGGCGCAGGTTGCCGATCGTCTCCGCGATCGCCGACTCGGCATCCGCGATGCTGTTGGTGTAGTCGCGCACCAACTGATCGATCATCTTGTTCGGATCTTCTGCCTGGTCGATGAGCGCGTTGACGTTCGCCCTGATGAGGGTCGAGATGCGCCCGAAGATCGACTGCTTAACCATGGGTGGTTCCCTTTCGTTGGGGTGTGAAGGTGTGGTGAGTGAAAGTGGGATGGCGGGTCAGAAGCGGCCTCCTCGACGCGAGCCGCCCGAACGCCCGCCGCCGGAGCTGCGCCCGCCGCCGAAACCCCCGCTGGAGCGATGGCTGCTCGATCGGCCGCCGCCGAAGCCGCCGTGGCTGGAGCTCGATCCGCCGAAGATGCCGCCGCCTCCGCCGCCTCCGCCGCCGAAGAAGCCGCCGCCTCCCCAGCCGGAGCTGCGGCGGCTGCTGCCGCCGAGCGAGCTGCCGATGATGCCTCCGAGCAAACCCGAGAGGAAGTCGCCGCCCGAGCCCGATGACGACGTGTTCGACGAGAATGCGCCGACGTCGTTCTGCGCGAGCGACTGAGCCTCGCTGGCGAGGTTCAGCGCATTCTGTGCGAGGCTGAGCGCCTGTGCCGGGTCGCTCTCGCGCAGCGACTGCGCCCTCGACAGGTCGGCCCCGGCCTGCGCGAGCCTGGTGCGGGCATCCGCGCCGACCGCGCCGCGGCGTGAGGAGAGGAACTGCTCGGCGGCATTCACCTGCGCCTGTGCCTGCAGGATGGTCTGGTCGAGCATCTGGCCTGCACGCTGCGTCTGCTGCACCTGGCCGACGCCGCCGGCGATGGCCTGATCGATCTCGGCATCGGCCTTCTGCAGGCTGTCGAGCA
>JASGDS010000213.1:0-3153 GCA_047607025.1 Microbacterium sp.
CGCCCTTGGGCGTCGCGATGATGTTGACGAACGAGCGGATGGTCGTCTCGTATCCCATCCCCCAGCGCACGGCCAGATCGACCGCACACTCGCGCTGCACCTCGGTGGCCTGCATCGAGCCATCCGGCTGCAGCATCGGCACCGTCTCGGTGAACGTGCCCGTTCCCTGCAGCCGCCAGTCGTCGGTGATGGGCGCGTCGGTGGCGAGGAAGTCGACGAACTCGCTGATGCCGCCGTCGTACTTGTAGGAGGCCTCGGTGGGCGTCTCTCCCCTGTTGTCCTGGATGACGAGCTCGAGCCCAGGCACGAGGAACGCTGTCTGCCTGGCGCGCGCGACGAGGTCGTCGAACTGGAACGCGGCATCCTTCGTGAAGATCTGCCTGTCGGCCCAGTAGCGCACACGAGAACCCGTGACGCCCTTGGCGGTCTTGCCGATCACCCGCAGCTCGCTCTTCTTCTCGAACGGTGTGAACGCGGCATCAGGCCGCGGCTCGCCCTTGTCGGCGAACAGTCCTGGCTCGCCGCGGTGGAACGACATCGCCCAGGTCTTGCCCTGGCGATCGACCTCCACGTCGAGACGCTCCGAGAGAGCGTTCACGACCGAAGCGCCCACGCCGTGCAGTCCGCCCGAAGCGGCATACGCGCCGCCGCCGAACTTGCCACCCGCGTGCAGCTTCGTGAAGATGACCTCGACGCCCGTCAGCCCGGTGCGCGGCTCGATGTCGATCGGCATGCCGCGGGCGCGGTCGCGCACCTCGACACTGCCATCCGCGTGCAGCACGACATCGATGCGCGTGCCATTGCCCGCCACCGCCTCGTCCACGGCGTTGTCGATGATCTCCCACAGGCAGTGCATGAGGCCGGGCGAACCGTTCGACCCGATGTACATGCCCGGCCGCTTGCGCACGGCCTCCAACCCCTCCAGCACCTGGAGGTGATGCGCGGAATACTCCTCAGTCACAGTCTTCGAGCCTATCTTCGACGGTGCGGATGGCGCGGCAGACACTCCCTGATCGGATGGCCGGCGACGACTCGCGTACGCGTCTAGCGAAACAGGCCGTCAGACGGCCCCGAAAACCTGCGAGGCATGGTTACATAGAACCACTTCAGGCGGATGACGCAATGGGTGGAACGAACAGGGAGGCAGCACCATGACCGCAACTACGACAACAGAAGCACCTGTCTCCTACCACCTCACGGCGGCTGACCGCTGTGACGCGTGCGGAGCACAGGCCTACATCGCCGCCGAGGTCAACGGCAGCCAGCTGCTGTACTGCGCGCACCACGGCCGCAAGTTCGAGGACAAGCTGCGCGCCGTCGCCACCAGCTGGCACGACGAGACCTCCCGCCTGCACGAGGCCTGAGGCTCAGCGCGCAAGGCGCAGCACGACTTCTTCCCCCACGGTGTCGATCGTTTCGGCGAGGGTCGTCGCCGATGACTCGCCGGTATCCCCCGGGCCGAAGACGAAGACCTCGTCGCCGATCGCGGCGCCCGGCCATCCGTCGATGATCGACACCGTCTCGCCGACCGCGCGCAGCGCCCTCGCCCCGGCGGGCGTTCCTGCGCTGACGCGGCCGCCGAGGGTGGAGAACAGCCCGTCGAGCGACCCGATGCCGACCTCGACCGTGTCGTCGTGGACGGCGGCGACAGTGGCGCAGACGGATGCTGCGGGCAGGGTGCCCGGGATCTCCGGGCCGTCGGCCGAACGGATGCCGTAGCAGAAGGCGCCGACCCTCACGAGATCGTAGCGGAACTCGGGCCGGTGCCATCCCGCCGCGCTCGCCGCGAGATGACGAACCTCGGGATCGAGCCCGGCGGCACGCGCGGCGGCGACCGCGCGATCGAACTCGGCGCGCGAGAGGTCGTCCTCCTCATCGCTCGCCTCGGCGATGTGGCTCCAGATGCCGACGACGTGAAGCGCGCCCTCCCGTTCCAGCGCGGCGGCGCGTTCCACGAATGCACCCCACGCCTCGGGACGCACCCCGTTGCGGTGCAGTCCGGTGTCGATCTTGAGGTGCACGCGCGCGCTGCGGTGCGAGGCTGTGGCGCGCGCGGCCACTCGTTCGAGGTAGTCCGCGTCTCCCACACCCAGGTCGAGGCGGGCGTCCAGCGCCTCGTCGATCTCGTCCCCGCCGACCGTGAGCCAGGAGAAGACGCGCGCCTCGGGCGCGACTGCCCGCACGCGCACCCCCGTCGCAACGTCGAAGGCGCCGATCCAGGCGACGTCCTCGTCGAGCGCCGCTGCGGCCATCCGTTCGACCCCGTGGCCGTAGGCATTGTCCTTGACGACGACCATGAGGTCGGCGGGCTGCAGATGCTGCTTCACGGCGCGGATGTTCGTGCGCAGCTGGACTTCGTCGACGCGCAGCGGAACGCCCCGCCCACCGGCCGCGCGTGAGGCGAGCTCGGCGAGTGTGAGTCCCGACGCGTCGCTCCACACCTGCAGCTCTTCTGCCACCGCGCCGTCGCCGAAGAAGATCACGGGGTCGCCCGCAGCGACCTCGCCCAGGGCGGGGTCGACATCCACGACGCAGACATCCATCGCGACTCGCCCGATGATCGGCCGGCGCACCCCGTTGATGTCGACGTGCGCCACGCCGCCGAGGCAGCGCACGACTCCCTGCGCGTAGCCGCAGGCGACGAGCGCCACCGTCGTGTCACGCGATGCGCGGTGACGGTAGCCGTAAGAGACGCCCTCGCCCGCCTTGAGCGGTTTCGTCGACAGCACGACAGAGCGCAGCGACCGTGCGAGCAGCCCGGTCTCGTCGAGCTCGACCTCGGGAGATGTGGGGCGCGGCCTGTGCGCCTGAGGGGCCTGTGAGCTCATTCAATCTAGACTAGCCAGGCATTCCATCGACCTACCTGGAGGACCACCGCATATGCCATCCGGCCTGAGCCTCGGCCCGAAGTTCCGCTACCTCGCCGAACGCGCCCGCCGCATCGACATCGCCTCGGTCATCGAACGCGCGAAGGACGTGCACCGCGATCACGGCAAGGCGACGCCCGCCGTCGTCGCCGACATGCTGTGGTCGGCCGCCCGCCGCGACGTCGCGTTCCAGGACTACGTCGATTACGACTTCGCCATCCTGTCGAAGGCGGAGCGCGCCACCTACATGACGCACCCCGTCTCGATGCAGCTGGCGCAGCGGTAC
>JASGDS010000214.1:0-4450 GCA_047607025.1 Microbacterium sp.
CACCGCCGAGTCCCACCACCGGGTGCTCGTCGTCGAGGTGATGGGCCGCCCGGCGCATCGACGTGAGCGCGTCCTCGAGATCGGTCGTCTCCAGCACCTGCACCATCCCACCGGCATGTCATCTGCCTCTCCGAGGGCCGAGCTGCGCAATGTGACAACGGGCGTCCCGGATGATTTGTGGATGCAGTGCACGTAGTGTTCACCTCGACGGGGTCTCCATTCGGGGGACGTCAAAAAGGGAGAGAAAATGATCAAGTCAAAGCTGCTTTGCCCCAAGCCGAACGCGAAGTACGCAGCTTCGCAGGCCAAGCAGAGCTACGGCCCGCGCCCGAGCGGAAGCTGATTTAATGGGCGTATGATGGTTCGACACCATCATACGCCCATTCTCATGCAAAACTCTGGAGAACGCTCACGTGAAGCCGATTGTCTATAGAAGTTATCGTGAGATCTGTGCGGAGTTGCACATTGATCCCGTAGATCAAGTCTGCGCCGATGACGCGGCTCGAGACGCTAACCATTTGCTCTCGGCGGTGCGCAATGGGCGCTCAATTACATCGATACCAGACTTCCCTGATACATGGGTGTTGTTACGATCCGACGAGAGAGACGGATGTCGGACGTGCATTGAGTCACTTGGACGTTTCGTTGCGCACTTCTACGATGGATTGTTGGACGAACTGATCCAAGAAGAAGATGCGTGTGCTCTAATTGCAATATTCGATCGATGTCATGACTTATCAATGGCGTTTACCAACCGATATGCACCACAAAACTGGTCGGTTGTATGTCCGGTTGCGAGTTGCCCAGATTGCGCGGAAGTGCCTGTCGTCATGCCATCGCTGCGTTCGACCGTCGTGCCAGAGGGAGGAGACGTTGACAGAGATCCAACCGCAGGCGCGAGACGGACTTCAGCAGAGAACTTCGTGCGAGCAAACAGATGGGCCATTGGCTTCGCTTCCATCGTTGGGAATCCGGTTGCTGTAGAGGATGCAGCTGAAGTCTCCCTTGTTAACGCTCCTATCCGGACATCCACGCAACCGGAAGACTGCGAAGTCTCGGGTGGGAAGGGCCTCAGTCTCAGCCAGGCGCTCGCGAGCTTCTTGGGCGAAGCGTTTGAGCGCTGGATGCTTGCCGCATCGCGACGGATATCAGGCGTTGTGGGAAGTTTTAACATGCTGCCGAACGCTATTGATGTGACGCGGGAGTTCGGGTTTCCTGCACGAGACGAAGACCCGAGCATTGACACCTACGACCCAGGAATTTTGCTTGAGTGGCTACCAGCGGAGGAGCTCACAAGTGGTTCGGAAGTTGACTTCCCGTCAAACCTGGTGTTCTGTCCATACCTTCCCGCAGCAACAGCGCACGCGATCAGTTTTGGAAGCACAAATGGCGCCTCCGCGGGAGGAAGCGTAGTCGATGCTACAGAACAGGCTCTGCTGGAGCTTGTTGAGTGGGACGCTTTTTGGTTTTATGCGCGTACTGGTCATCCTGCCAGCAAGGTAGCGTTTCCAGATCTCCCTGCGGACGTGGCCGCAATGATGGCGCAAATTGACGGTCAATTCTATGTACATCTCTTGCCGAATCCATTCAGTGTTGCGGTCGCGAGCGTGACTGTGCACGCGGGAAGCACATTTCACGCACGTTCTGCTCGCGGAACAGGGGCGAGTGGAAATGCGACGGACGCGATACGTCGAGCTTTTGTAGAATGCATTCAGATGCTGTATTCGCTGAATACAGGTGTCGGAGTAGAGGATGTCTCGTCGGATATGCGCGGGCTATGGTATACGGGGCGTGCGTTCGACGTGTTCCATAATTTATTCGATCTTCCCGCGCACGACGACCCCTCGTGGGTGCCGCTTGAAGTCCAGGGTTCGTTGGCTACGCATATTTTGGAGAGCGCACGCGCCCAGCTAATGCGTGTGTTCAGGGTCGTCATACTTGACGATTCAGAGAGGGCTGTAGTCAAGTGTGCGATGACCGGTGTGTCCGTCTCGGACAGCACATATTTCCGTAGCGGGGTACGGTTGGAAACGTTCGCAAGCGAGATGAACCTCAGAACCATCAGGCGTCATGATATTCAGTATTCTGGCTCCTTATTTATGTAGGTGGGTTAAATGAAAAGGGCAATTGAAGCTCTTGGAAAACCGTATACCTTTATCGCTCTGTCTGCGGCGGGTGTAGCGTGCTTTGGAGCGGTTGACGTAGTCTATTTTGAGACCGTCGGATATTCTTTGGCGTTTATTGGAGTACTCACAGCGGCCTTTAATTTTGCAGTGTCCGCGGCGGAGCTACCCTTTGCCGTGGTGTTTGACCGGTACTCGAATAAAGGGGCGCTCCAGATCGGCAATGCGGTGCGGATCATGGCTTTCCTGCTATTCTTCCTAAATCTTTCGTCGGGGACGTTGATAGCCGCAGAGATTCTCGCGGGGATTGCGGTTGCCGCAATGAGTGGAACGTCGACTGCGCTTGTCGTGAACGAGATTGAGCACCTCGACGCGAACAAGGCGACGACGGCTTTCGCCCGAATTTCCTACGTTTCGGCGGGAGCTGCCGTGGTTGGAGGGGGTGCCGGTCTTGCGCTTTTCGTATTCCGACCCCAGTGGATCTGGCTCGGCGCCGCGATGTTTTTTGTTTTGGCCGGAATTGTGGTGGCGACGTTCCCAGATACTCGCGCTCATATCGAGCGGATGCCGTGGCGTCAGTTCGGCCGTGAGGTTGTCGTGTCTTTGCGATCTACGCGCGCCGTTGTCATGGTTCTCGCGAACGCGGCCGCAGTGGCACCGGCTGTTTTGTGGCAGCTGAAGTTCAATCAGGTTTCCATCCTCTTTATTTTCGCTGGTTTTCTCGGAATGCAGATCGCGAATCTCCTTGGGCCCTTGCTCCTGGAACGATTCCACCTTCGTGCGGGTTCGTTACCGGTAATTGCTGTGTTGAACGTCATAGTTGCGATCTTCTTTGCACTCGTGCAGCACCCGGCAGCGGTGTGGACCGCTTTCGCAATTCATGTATTGTTGCACGGCATGATGCTCATAGTCATCGGCGGAGTCTATCATGCGCGGGTGCCAAACAGTGTGCGAGCAACTGCTGGTTCAGTTATCTCTATGGCGGACTCGCTTGTGGTCGCGGTCTGCGCTCCAATTATTACGATCATTGGACAGAACTTTGGATTGCCTTCCGCTATCGCGCTCTCAGGCGCGCTGTATCTTGCGATAGGTGGTTTGGCTCTCACCCCTGGTGTTCGGCGTGCGGAGACGATGGCATGACCGAGCCGAATCGGTGGCGCGGTGTGATTGCGCTCTTCGTGAACGAGCACACCAGGAAGGTTGCGGGTCGGCTGCTCGCGGGCGAGGTGGTGCATCCGGACTCGCTGGAGTTCTCTCCGTCGAGGCGGAAGCACATCGTGAACGCTGTTCTCGGGTCGGGGATCGCCGAGGTGCGGGCCGACGGCTCACTGTCGCTGGTGCCCGCCGTTTTCACCGAGTTGCTTGCACAGGGTGCGGCTGAAGCCCGTACCGGTGTCGACCGGTTTCTCGAAGACGGCCGTATTGCGACCTATCCCGCGTCGCTGCGAGAGCGGGAGGTGCTGCTGCGGTGGGTACGCGATCAGGTGGTCGACTCAGCTGAAACGCTCCAGGAGCGTGAGTTGAACGAGCGCCTGGAGCGCTTCCACGAGGATGTCGCAGTGTTGCGCCGTTATCTGGTCGACTTCTCGCTGCTTGAGCGTCGAGCTGATGGCACCGAATACCGTCGCACCGATACCTAGCTCGTTGGCGGGAGGCACCCGTGGGGCTCACCGTCGGCGAGCGCGGTCGGTGGCATCGTGCACCTCGCCGACCAGCTCCTCGATGATATCTTCGAGGAAGAGCACCGCGGTGGTGTGCCCCGCGGCATCGCGCACGCTCGCGAGGTGACGGCCCGCCCGGCGCATCGAGGTGAGGGCGTCTTCGAGATCGGTCGTCTCGAGCACCTGCACCATGTGATGGATGCGCTTGGCCGGGATGGGCGAGGACGCCCGCTGGTCGCCTGACTCCGCCGCGCGCAGCACATCCTTCAGGTGCACGTAGCCGGTCGGAGTGCCCTCGTCATCCACGATCACGTAACGCGAGTAGCCGTGCTGGGCGACGGCGTGCTCGATCTCGTCTGGCGTCGTCGCCTGCGGCAGCGTGACGATGTTCGCGAGCGGCACGGCGACATCCTTCGCCTTCTTGTCGGTGAACTCGACGACCGCGGCCACGGTGCCCGCCGAGTCGTCGAGCACGCCCTCGCGACGCGACTGGTCGACGATCGTCGCCACCTCGTCGAGTGTGAACGTGCTGTTCGCCTCGCTCTTCGGCTCGACGCGGAACAGGCGCAGAACCGCATTGGCGAGCCAGTTCAGCAGCCAGATGACCGGATGGAACACCTTCGACACCCAGACCAGGGGCGTGGCGAGGATCAGCACGGCGCGGTC
>JASGDS010000215.1:0-4446 GCA_047607025.1 Microbacterium sp.
ACCTTGCGGCGTCCGGTGTGCAGCCGCGCCATCCGGATCGCGTTCTCGATCGCGTCCGCGCCGCCGTTGGTGAAGAACACCTTGTCCATGCCCGACGGCGCATGCGCCACGATCCGCTTCGCCGCCTCTGCCCGGGTCAGGTTCGCCGTCGCCGGACCGATCGTGGCGAGCGTGGCCGCCTGCTCCTGGATCGCCGCGACGACCGCCGGGTGCCCGTACCCGATGTTGACGTTGACGAGCTGGCTGGAGAAGTCGAGATACCGACGGCCGCTGTGGTCCCACACGGTGCAACCGGCGCCGCCGGCGATCGAGACCGGGTTCAGCGACGCCTGCGCCGACCACGAGTGGAACACGTGGGTGCGGTCGAGCTCGAGGGCGAGCGCGTCGAGATCGGTGTTGGGCGGGCTGTGGTGTTCCGTCACGGTTCTCCTCACTCCTGGTGTGCGGCAACGTTCGAGGCGCGAGTCGCCGCCCAGGTCAAGGATGCCTCAGCGGCGGCTGCCGCGGGGGTCGAAATGCCCTCCCCCGGACGGCGATAGTGGACGTGATGGGTCCACTAAGTGAGATTTCTGGATCGCACGTTGGGCGTCGCACCGTCCGGGCCTAGCGTGGGCCAGGCTCGTTCTCGCACCGCACGACGGGGGCCTGTCGGATGGCGGCGAGCTCGCCCCTTCCCCGCGTCTTCGGAGTACCTCGTGAGCGAACGCACACCACGCCTGCATTGGTACCTGCCCACGGCAGGGGAGTCGCGCGACACGCTGCGCGGCGGCACGAACGTGCATACCGTCGATGGTGCGGCTCCGCGCACTCCGTTCCGTGCACCATCGCTCTCCTACCTGACTCAGGTGGCACTCGCCGTCGAGGACGCCGGCTTCTCCTCGGTGCTCGTACCCACAGGCTCGTACTGCGAGGACCCGTGGGTGGTCGCATCCGCATTGGCACCGCTCACGCGCGACCTCGGGCTGCTCGTGGCCCAGCACCCGCGCACAGCCACGCCGGCGGTCACCGCACACCGCGCCGCGAGCCTGCAGCGGATCTCCGGCGGCCGTCTCGCCCTCAACGTTGTCACCGGTGAGCCCGGCCTCGAGGCATGGCGCCACGGGGACTTCGGTGACAAGGCCGAGCAGTACGCGCGCACCGACGAGTTCCTCGACATCTACGGGCGGCTGTTCCGCGGCGAGAAGGTCGAGCACGAGGGCGCGCACTACCACGTGCGCGAGGCGTTCCTCGATACGGTCCGCGGCGCCGACGTGCCTGAGCGGCCAGAGGTCTGGTTCGGCGGCTCGTCCAGCTATGCCGGCGATGTGGCGGGACGCCATGTCGATGTCTACCTGTCGTGGCTCGAGCCGTTGCAGCAACTCGCGGAGAAGGTCGAGTGGATTCGCTCGCTCGCCGCGGCCCATGGCCGCAGCGTCCGCTTCGGGGTGAGGAGCTGGATCCTGGTCCGCGACACCCACGAGGACGCCGAGCGAGATGCGTTGGCGCTGCTCGACGGACTCGACCAGGCCACACAGGCGGCGTTCCGCGAGCGTCTGCTCTCACGTCAGTCCGAGGGCCAGCAGCGCGGCCAGCGGCTGCTCGTGGAGGCCGATGTGCGACGTCCCGACACGCTCTGGGTCGCGCCGGGGATCTGGGGTGGCTTCGGACTCGTGGCCGGTGGCCCCGCGCTCGGGCTCGTCGGCTCCTACGACGACGTGGCCCAGCGCATCGCCGAGCTGCACCGCATCGGGATCGATGAGTTCATCGTCTCCGGCTTCCCCAACCTCGAGGAGACCCGCTGGGTCGCCGACGGCCTGCCTGCCTCCGTCCATCGCGCGACCGCGTCCGCTTCCACACCGGTGCCCGTCGGCTGACCAGCCGTCTTCCCTGGCCTCCCTCCCTTCCCACCTTCAGAAAGCAGCTCACCGATGTCCACACGTTCCTCTCACCGCGCACGGCACGGCCGCGCGCTCACGTCGCTGTCCCTGCTCGGGGCGCTGTTGCTGACCGCCTGCGGCAGTGGCGACGGTGGCGCCGACGGCTCGGGTCCCGCCGACGAGAACGCCGAACCGGTCGCCGGCGGATCGCTCACCTGGGGGGTCAGCGTGGAACCGGTCTGTTACAACCCGCAGCGGTCCGGCCAGCAGAACTCCTACCCGATCATCCGCAACTACGCGGAGTCGCTGGTCGGCAAGGCTGCCGACGGTAGTTTCACGCCCTGGCTCGCCTCCGGTTGGGAGATCTCCGAGGACGAGACGACCTACACCTTCACCCTGCACGAGGGCGTCACGTTCTCGGACGGGACGCCGCTGACCGCTGAGATCGTCAAGGCGAACTACGACGCGATCGCCGCCGAGGACTCCACGCTCAACGCCCGTGCCGGCTTCGTCGCCTACGCCTCCTCGGAGGCGGTGGACGAGCACACGCTCGAGGTGACACTGTCGCAGCCGGACGCGGCGTTCCTCGACTCGGTCGCCTCCATCGGGGCCTCGGTCCTCTCGCCCACCTCGCTCGCGTCGGAGACCGACCTGTGCCAGCCGTCCGATGAGCTCATCGGGACCGGGCCGTTCACCGTGGACGACTGGACCGCCGGACAGGAGATCTCCTTCACCAGCCGCGACGATTACGACTGGGCTCCCGGCTACGCCCAGCACACCGGACCGGCCTACCTGGATGAGGTGACCTACCGCTTCCTCCCGGAGGCGACTGTGCGCAGCGGCGCGCTGAGCGCCGGTCAGGTCGACGTCATCGAGAACGTGCAGGTGACCGACACCACCCTGTTCCAGGACGTCGACGGCTTCCAGTACCTGACCGGTCCGACCACGGGCACCGCCTTCAGCCTCAACATCAACACCCGGATCGCGCCCGCCGACGACGTCCGGGTGCGGCAGGCACTGCGCGACGGCTTCGATCTCGACACGCTGATCCAGGGGCAGTACCTCGGCACCGTCGAGCGCGCCTACTCCAGCCTCGGACCTGACAGCCCCTACTTCGACGAGGACCTCGTCGGCACCTGGGGGAACGACATCGACGGCGCGAACGCTCTGCTCGACGAGGCCGGATGGACCGAGCGCGACTCCGACGGCTACCGCACCAAGGACGGCGAGAGGCTGACGATCGTCGTCGGGTACCCCGAGCCGTACGTGCGCGACGAGCGCGACGTGCTGCTGCAGGCGATCAAGGCCGAGTTGAAGGACAACATCGGCCTCAACCTCGACGTGCGGATCATCACGGGGGCAGAGTTCAGCGCGGAGACCGCCGATGGCAGCTGGACCGTCTACCCGAACACGCTGCCGACGGCGGACCCCTCCAACCTGTTCCGCTCGATCTTCTCCAGCGACGGGTTCCTGTACGCCGGAGCGGATGCTGAGCATGTGCTCGACGACCTGGTGCAGCAGAGCCGCAACTCGCTCGATCCGGCAGCACGCCAGCAGGCCTTCGACGAGATCCAGGCGACGGTCGTCGGTGATGCGCGGTACGTCCCGCTCTACCACCCGGTCTACACGGTCGCGGCGGCCGACACGGTGCACGGCCTCTCCTTCGAGCCGCAGCTCGACTCACCGGCGAGCTCGTACGACATCTGGGTCCAGCCGTGACGAGCGCGGCGGTCCAGGCAGCCTCCATCGACTCCGAGCCCCAGCTCGGCGGGCCCGCAGGGGCCGGCCAGGCACGGGCACGCATCGGCAGCCACCCCGTGTTCCGGCGGGTGGTGACGCGGGTCGCCTCGGGTGCACTGGTGCTGCTGGCCGCCGCGACCGTCGCGTTCTGGACGCTGCAGCTCGTGCCCGGCTCGGTCGTGGACATCCTCGCGGGCGACCTCAACGACCCTGCGCTGCGGGCGGCGCTGATCGCCGAGTGGCGGCTCGACACCACGCCCTGGCAGCAGTACGTGGCCTTCCTGGGCCGGCTGCTGCAGGGCGACCTGGGGACGTCGTACGTGCAGCGCCAGCCGGTGCTCGACGTGATCGGGGACCAGATCGGCGCGACGGTGCTGCTCGCGTGCGTGGCCGGGCTGCTGGCGGTCCTGATCGCGGTCACCCTGTCGACCTCGACGATCGGGCGGGCGCCCGTGGTCCGGGGACTGCTGTCGGGGCTGGAGCTCGTGAGCGTGTCGGTGCCGGTGTTCTGGTCCGGCATCTTGCTCCTCATGCTGTTCTCGTTCCGGCTCGGGCTGTTTCCGGTGGCGGGCGGCGGCGGTGCGCGCTCGCTCGTGCTGCCCACCCTCGTGCTGGCGCTGCCCACCGCCGGACTGCTGAGCCAGGTGCTTCGCGAGGCGATGGAGCGGACGATGCTGGAGCCGTTCATCGTCACCGTGCGAGCGCGCGGTGTTCGTGAGGGCGTGGTCGTGCTGCGCCACGCTCTCCGGCACGCGCTGCTGCCGGGTATGACCGTCGCGGGCAGCATGGTGGGCGGTCTGCTCGGCGGTGCCGTCATCACCGAGCAGGTGTTCGGGCGGCCCGGGCTCGG
>JASGDS010000216.1:0-8787 GCA_047607025.1 Microbacterium sp.
TACGAAGCTGCTGGGCCACACCGGGGTCTACCGCTCCCCCGTGCACGCGCCCGAGGCCCTGGCCGAGCTGGCGCGGGCGGTCGCCTCGCGCGACGGATTCCGTCTGGTCGGCATCATGGCGTACGAGGCGCAGATCGCCGGCGTCACCGACAAGGGCCATCCGATCATTCAGGCGATCAAGCGCACCTCGATTCCCGAGCTCGCCGCCCGCCGCGGCGAGGCCGTGGCGCTCGTGCGAGACATCGCGGATGCCGCGGGCACGCCACTCGAATTCGTCAACGGCGGGGGCACGGGCTCGATCGAGTCGACGCGCGAGGATCCGTCCGTCACCGAGGTGGCCGCCGGGTCGGGGCTGTTCGGCCCGCACCTGTTCGACCACTACGTCGACTTCACCCCGGCCCCCGCCGTCGCGTTCACGCTGAATGTCGTGCGCAGGCCGGCCCCCGAGGTCGCCACGCTGCTGGGCGGCGGATGGATCGCGTCCGGCCCGCCTGCGGCCGACCGCATGCCGCTGCCCGTCTGGCCCGAGGGCCTGCGCTACCTGCCGCGCGAGGGTGCCGGCGAGGTGCAGACGCCACTGCGCGGTGCCGCCGCCTCGGCGCTCAACGTCGGAGACCGGGTGTGGCTGCGCCACACCAAGTCGGGCGAGGTGGGCGAGCACGTGCACGAACTGCACGTGGTCTCAGGCTCTGCTTCGACAAGCTCAGCAACCGTGATCGACGTCTTCGAGACCTACCGGGGCGAGGGGAAGGTCTTTCTGTGACGATCCGCGTCAAGCGCGGCGTGGTGCGCAACTGGAGCGGGGCGGCATCGGCGAGGCCCGAGAGCGTCGTCTACGCGCGCACCGTCGAGGATGTCGTCGATGCGGTGCGCCAGGCCGCCGCGCGCGGGCTGCCCGTCAAGGCGATCGGCGCCGGCCACAGCTTCACGCCGATCGCGCTGACCGATGGCGTGCTCGTCGACGTCTCGGGGCTCGAGGGAGTGCTCGTGTACGATCCAGACACGCTGCGCGTGACGCTCGCGGCGGGCACGAACCTCTGGCAGCTGCCCGAGCTGATCCGGCCGCTCGGGCTGGCCCTCGAGAACATGGGCGACATCGACAGGCAGACGATCGCGGGGGCGACGTCGTCCGGCACGCACGGCACCGGCATCGGGCTGGGTGGTCTCGCCACCCAGATCCGTTCGGTGACGCTCGTGACCGCTTCGGGCGAGGTGCTCACGATCGGCGAGAACGACCCGCGCTTCGGTGCCGCGCGCCTGGGACTCGGGGCGCTGGGCATCCTGGTCGCCATCGAACTGCAGTGCGTGAAGGCGTTTCTGCTGCACGCGGTCGAACGCGGTGAGCCGTTCGACGTGATCGACGAGCTGCTGCCCCGCGCCCGCGAGCACGACCACGTTGAGGCGTACTGGTGGCCGCATACCGACCGCTTGAGCACGAAGACCAACGATCGTCTGCCATCCGATGCGCCCTATCAGCCGCTCGGCAGAGCGGCCGCCTGGGTCGAGGACGAACTGCTCGGCAACGGCGCGCACATCGCCATCTGCACGCTGGGGCTCGTCGCGCCCGCGCTCACGCCGTCGCTGAACCGCCTGGCGGCGTCCTTGTACGGCAATCGCTCGTTCACGGGCGAGTCGTACGACGTGTTCACGAGCCCGCGGCGCGTGCGCTTCCGTGAGATGGAGTACTCGATTCCCGCCGAGGCGCTGCCAGCGGCCATCCGCGAGATCCGCACCATGATCGACCGCAGCGGATGGCGCATCTCTTTCCCCGTCGAGCTGCGCTTCGCTGCGGCCGACGACGTGTGGCTGTCGACGGCCTACGGGCGTGAGTCGGCGTACATCGCTGTGCACCGCTATCACCGCGAGGCGCCGTGGCCGTACTTCCGCGCGGTGGAGCGGATTCTGCGCGCCTACGAGGGGCGCCCGCACTGGGGCAAGGTGCACACCCGCACCCGCGAAGACCTCGAGCCGGTCTACCCGAAGCTGGCCGCTTTCGCCGCCGTGCGCGACGAGCTCGATCCCGATCGGGTCTTCCAGAACGCGTACACGCGCCGCATTCTCGGCCCCTGAACACGCCCCGGTCCCTGAGCCTGCCCCGGTCCCTGAGCCTGCCCCGGCCCCTGAGCCTGCCCCGGCCCCTGAGACAGCCCCGGCCCCTGAGCCCGTCGAAGGGCCTGCCGAAGGGCCGCACTCGCAAGCAAAGCGCCTGAGCCCGTACGCTCGGAGCATGAGCGCATCCGTCATCCGCGTCGCCGTGTCGACGGTGATCTTCTCGCTGGATGACGACCGGCTGCGGATGCCGCTCGTGCGCCGCACGCGGGACCCCTTCACCGGAAAGTGGGCGCTGCCGGGCGGATGGCTGCGCGCCGACGAAGGGCTCGACGACGCGGCCGTGCGCACGCTCGCCGAGACGACGGGTCTGAGCGCCAGCTACCTGGAGCAGCTGTACGCCTTCGGCGAGGTCGATCGGTCGACAACCCGTGTCGTGTCTGTCGTGTACTGGGCGCTGCTGCGTAGCGACCTCGTCGAGGCGCAGCGCGCGCGGGCGGATGCGCCCGAGAACGTGGAGTGGTTCGACGTCGATGCCCTGCCCTCCCTCGCGTTCGACCACAACCGCATCGCCCAGTACGCGCTGTGGCGGCTGCGCAACAAGGTCGGCTACTCGCGCATCGCGCACGGGCTGCTGCCGGACGAATTCACCCTGACCGAGCTGCGCGAGGTGTACGAGACGGTGCTCGGGCGCCGCCTCGACCCGTCGAACTTCCGCCGGCTGATCGAGGGCTCAGAAGCGCTCATCCCCACCGAGTCGTTCCGCACCGGCAGCCATCGCCCCGCCCGCCTCTTCCGCTACAACACCGACGTCGAGCTGGCCGACCGCGGGCCCCTCGCGTGACGCAGGTCGATGTTCGGGTGAAAGTGACCTAAACTGGCGTCAGGCGACTTAGAGTCGCACTGACACAAAGGAGGTCGCGATGACCACCACCCTGCTGCCCGACCCGAGCGTCGATCACGCCATCAGTGCCATCCTGGGTGGCGCACCAGGCTCGACCTGCACAACCGATCTCGCCTCTGGCCCCTGGACATTCGACACGATTCCCGGGTACGGTCCCGGTGCATCGATGGGCGATGTGATCCCAACCGGCTCACCTCGCCAAGGGGAACTCCCCCGCGAGTATCGCGAAGCATCGGAGGCGGAACTGCACGACCGCATCCGCGCGGCGAAAGAGACTCTGGGCGACCGGGTCGTCGTGATGGGTCACTTCTACCAGCGCGACGAGGTCATCCAGCATGCCGACGCCGTCGGCGACTCGTTCCAGCTGGCGACCATCGCGCGGGGCCATCCCGACGCCGAGGCGATCGTGTTCTGCGGCGTGCACTTCATGGCCGAGACCGCCGACATGCTCTCGGGTGCGGATCAGGCGGTGATTCTGCCGAACCTCGCCGCCGGATGCTCGATGGCCGACATGGCCGACATCGATCAGGTCGAGGAGTGCTGGGAGCAGCTCGCGGAGGTCTACGGGCCTTTGGACCGGGCTGATGCCGATGGACTCGTGCCCGTGGTGCCGGTCACCTACATGAACTCGTCCGCGGCGCTCAAGGGCTTCGTTGGCCGCAACGGCGGCATCGTCTGCACGTCGTCGAACGCCCGCACCGTGCTCGAGTGGGCCTTCGCCCGCGGCCGTCGTGTGCTGTTCTTCCCCGACCAGCACCTCGGGCGCAATACGGCGAAGGCCATGGGCATCCCCACCGATCTGATGCCCCTGTGGAACCCGCGCAAGCCGCTCGGCGGTTCGACCGAGCAGCAGCTCGACGCCGCGAAAGTCCTCCTGTGGCACGGGTTCTGCTCGGTGCACCGGCGCTTCACCGTCGCGCAGATCGAGACGGCGCGCGCCGAACATCCGGATGTCAGGGTGATCGTCCATCCGGAGTGCCCGATGGAGGTCGTCGACGCCGCCGATGAGGCAGGGTCGACCGACTACATCCGCAAGGCCATCCAGGCGACGGATCAGCCGACCGTCTTCGCGATCGGCACCGAGATCAACCTGGTGCAGCGACTGGCGGCCGAGCATCCGCAGCACACGATCTTCTGCCTCGACCCCGTGGTCTGCCCGTGCTCGACGATGTACCGCATCCACCCCGGCTACCTCGCCTGGGTGCTCGAGGAGCTCGTCGCCGACCGCGTCGTCAACCGCATCACGGTGCCCGACGACGTGCGCGCGCCTGCGACCGTTGCCCTCGAGCGGATGCTCGCCGCCAAGCCCGTCGCCGACGTGAAGGGAGCCTGACATGCACGCGATCATCGTCGGCAGCGGCATCGCCGGGCTCAGCTGTGCGCTGCACGCGGCGCGCGGCGGCGTCGAGGTGACGCTCGTCACGAAGGGAGCGCTCGCCGAGTCGAACACCCGCGAAGCTCAGGGCGGCATCGCCGCGGCGCTGTTGGCCGACGACTCCCCCGAGGCGCACTTCGCCGACACGCTCGTCGCCGGTGGCGGGCTGTGCGATGAGCGCGCGGTGCGTGTGCTCGTCGACGAGGGGCCGGATGCCGTGCGCCAGCTGATCGCACTCGGCGTGCCGTTCGACCGGGATGCGGCGGGCGAATTGCGGCGAGGCCGCGAGGCCGCGCACTCGGCGCCGCGCATCCTGCACGCGGGCGGGGATGCCACGGGCCTCGCCATCGAGACCGCGTTGGTCGCGGCGGTGCGTGCTTCGGCAGGCCCTTCGACAGGCCCTTCGACAGGCCCTTCGACAGGCTCAGGACAGGCCACAGGACAGGCAACAGCAACCCATCGCATCCGGATCATCGAGCACGCGTTTCTGGACGAGCTGCTGATCGCTGCTTCGGCAGGCCCTTCGACAGGCTCAGGACAGGCAACAGCAACCAAAAGCGTGCGCGGTGTGCGGGTGCGGACGCCGAGCGGCGCGCAGCAGCTCGATGCCGATGCGGTTGTGCTGGCGACGGGCGGCGCGGGCCAGCTGTACTCCCGCACCACGAATCCTCTCGTCGCGACCGCCGACGGCATCGCGTGCGCGATCCGGGCGGGTGCATCCGTCGCCGACCTGGAGTTCGTGCAGTTCCACCCGACCGTTCTCGCGATCGGCGAGCCCTTCCTCGTGTCTGAGGCCGTGCGCGGCGAGGGTGCCACCCTCATCGATGACGACGGTCGCCGGTTCACGTTCGACGACCATCCGGATGGCGAGCTCGCCCCCCGCGACGTCGTCGCGCGGTCGATCGCCAGACAGCTCGAACACGGCGGTGCGCGGCTCGAGGCGACGATGGTGCCGGATGCCGCCGACCGCTTCCCCACGATCACTCGCGCTCTTGCCGAGCGCGGACTCGATTGGTCGCAGCCCATCCCCGTGACACCGGCCGCGCACTACCTCATGGGCGGCATCGTCACCGACCTCGACGGGCGCACGAGCATTCCCGGCCTCTTCGCGATCGGCGAGTGCGCGCGCACCGGGGTGCACGGTGCCAACCGGCTCGCCTCGAACTCGCTGCTGGAGGGTGCCGTCTTCGCGCGCCGAGCCGCCGCCGCGCTCACGACAGATGTCGGGTCGAGCGTCACCCCGCGGGCCGATTCGGGGGTTTCGGCCCGACGGGTGTCGACCGGCCCGACAAGTGTCGACCGCGCCGAGCTGCAGCGGCTCATGTGGCAGCACGCCGGGCTGCTGCGCACACCCGAGGGGCTGGCCGAGGCGGCCGAAACACTGGCCGGATGGCCGACCCGCACCTCGTCGCCCGACGTGCACGACCGTGAGACGGCGAACCTCGTGCTGGTCGCGCAGCACCTCGTCGCCGCGGCGCAAGCCCGCACGGCGTCGGTGGGCGCGCACCACATCGAGACGCGAGAACTGGCAGGTGCCTCATGCTGACGACGGCGCACATCGACCGCACCGTGCAGGCGGCCCTCGATGAGGACGCCCCCTGGGGCGACCTCACGAGTGAGGCATTCATCCCGTCGGATGCCACGGCAACCGCGAGTCTCGTCGCCCGCGAAGCCGGAGTGTTCAGCGGCGGTGAGGTCTTCACGACGGCCTTCCGGTTGGCCGACCCAACCATCCGTGTCGAACTGCACGTCGCCGACGGCGACCGTTTCGAGGCAGGCGCTACCCTCGCGACTGTCACCGGCCCGGCCCGCGGCGTGCTCACCGCCGAGCGCATCGGCCTGAACTTCGTGCAGCGCATGAGCGGCATCGCCACCGTTGCCGCAGAATACGTTGACGCGGTCGCGCACACGAAAGCTCGCATCGTCGACACCCGCAAGACGACGCCGGGCCTGCGCCAGTTCGAGCGGCATGCCGTGCGCAGCGGAGGCGGGTTCAACCATCGCTTCTCTCTCTCCGACGCCGTCGTGGTGAAGGACAACCACCTCGCCGTGCTGACGGCGGATGGCAACCTCACGGAGGCGCTGCGCTGCGGCATCGCGCAGCTGCCCCACACGACGCACGTCGAAGTGGAGGTCGATCGCATCGACCAGATCGAGCCCGTGCTCGAGGCGGGCATCGACACGATCATGCTCGATAACTTCACGCCGGATGAGCTGCGCGCGGGCGTCGCGCTCGTCGCCGGTCGCGCCATCGTCGAAGCCTCTGGCGGCGTGAACCTCGACACCGTGCGGCAGATCGCCGAGGCGGGCGTCGACAACATCTCGGTCGGCGCACTCACCCACTCGGCGCGCTCGCTCGACCTCGGGCTCGACATCGCACTTCGACAGGCTCAATGATCCAAGAGGCCATGTATCTCGACAACGCGGCGACGACGCCCATCCGACCCCAGGTTCTCGAGGCGATGGCGCCATACCTCACGCGCGAGTTCGGCAATCCTTCGAGCGTGCACGGCATCGGCAAGCGCGCATCGGATGCCTTGGAGGATGCCCGCGGGCGGGTGGCGCGGGTGCTGGGGTTCCGCACCGGAGACGTGATCTTCACCTCGGGTGGCACCGAGGCGAACAACCTCGCCGTCAAGGGCGTGGCTCTGGCGGCGCTCGAGCATCGGGGCGCGCGGCACGTCGTCACGACGCCGATCGAGCACGAGTCGGTGCTCGAATCTGCCGACTACCTGCGCCGCTTTCATGGCTTCGAGGTGACGCAGGTGCCGGTGGATGGCACGGGCCTGGTCGATCTCGATGAGGTCGCCCGCGCCATCCGGCCCGATACCGCAGTCGTGTCGATCGGGATGGCGAACAACGAGATCGGCACGGTGCAGGATGCCGCCGCGCTGCGCGAAGCGGCGGGTCGGGCTCCCCTGCATCTCGATGCCGTGCAGGCGGCGGGATGGCTTCCTCTCGGCGACACGGGTGCCGACGCCCTCTCGCTCGCGGGCCACAAGGTCGGTGCGCCGAAGGGAACCGGCGTGCTCGCGGTGCGCGGGCGCATCCCGCTGGAGCCGCTGCTGCACGGCGGCGGCCAGCAGCGCGGGCGGCGCAGCGGCACCGAGCCGGTCGCCGACGCGGTCGGCATTGCGACGGCCCTCGAGCTCGCCGAGCGCGACCGCGAGCAGACCGCCGCCCGTATCACCGCCATCCGCGATCGGTTCATCGCCGAGGTGCTCGCCCTCGCGCCCTCCGCTCGTCTCACGGGCCATCCGACACAACGACTGCCGGGCAGCGCGAGCTTCACGTTCGAGGGCACGAGCGGCGAACGCATTCTGCTCGACCTGGAGCGCCAGGGCATCGTCTGCTCGAGCGGCTCCGCCTGTGCGGCCGGCAGCGACGAGCCGAGCCATGTGCTCCTCGCCTGCGGCATCGAGCCAGAGATCGCCCAGACCGCCGTGCGCTTCACCCTCGCGCACGCGCACACCGAAGACCTCTCCCCCGTCGCCCACGCCCTCGCCGCCGCCGTGCAGTGACTTCAGCACCCCCGGGGCACCCTCCAGGTGCACAGCGCACTGCACCCCGCCACGCCGCCTCGACCCGCAGTGAGTTGCGCACCCCACAGCGCCGCCACCGGTGCCTCACGCACTGCACCTCGGCCGGCGGCGCCCCTCCGTCATCAGCCAGATCTGTGCCCCGCAGAGCGCAGTGCCTTACGCACCTCCACAGCGCCGTCCAGGTGCACAGCGCACTGCACCCCGCCACGCCGCCTCGACCCGCAGTGAGTTGCGCACCCCAGAGCGTCACTCCCGGTGCCTTACGCACCGCACCTCCCCCGCGCCGCCCCGACGCACAACCCTCAGCTGACGAGCTGCTCCGCGGCGAGCGAGGCGTAGACGCCACCCTGCGCGAGAAGCGAAGCGTGCGTGCCGCTCTCGACGATGCGGCCATCCGCCACGACATGGATGGCGTCGGCGTCGATCACGGTCGAGAGCCGGTGCGCGACCGAGACGGTCGTGCGCCCGCGCGCCGCGCTCTCCAGCGCCTCCTGCACGATGCGCTCCGACACCGTGTCGAGGGCGCTCGTGGCTTCGTCGAGCAGCAGCACGGGCGGATCCTTCAGCAGCACGCGCGCGATCGCGATGCGCTGCTTCTCGCCGCCCGAGAGCCGGTAGCCGCGCTCTCCCACGACCGTGTCGTAACCCTGCTCGAAGCCTGCGATGACGTGATGGATGTTCGCGGCGCGGCAGGCGGCCTCGATCTCCTCGTCGGTCGCCCGCGGCCTGGCGTACCGCAGGTTCTCGCGCACCGTCGCATGGAACAGATAGGTCTCCTGCGAGACGATGCCGATCCGATCGATGATCGACTCCGCCGCGAGCGCCCGAACATCCTCGCCCGCGAACAGCACCTGGCCGCCCGTCGCGTCGTACAGCCGTGATGCGAGGTAGAGCACGGTCGTCTTGCCGGCGCCGGA
>JASGDS010000217.1:0-7829 GCA_047607025.1 Microbacterium sp.
GCCGCTCCACGCGCGAGCCTTCGGCCCGTGGATCCTCGCCGGCGACGAACCGGTTCCCAATGAGCATTCACTGCTCCCACATTCTGATTTGGTGTTCGTAGATCCGCCCGGCACGGGGTTCAGCCGCATCGCTCACGATGAGGGGCGCGCACGGTTGCTGTCCACCGTGGCTGACACGGATGCATTCGAGGCATTCGTGCGCGGCTGGCTCGAGCGGTACGACCGCACTGGCGCGCCGCTGCATTTCGTGGGGGAGAGCTTCGGAGGCTATCGCCTGGCTCGCCTCGCTGAACGCCTCTGCGACCTCCGAGTGGGGAGCATCGTCTTCATCTCGCCGATACTCGACCTGACGGCGAGCGAAGAGACAGTGGGCAATGACCTCCCGTTTGTCTTCGCCCTGCCGACGATGGCGGCAGCCGCGTGGTTCCACGGGAAGGCTTCTTCCCACGCCACCGACCTCGAGAGCGTGTGGAACGCGGCGGAGGGATTCGCTCGGAGTGAGCTGCTGCCTGCATTGCACCTCGGCAGCGCTCTGGACGATGTTGAGCGTGATCGGCTCGTCGCGAAGGTAATCGCTCTCACCGGACTGCGAACCGAGACGATCGCGGCGGCGCGGCTTCGCGTGGGCACCGAGGAGTTCCTCAGCACGTTGCGGGGGAGCGAGGGCCTGCTTATCGGCCGCCTGGACGTGCGGATCACCGGACCTCAACCTGAACCGGCGACCGGTGACCGGCCAGCCTCCGCCGACGACCCTGCGCTCGGTGTCGGCCGTCGCAATGTCATCCACTCGGCACCGCTCGCCCGATATCTGCACGCGCAGGTCGGGGTGCCAGGTGACGAGAGCTATGTCTCGCTCTCGCTCGATGTGAACTTCTCGTGGAACTGGGCTCCGGCTTCCACCGGTCCAGCCTTCACGGCCAGCGCGGTGCCGAGCGTGGCGGCGCTCCTCGCCGCGTGCCCGGATGTGCGCGTGCTTCTGATCGGCGGCCGATTCGATCTCGCGACACCCCTCGCAGCGGCGATCCACGCCCTGCGCCACGGGGACATCCCGCCGAAAAACGTCGAGGTGCTTGCCCTCGATGGTGGGCACTCCCTCGATTCGGCGACGCTTCCGCGCGCTCACGAAGCGGTCATCCGTCTGATTCAGAACAAGAGCCCGCATGACGACGGCCGACTCCTCAGGACGGCAGAGAAGGAGGGCGACGATGGCTGAGAATCGTCGGCTTCTGCGCATCACGCTGGCGGTGGCCGAGGATGCCAGAAGCGTCGATGTCGAGGTGTTCGCGCGAGATCCGGAGCAGACAACGCTCTCCTTCGCGATCCCAGACTCGATTGGGAACATCCCACTGCACGTTCTCGACACGTCCGTCGTCGGCGCCGCCGTCGACGGGGTACCAAGCGCCCCGCGCACCGGTACTGCGAGGCATCCGTGGTTCGGCGAGCTCCGCACCGTCGACCTCGACACGGCCGGGGCTGACTGTGTGCTCCGCTACACCGTCGATGCCGTCGATGCCAGGACGCCGCGGCCTCGTGGCCCCTCCTACGACCTACGCCATGCTGCCGGCGGCTGTGCGGGTGCGGTCGTCGGTTTCGTCGCACTGCCGTGGTGTGCCGCCGGAGACTGGCGGGTGCAGTTGTGTTGGCGGCTGCATCCCGGGCAGGTTGGCGTGAGCTCCCGGGGCGCCGATGACCTGGACTGGGTCGGCCCGCTCGCCGACCTCGGCTTCACGTTCGTGCTCGCGGGAGACCCCGAGACATACTCCGACCCCGAGGCGGACTTCCACGTCTTCGCCATCGGGGACCAGGCGTACGACACTGCCGACGCCTACTCGTTCTGCGCCCGGGTGCTGCAGGAGCTTCGGTCGACATTTCCTTCGCCGACGGCATCCGCCTATCGCCTCTTCATCCGTCCCGGCGTGAATGTTCGCGACGGCGGTGCGGCCACGCAGAACGGGTTCATCCTCGAGACCGGCACCATGCCGCCGACCACAGCCGCGCGCAAGTTCATGTTCGCGCACGAGATCACGCACCACTTCACGGGGTCTCTCGACGGCGACCAGGCCGAGGTCGGCTGGTTCAGCGAGGGTCTCGCCGAGCACTACAAGCTTGAGATCCCCCGTCGGCTCGGCATTGTCACGGATGAGGACGTTGCGACTGAGATCGGCACGATGTGCCTGGCGTATTACGGGAACCCGGCCAACCGACGATCGGTCGCCGAGATCGCAGGCACCTATTGGTCAGACCCCACGGTGCAGAACCTCGCCTACAACCGGGGTTTCATGTATTTCACCGACCTCGCGAGCCTGCTGCGCAAGGCTGACGGCGCCCCGACACTCGACGACCTGGTTCAGCGGCTGCGCGTGGGTCGGGCGGAAGGTGAGGGCGTCGGAATCGAGGCCTGGCGAACCGTCGTGCGTCAAGCACTCGGAGAGGAGGGAGATGCACACCTTGACCGGATGCTGGCTGGTGACCTCCTGGTACCGCTGGCGGATGCCTTCGGCGCGCGATTCCGGCGCGTCTCCGGGCGCCTGATACGCCGCAGCCTCGGGTTCAATGAAATGTCGCTCGCCCCGCTCCGGGGTGAGGGGTCCGCAGCGACCCCCCAGATCATCGCCGGCCTCGTGGAAGGATCGGCTGCCCAGCGCGCGGGCATTCGTGACGGTGATCGGGTGCTGTCGCACCAGGGAGTACGGGCGTCGAACCTGCACAGTTCTCCGGTCATGGTTCCTGACGACGTCGTCACGCTCGACCTCGAGCGTGCGGGTCAGGTGCTGCAGATCAGCTATTCGACCGTGATCGACACCGTCGATGAGTACCACTGGGAGCCCGTCGCGCGCGACGCTGTGACCTGAGCGTTGCGGGTATCGGGGGTGTCGGGCCGCTACGCCACCGTCGTGTGGCGTGGAACCTGCACCCGGTGCTCACCGACGTGTTGCAGAACCTCGGCGAGGAGACCCCGCTGGGCCAGGCGTTCAAAGATCGTGCTGTCGACGTTTCGATGCTGAAGGTGCTCGGCGATCCCGTCGATCATGCGGAGGCGCTGAGTGCATACCGCTGCCTTCTTGAGAGAGCCGATGGCGATGGCCTGCCCCGGACCACGGCGGGGTATGTGAAGCCCGCAGACGTTGACGGCGCGCAGTGATGTCACAGGCGCGGTCTACCGTTGACCGCATGACGGCGACCGAAGGTTTCGGCGCGAAGCGGTCTGGTTCGAGGTGGACGTGGCGGGTCGTGAACCCTCGCCCTGGGTCACCTTCTTCGCCCGGCGCGTGCTCAAGTGGTGGGATGGCCGCTGAGCGTCCCCGTCGGTTCCGATCGCACTTTTCGTCGCCTGAACGGCGTCCAGATCGCAAACGGTGCGACGGGAACTTCGCGGGCCGGTGCGACACTGGAGGCATGGCGACCTTCGAGGATGTGCGGCGCGTCGCACTCGCGCTGCCGCGCGTCGAGGAGAAGGATGGTGGTGCTTCGACAGGCTCAGCAACCGACGGCTCAGCAACCGACGGTTGTGTGGCCGTGCTCAGCCGACTGACGTTCATCGGCGTCGACCACCTGCACGAGCTCATCACCGACTCCTGGCTGCTGAAGGCGCCGAAGCGCGTGTCGAAACAGTGGCTCGAAGAGAACGGGATGGCGTAGTGGGCGGGCTGCACCACGTCGAGATCTGGGTGGCGGATGCCGCCCTCGCGCGTCAGGAGTGGGACTGGCTGCTCGGGCGACTCGGATGGCAGCGCGGAGCCGACTGGGAAGAGGGCTTCACCTGGGTGTTCGGCGACGCCTACCTCACCTTCACCGGGTCGCCGAACCTTGCCTCCAGCGCACACGATCGCAGGCGACCGGGGCTCAACCACCTCGCCTTCCACGGCGGTGCGCCATCCGAGGTCGACCAGATCATGGCCGAGGCGCCCTCCCACGGATGGACGCCGCTCTACGCCGACCGCTACCCGCACGCGGGCGGTCCCGGCCACCACGCCGGGTGGCTCGAGAACGCCAGCGGCTTCAAGGCTGAGATCGTCGCGTCGGCCTGACGTTCAGCGGTCGAACTGACGGATGGCGGGCGAAACGGCCTGGAACGACCGCGAAGTGTCAGTCGACCCGCAATCCGTCAGGTGGGTTCGCCAACAGGTCGGCCTGACAGACAGCGGGAGCACTGACGGACAACGGCTGAGGTGGCCGAATACTCCCGCGAAGTGTCAGTCGACCCGCTATCCGTCAGTCTGCTCGTCGCCGTCTTGGAGCACGGGTGCGACCGGGAGCCCCGACCCGCCCGATATTGTGGGGTCATGAACGCTCAGCACAGTCATCACCCCCGCCGAGGTGGCGTTCAGCGGGGCCTCGCGATCGCGGCGAGCGTCGCCGCGGCCCTCGCGCTCGCAGCCTGTTCGCCCGGCGGCACGGATGGCAGCGATGATGACGGCGTCGCGAGCGGCTTCGACGACGACGGCTGCACCCACATCACGGTGGCGACCTCCTCGGAGAAGGTCAACATGCTCGACGAGCTCGCGAACGCGTTCAAGGACTCGCCCGAGCACGACGCGCTCGCCACCTGCGCGACCGTGCTGCCGACGAACGTGTCCAGCGGCAGTGCTGCGAGCTACCTCACCGAGGGCGGTGACTGGCCATCAAGCAACCACGATCTGTGGCCGACGCTGTGGTCTCCTGCGTCGACCGTGTGGACGGACAGGGTGGCGGCCGCCGCGAACCAGAGCCTCGTCGGCGACCCGGTGTCGTTCACGCACACGCCCGTCGTCTTCGGCATGCCCGAGCCGATGGCGAAGGTGCTGGGATGGCCGGACACGCAACTGAGCATCACCGACCTGGCGAACCTCTGCCAGGACCCGGATGGCTGGGGCTCGGTCGGCAAGGACGTCTGGGGGTCGTTCAAGATCTCGAAGACCAACCCCAACACCTCCACGACGGGGCTCAGCGCCATCCTGATGCAGTCGTATGAAGCCGCCGGCAAGACCGAGGGCCTCACGAGCGACGACGTGGATGCCGCGAAGGACTTCTCGAAACTGTTCGAGGAGTGCGTCATCCACTACGGCGACACCACGGGCAACGTGCTGACGACGCTCTACAACGACACGCAGAACGGCGCGAGCGGCTCCGGCTACGTGTCGGCGGTGGCGCTGGAGGAGACCAGCCTCATCAACTACAACATGGGCAACCCCGACTCGCACACGGTGCAGCCGGGCGAGACGCTCACGCCGCCGAAGGACAAGCTCGTCGCCATCTACCCGTCCGGCGGCTCGATGTGGTCGGACAACCCGATCACGGTGCTCGGCGCCAGCTGGGTCACGGCCGATCAGGCGACGGCCGGCAAGGCGTTCGTCGACTTCCTGCAGACGACGGCCGCGCAGCAGATCCTGCCGAACTACGGCTTCCGTCCGCTCGACGACTCGGTCGACCTCGGTGATCTGTTCACCGCAGACTACGGTGTCGACCCCGCTCAGCCGACCATCACCCTGCCGAAGCCCGACGTGGCGACGATCTCGACCGCGATCGACCAGTGGACGCAGGTGCGCAAGCCGTCGAGTGTGATGGAGCTGATCGACATCTCGGGCTCGATGGACGAGTCGATCGGTGACGGGCGCACGCGACTGGATGGCGCCATCGACGGCGCGCAGACCACGCTGGAGCACTTCCGCTCGACCGACGAGATCGGCGTGTGGGCGTTCACGACGGGCGTCGAGAGCGAGTATGGCGACGACATCGTGCCGGTGCGCGAGGTCGAGGCGCTCGGCAGTGATCGGGAGACCCTCGGCGACGACATCGAAGACCTCCGGTACTCGCAGCGCGCGGGCACACCGCTTTACGACGCGCTGTGGACCGCCTACCAGACGATGCGCGACCGTGCGCAGATCGGTCGCATCAACGCCATCGTGGTGCTGTCGGATGGCGAGGACGCCGACAGCGAGATGTCGATCGACTCGCTCATCGCCAAGCTCAGCCAGGATGTGACGGAGGGCGGCGACGCGGCTCCCGTTCGCATCTTCCCCATCGCGTATGGTGAAGAGGCCGACAAGAGCGCGCTGCAGCGCATCGCGGATGCGACGGGTGGTCAGCTGTTCGATGCGTCCGACCCCGACCGCATCGATCTCGTGTTCTCGTCGGTGATCAACAACTTCTGACGTGCGGACGGTGACGGTGGACAGCGAGGTCGGGAACGCGGACAGCGGTCTCGACGACGCCGCCGTGTACATCTCCCCCTACGTCAACGGTCGCCAGGACATGCTGGAGCAGCTGCAGCAGGTCGTGCCATCCGATGGATCGATCGGCGTCGCGGTGATGACGGAGGAAGGCCTCGGCGAAGCGACGCACAGCTACGTTCTGAATCAACTGTTCAAGGATCACGATTACGACACGCTCATCATCTCGGTCGATGGCGACCTGCTGGCGGCATCGACCTCGATCGACACCGATGACGCGATGACGATCGCCAATCAGGCCGAGACGGCGGCGGCTGGCGACACGACGGACGCGCTCGTCTCCACGGTGCAGCAGATCGACGAGCTCGACGACTCTGCGTCGACAGGCGATTCGCACACGGATGGCGGCGGCCTCGGCGGCCTGCTGCCGGTCGTGATCGCGGCCGTGGTCGTCGTCGCCGGCGGTTCCACGATCGCCGGCATCGTCGCCCGCAACCGCAGGAAGTCGGATGTCGATGTGAAGGGTCTGCCCGCCGCCATCCGGCAGCGCACAGACAGGCTGCGGGCACTGCGTGCGCAGTACGCGGCGTTCGGGCAGCAGGGCAACCAGATCGCCGCGCAGACCGCCGCCGACATCGATGCCGTCGTCGGCAACACCTCGCAGCTGTTCGCGCGCCTCGACTCGAAGGCGTCGCCCGCGCAGCGGACGATCGCCGAAGACGAGTACTCCGACAAGCTGGGGCGACTCACCGCCGCCCTCGAGACGGACTATCTGCTCGACCAGCTGAAGAACCCCCAGCTGTGGGATGACCCGGACGAACGCGTGCGCGAGGTGCGCGAGGCGCTGACGTCGGTGAACACCCAGATCGTCGACAACATCAAGCAGGTGAACGCGCGCACGTCGCTGGCGTTCCAGGTGAGCCTCGACTCGCTCGTCGGCCGCGAGGAGCTGCGCGATTGGGAGCGCGAGTTCAACCGCGGCACCGATTCCTGACACCTGCGTACGACGCATGAAAAGGAGGGGGACGTGTCGGACGGGAACCTGCCACTGAAGACGGAGCGATTGACGCTGCGGGTGCATCGGGAGGGCGATGACGCCTGGATGCTGCCGATCTATGCGCGGCCGGAGGTCGCGAGGTACATCCCGTTCGAACCGTGGACGGCGGAAGAGGCCGCGGCGCAGCTCGCGAAGCGGCTGACACGTACGGGGCTCGAGAGCGAGTCGGACGCACTCGCGCTCGTGATCGAGCACGAGGGGGAGCCGATCGGCGAAATCGGCTTCTGGCTCACCGACAAGCCGCACTGGGTCGCCGAGATCGGATGGGTGCTCGATCCTGCGCATGGCGGGCGCGGGTTCGCGAGCGAGGCGGTGCGCGCCGTGCTCGACTTCGCCTTCGACCGCTATCCGCTCCACCGTGTGCACGCGCGGGTGGATGCCAGGAACGAGGCCTCCGCGGCGCTTGCGCGGCGCGTGGGCATGACGCAGGAGGCGTGCCTGCGCGAGGACGAGTGGTTCAAGGGCGAATGGTCCACGACCCTGATCTTCGGCATGCTCGCCTCCGATCGCGCAGAGGTTTAGGCGACGGCGGCGGCGATGTCGGTGCGGTGGTGCGAGCCCTCCAGGCCGATGCGGCCGAGCGCCTCGTAGGCCCGCTCGCGCGCCTGCGCGAACGTGTTGCC
>JASGDS010000218.1:0-9860 GCA_047607025.1 Microbacterium sp.
CAGCGGCTTCGCGTTCGGCATGGGCGTCGAGCGGGCGCTGATGTTCCGCAGCGATGTGAAGGACATGCGTGACATGGCCGAGGGTGATGTGCGCTTCAGCGAGCAGTTCGGGATGGTGGTGTGATGCGCGTTCCGCTCTCATGGCTGCGTGAATACGTGGATGTGCCGGCTGATGCGACAGGTGAGGATGTGCTCGCCGACCTCGTGCGCGTCGGGTTCGAGGAGGAGGAGACCTTCGGGTTCGATCTCGAGGGTCCGATCGTCGTGGGTCAGGTGCTGTCTGCGGAGCCCGAGCCGCAGTCGAACGGCAAGACCATCAACTGGTGCCAGGTGGATGTCGGCGAAGGGTCGGCCCGTGAGCTCGTCGAACCGCGTGGCATCGTCTGCGGCGCGCACAACTTCGGTGTGGGCGACAAGGTCATCGTCACCCTGCCCGGCGCCGTGCTGCCCGGGCCCTTCCCGATCGCGGCGCGCAAGACCTACGGCCACGTGTCGGATGGCATGATCGCCTCCGCGCGTGAGCTCGGTCTCGGCGACGAGCACGCGGGCATCCTGCGTCTCGTCGACCTCGGCATCGACGCACCCGTCGGCACAGACGCGATCACCCTGCTGGGGCTGGATGACACCGCCATCGACGTGAACGTCACGCCCGACCGCGGCTACGCGCTGTCGATCCGCGGCATCGCCCGCGAGTACGCGCACGCGACGGGCGCCGCCTTCCGCGACCCTGCTGCGCTTGCGGTCGCCGAGCCTGCACCGGTCGCTGAGCCTGTACCGGTTGCTGAGCCTGTCGAAGCGTCGACGTCGGGCCCCCTCGAGGTCTCGATCGACGATGCCGCGCCCATTCGAGGCAAGGTCGGCGCATCGGGCTTCGTCACGCGCATCGTGCGCGGCGTGAACCCCGCCGCGCCGACGCCGCCGTGGATGATCGCACGCCTGACGCTCGCGGGCATCCGCTCGCTCGGCATTCTCATCGACATCACGAACTACGTGATGATCGAGCTCGGCAACCCGATCCACGGCTACGACCTCGACAAGCTCACCGGTGGCATCACCGTGCGCCGCGCGATCGCGGGCGAGGCGATCGTCACGCTGGATGGGCAGTCGCGCGCGCTGCACGAAGAGGACCTGCTCATCGCCGACGCATCCGGCCCCATCGGGCTGGCGGGCGTCATGGGCGGCTCGACCACCGAGATGTCGGATGAGACGGTGAACGTGCTCGTCGAGGCCGCGACCTTCGACCCGGTGTCGATCGCGCGCACGGCCCGTCGCCACAAACTGCCCTCGGAGGCCTCGCGCCGCTTCGAGCGCGGTGTCGATCCGCTCGTCGCGCCCGCCGCGGCGCAGCGCGTCGTCGACCTCATGGTCGAGCTGGCGGGAGGAACGGCCGACCCGCAGGGCGGTCACATCGGCGACGCCTTCGTGCCCACGACCATCCAGCTGCCCGCCGACTTCGTGTCGGGCCTCATCGGCGTCGACTACACGACCGACGAGGTGACGAGCGCTCTGTCGACGATCGGCTGCGGCGTCGAGGCGAACGCCGACGGCTACGAGGTGGTCGCACCGTCATGGCGCCCCGACCTCACCGACAAGTGGACGCTCGCGGAAGAGGTTGCCCGCATTCACGGGCTCGACCGTGTCCCCTCCGTGCTGCCGACCCCGCCATCCGGCCGTGGCCTCACCGCGGTGCAGGCCGGGCGACGCCGTATCGCGAACGCGATCGCGGCGTGCGGTTTCGTCGAGACGGCCGCCTTCGGGTTCACGACCGCCGAGGCGAACAGCCTGCACGGCTCCGCCTCGGGCGAGGCGCTGCCGAGCGTGAAGCTCGCGAATGCGCTGGATGGCCAGGCGCCGTACCTGCGCCGCTCGCTGCTGCCCGGCCTGCTGCAGACCGCGCACCGCAACCTCGCGCGCGGCGCGACCGACCTGTCGATCTTCGAGGTCGGGGCGGTGTTCCTGCCCGAGGTGGGCGTGACCTATGGCACCGATGTCGTGCCTCCGCTCGGTATCAAGCCGTCGGACGAGGTGCTCGCGGAGCTGAACGCGTCCATACCGCCGCAGGCCCGGCACGTGGCGCTGCTTGTCGCGGGCGCTGTTTCGCCCAAGCAGCCGGGTCGCGCGGCCGAGGCCGCTGGGCTCGACGTGGTGCTCGACGCCGTTCGCACCCTGGCATCCGCCGCGGGCGTCACGATCGACGTGACCCAGGGTCAGCGCGCCGCGCTGCACCCGGGGCGCACCGGTGTGCTCTCGGTGACGTCGACAGGCCCTTCGACAGGCTCAGGAGGGGCAGCAGCAACCCGGGTCGAGGTCGGATACGTCGGAGAGCTGCTGCCATCCGTCGCCGCTGACGCCGACCTGGTGGGTCGCGTGACCGTCGCCGAGCTCGACCTCGACCTGGTGCTGTCGCTCGCTGGCGAGCGCGTGGTCGTCGAGTCGCTCTCGACCTTCCCCGCCGCGACGCAGGACGTGTCGCTCATCGTGCCGGTCTCCGTGCCGGCCGCCGAGCTCCGTGCGGCCCTGGTGGAGGGGGCGGGCGAGCTGCTCGAGTCGCTGTACCTCGTCGACGACTACCGCGGCCAGGGCGTGCCTGAGGGAACGAAGTCGCTGACGTTCGCGCTGCGCTTCCGCGCCCCCGACCGCACGCTGACGGCCGCCGAGGCGACCGACGCGAAGCTCGCCGGCGTCGCCGTGGCCGCCGAGCGCCTCGGGGCTCACCTCCGCGACTGACGCTTCGCTCCCCGGGCTCAGCGCAGGCTCCCGACGCTGAGAGTTCTTGTTCCCGATGAGACCGCGTGCCCGCGGTGAGAGGGCGGATGCCACGGGGCGTCTCGACGGGGCGGAGCGCTCTCATCGGGAGGAAGCCGTCTCGCCGTCTGGTATTCTCGAGGGCATGACCTTCGAGACCACGCCAGACGCCTCTGTGAGCGTCATCGTGGTGCGACGTCGGGCCGACCGCCGAATCTAGGCGACCCCGCGAGTGGCGCGTGCGCGCGCGTGAGCGGTGTCGCCTGCTCGGCCACCAGCTCACGGACGATCAGCCTCTGCGATCCGCGAGCGAACTTCCAACGCGCGGATGCCAGTTCGGTTTCATCCGCGCTGACAAAATAAGGTTGACACTATGGTCTATTCGGTCGCCGTCTCCGGCGCCTCCGGCTATGCGGGCGGCGAACTGCTGCGCCTGCTCGCCGCCCACCCCGATGTCGAGATCACGACGGTCACCGCGCACTCCAACGCCGGTCAACCGCTCGTGCAGCACCAGCCCCACCTGCGCTCGCTCACGCACCTCACGCTTCAGGACACGACGCCCGAGATTCTCGCCGGGCACGACATCGTCTTCCTCGCGCTGCCGCACGGGCAGTCGGGGCAGTACACGGATGCTCTCGCCGACGTTCCCCTCGTCATCGACGCGGGCGCCGATCACCGGCTCACGAGCGAAGACGCCTGGAACGCCTTCTACGGCGGCACCTTCCACGAGCCGTGGGCGTACGGCGTTCCCGAACTGCTGGTGGATGGCCGCAAGCTGCGCGACAACCTGGTCGGCGCGACGCGGATCGCCGCCCCCGGCTGCAACGCCTCGACCGTGTCGCTGAGCCTCGTGCCCGGCGTCGCCGCCGGTGTCATCGAGGCGACCGACCTCGTGAGCGTGCTGGCGGTCGGACCATCCGGCGCGGGCAAGAGCCTCAAACCCCACCTGCTCGGCAGCGAGATCCTCGGCAGCGCCAACCCCTACGCGGTCGGCGGCACGCACAGGCACATCCCCGAGATCCAGCAGGCCCTGCGTGGTGCCCTTCGACAGGCTCAGGGACCGAGTGCCTCGAGCGCTGCGACAGGCCCTTCGACAGGCTCAGGGACCGATGCGAACCCCACCATCTCGTTCACGCCGGTGATCGTGCCGATGGCGCGGGGCATCCTCGCCACGTCGACCGCGCGCATCGCGGATGGCGCGAGCGATGCGGACATCCGCGCCGCCTGGGAGGACGCCTACGCCGACGAGACCTTCGTGCAGCTGCTGCCGGAGGGCGAGGTGCCGCGCACGGCCGATGTGATCGGCGCGAACACCGCCCTCATGGGTCTCGCGATCGATCGGGCGGCGGGGCGCGTCGTCGTCGTCACCGCGGTCGACAATCTTGCGAAGGGAACCGCGGGAGCGGCCATCCAGTCGATGAACATCGCGCTCGGTCTGCCGGAAGACAGAGCCCTGAGTGTGAACGGAGTGGCGCCGTGAGCGTGACGACCCCGAAGGGTTTCGAGGCGGCGGGCGTCGCCGCAGGACTCAAATCGACGGGCAAACCCGACGTGGCCGTCGTCGTCAACCGCGGCCCGTTGAAGGTCGGCGCCGCCGTCTACACTTCGAATCGCGCGCAGGCGAACCCCATCCTGTGGTCGAAGCAGGCCATCACCGGCGGCGTGATCGAGGCAATCGTGCTGAACTCCGGCGGCGCGAACTGCTTCACGGGCAGCTTCGGCTTCCAGACGACGCACCAGACCGCCGAACGCGCGGCCGAGCTGCTCGGCGTCGGCGCGGGCGGCATCCAGGTGTGCTCGACCGGGCTCATCGGCACGGGCGACGAGGTCTTTCGCGCGAAGGTGCTGGATGGCACCGAAAACGCGATCGCCCAGCTCTCGCCCGAGGGCGGCGGGCAGGCGGCTGCGGCCATCATGACGACCGACACCGTGCCCAAGATCGCGACCTTCCAGGGTGGCGGATGGTCGATCGGCGGCATCGCGAAGGGTGCGGGCATGCTCGCGCCAGGGCTCGCCACGATGCTCGTCGTGATCACGACCGACGCGGTGCTCGACGCCGCGCAGGCGGATGCCGCGCTGCGCCAGGCGACGGCCGTCTCGTTCGACCGTCTCGACTCCGATGGCTGCATGTCGACGAACGACCAGGTCACGCTCATGGTGAGCGGCGCCTCCGACATCACACCCGGCCTCGACGTGTTCGTCGCGGGCCTTACCGAGCTGACGAAGGATCTCGCGAAGCAGCTGCAGGCGGATGCTGAGGGCGCGAGCCACGCGATCGCCATCGAGGTGACGCACGCGGCATCCGAGGCCGAGGCCGTCGAGGTGGGGCGCTCGGTCGCCCGCAACAACCTCTTCAAGGCCGCGATCTTCGGCAACGACCCCAACTGGGGGCGGGTGCTCGCCGCGATCGGCACGACGACCGCGCAGTTCGATCCGTACGACACCGACGTGTGGATGAACGGCGTTCGCGTGTGCACGGCAGGCGGCCCCGACCGTCCGCGCGAAGAGGTCGACCTCACGCCCCGCGACACGCATGTCGTCATCGACCTGCGGGTCGGAGATGCGACGGCGACCATCCTCACCAACGACCTGACCCACGATTACGTGCACGAGAACAGCGCATACAGCTCATGACCCCGATCGATCTGCAGTCAACGAGCCCGGAAGAGGCATCGTTCAAGGCATCCACGCTCATCGAGTCGCTGCCGTGGCTCAAGCAGTTCCGCGATCAGGTCGTCGTGGTGAAGTACGGCGGCAACGCCATGATCTCGGAGGAGCTGCAGGACGCCTTCGCCGAGGACATCGCCTACCTGCGCTATGTCGGCATCAAGCCGGTCGTGGTGCACGGCGGCGGCCCGCAGATCTCCAGCATGCTCGACCGGCTCGCCATCCCGAGCGAGTTCAAGGGCGGCTATCGCGTCACCTCGACCGAGGCGATCAGCGTGGTCAGGATGGTGCTGACCGGCCAGATCAATCCGCAGCTGGTGGCGAAGATCAACTCGCACGGGCCGTTCGCGGTCGGTGTCTCGGGTGAGGATGCGGGGCTCTTCGGCGGGCGCAAGCGCGGCGTCATGATCGACGGCGTCGAAGAGAGCCTCGGGCGCGTCGGCGACGTCGTGCACGTCAACGCCGCGGCCGTGCTCGACCATCTCAAGGCCGACCGCATTCCCGTCGTGGCGGGCGTCGCGCCCGACCTCGACCATCCCGGCCACACGCTCAACGTCAACGCGGACGCGGCGGCATCCGCCCTCGCCGTCGCGCTCGGCGCGCGCAAGCTCGTCATCCTGACCGACGTTCCCGGCCTGTACGCCGACTGGCCGAATCGTGACTCGCTCGTCTCGCAGATCACCGCGGCAGACCTCACCGAGATGCTGCCGACGCTGGAATCGGGCATGATCCCGAAGATGCAGGCGTGCCTGGACGCCGTCGAGGGCGGCGTGCCGACGGCCGCGATCATCGACGGCAGGGTGCCGCACTCGGTGCTCGTCGAGCTGTTCACGAGCAAGGGAATCGGAACGGAGGTCGTGAGATGACCGGATGGCAGGATGAGTCGTCGCGCGACCTGATGAGCCTCGGCTCGCGCCTGGCGCTGCTGGTGCGCGGCGAGGGCTCGCACGTATGGGATGCCGACGGCACCCGCTACCTCGACTTCCTCGGCGGCATCGCCGTCAACAGTCTCGGCCACGCCCATCCGGTGTTCGTCGAGGCCGTGTCGCAGCAGGCGGCGACGCTCTCGCATGTGTCGAACTACTTCGCCACGCCGCAGCAGCTCGAGCTCGCCGCGCGCCTCAAGCGCCTCGCGGGCACGGGTGACGCGGGCAAGGTGTTCGTCGCGAACTCGGGGGCAGAGGCCAACGAGACCGCGTTCAAGCTCGCGCGCCTTCATGGCGCCGCGACCGGGGCCACCCGCGTGCTCGTGCTGAACCACGCGTTCCACGGGCGCACCATGGGCTCGCTCTCGCTCACGCCGAAGGCCGCCTATCAGGCGCCGTTCGCACCGCTCGTGCCCGGCGTCACGGCGATCGACCCGACGCCAGAGGCCCTCGAGGCCGAGCTTCAGGCCGGCGGGGTCGCCGCGCTCTTCGCCGAGCCGATTCAGGGCGAGGCGGGCGTCGTGCCGCTGCCGGATGGCTTCCTCGCCGCCGCGCGCGAACTCACGACCGCGCATGGAGCGCTGCTCATCCTCGACGAGGTGCAGACCGGCTCGGGCCGCACGGGGGAGTGGTTTGCCTTCCAGCATGGGTCCCTGAGCTCGTCGAGTTCCCTGAGCTCGTCGGGGTCGCTGAGCTCGTCGGGGTCCCTGAGCCTGTCGAAGGGTGCCCCCGACGCCATCACCCTCGCGAAGGGCGTCGCAGGCGGCTTCCCGCTCGGCGCCCTCGTCACGTTCGGCGCGGCGAGCGAGCTGTTCTACCCCGGCACGCACAACTCGACGTTCGGCGGCAACCCGCTCGCGAGCGCCGTCGCGAACGCCGTGCTCGGGTTCATCGAGTCGGAGGGGCTGCTCGCGAACGTCAGCGCTCGCGGCGACGAGCTGCGCCGCGGCGTGGAGGGCCTTCCCCTCGTCGCGGGAACCCGCGGCGCGGGCCTGCTCATCGGCATCCAGCTCGCGTCACCAGTCGCTTCCGCCGTGCGCGAGGAGGCCCAGCGGCGCGGGCTCATCGTCAACGCACCCACCGACGACACCATCCGCATCGCACCGGCCTACACGATCGGCGACGCCGAGGTGGCCGAGTTCCTCACCCTTTTCGGCGACGCCCTCGCCGCCGTCCCAACACCCACGGAGCCCCCCGCATGACCCGCCACTTTCTGCGCGACGACGACATCACACCCGCCGAGCAGGCCGAGATCCTCGACCTCGCCGTCGAACTGAAGAAGGATCGCTGGGCCGACAAGAGCCTCGCCGGGCCCCAGACGGTCGCGGTGATCTTCGACAAGTCGTCCACCCGCACGCGGGTCTCGTTCGCGGTCGGCATCGCCGATCTCGGCGGCTCGCCGCTCATCATCTCGACTGCTTCCAGCCAGCTCGGCGGCAAGGAGACCCCCGCCGACACCGCGCGCGTGCTCGAGCGTCAGGTCGCTGCCATCGTCTGGCGCACCTACGCGCAGGCGGGGCTCGAGCAGATGGCGGAGGGTACGGTCGTCCCCGTCGTCAACGCGCTGAGCGACGACTTCCACCCGTGCCAGCTGCTCGCCGACCTGCTGACCATCCGCGAGCACAAGGGCGACCCGGCCGGCCTGACGCTCGCGTTCTTCGGGGATGGCCGCAGCAACATGTCGCACTCCTACGCGCTCGCGTGCGTGATGGCGGGCATGCACGTGCGCATCGCCTCGCCCGAGGCGTACGCGCCCCGCGAGGACGTCGTGGCGGACGCCGACCGCATCGCCGCGTCCACCGGCGGCTCTCTGACGCTCTTCACCGACCCGAACGAGGCGGCAGCAGGTGCCGACGTCGTCGTGACCGACACCTGGGTGTCGATGGGCAAGGAGGAGGAGAAGCTCGCGCGGCTGCGCGACCTCGGCGGTTACAAGGTGACCCAGGAGGTGATGTCGCTCGCCGATCCCGAGGCGATCTTCATCCACTGCCTGCCCGCCGATCGCGGGTACGAGGTCGACGCCGAGGTGATCGACGGGCCGCAGAGCGTCATTTGGGATGAGGCGGAGAACCGACTCCATGCACAGAAGGCGCTGCTGGTGTGGCTGCTGAAGCAGGCCGGCTGAAAGCTCGCATCGACCGGCTCGACGCACCGAAGCGCACCGCGGGCATCGACCTCGCCCGCGGGATCGCCGTGATCGGCATGTTCACGGCGCACCTCGTCGAGACCCCGGAGTTCGAATGGGGAACCCCGTCGAGCTGGGAGGCGCTCGCGCACGGCAACTCGTCCATCCTGTTCGCGACGCTCGCCGGCGTCTCGATCGCGCTCGTGACGGGCGGGCAGGCGCCCGTGGCACGCGACCGTGCGGGCACCGCGCGCGGACGCATCGCCCTGCGCGCCGTATGCATCTGGCTCATCGGCGTGCTGCTGCTGGGTCTCGGCACGCCGATCTACATCATCCTGCCCGCCTACGGCATCCTGTATCTCGTCGCGCTGCCCGTGCTGCGCTGGCGTGCCCCCGCACTTTTCGCCGCGGCGCTCGTGACCGCCGTCGCCGGGCCCTTCCTCGTGTATGCGATCAATCTGTGGCCGGGATGGTCGACCCAGGGTGGAACGCTGCTCGAAGAACTCACGGGATGGCACTATCCGTGGGTGCTGTGGGCGGCGTTCGTTTTCTGCGGCATGGGCATCGGCCGGCTCAACCTGCGCGATGTGCAGGTCGCAGGCGGGCTCGCCGTGATCGGCCTCATACTGGCCTCGCGCATCTATGGCCGACTGCGCGTGCGCCTGGAGGGCGAACCCCAGTCTGGACTGCTGGGCACGGTCTTCTCGGCTGAGCCGCACTCGTCGAGCCTGCTGGAGTCGCTCGGCTCCGGCGGTTTCGCCATGCTCGTGATCGCGGTGTGTCTGCTCATCTGCCTGCGTCGTGCCCCACGCCCGGTCGCCATCCCCGTGCGCATCATCACCTGGCCGCTGCGCGCGCTCGGAGCCATGCCGCTGACGGCATATACGCTGCAGGTCGTGGTGTGGGCGGTGATGCAGGCCACCGTGGGCGACCCGCGATACTTCCCCACCTTCTGGCCGCTGACCCTCGCCATGCTCGCCTTCTGCACCCTGTGGGCGCTGCTCGTCGGCCGCGGCCCCCTCGAGGCGGGCATCTCCGCCCTCGCCCGCATGCTCGTTCGATCCCGCGCCGTCACCTGACTGCGCCCGCGCTCGCACGCTGCGCGTGTCACGCGCTGTGTGCGAGCGGGGGTGCACGGTGCGAGTGCTGGTGCTGTTTCGTGGGGTGGGTGGTGCGGGGTGGCTCCGGGACTGCGCGGCGGCTCGCGGGGTGCGCCGGAGCTCCGGGACTGCGCGTGTCACGCGCAGTGTGGGAGCGTTCGTGCTGTGTGGGCACGGATAGGGTTGAAGGGTGACGAGCGAGAAGCAGGGGACGAACGAGGGCGCACTCTGGGGCGGACGCTTCGCCAGCGGGCCGAGCCCCGAACTGGTGGCGCTGAGCCGCTCGACGCACTTCGA
>JASGDS010000219.1:0-2991 GCA_047607025.1 Microbacterium sp.
CGCAGACTGCGCGGGACACGCGCAGTCTGCGAGCAACCGCGCTGTTTACTGCTGGGCGCGCTCGAGCACGAGCTCGCGCACGCGAGCGGCATCGGCCTGGCCGCGCATGGCCTTCATCACGGCGCCGATGACGGCGCCTGCGGCCTGCACCTTGCCCGAGCGGATCTTCTCGAGGATGTCGGGCTGGGCGGCCAGCGCCTCATCGATCGCGGCGATCAGTGCGCCGTCGTCGGAGACGACCGCGAGCCCGCGCGCATCCACCACCTGCTGCGGGGCGCCCTCACCGGCGATGACGCCCTCGAGCACCTGGCGCGCGAGCTTGTCGGTGAGGATACCCGCGTCGATCAGACCCTGCAGGGCCGCGACATCGGTCGGGGCGACGAGGGATGCCGCCTCGCGGCCATCCGCGTTCGCGATGCGGGTGATCTCACCCGTCCACCACTTGCGGGCGGCGGCGGGTGTGGCGCCGGCGGCGATCGTGGCCTCGACCTCGACGAGCAGGCCGCCGTTGGCGACGTCCTGGAACTCCAGGTCGGTGAAGCCCCACTCCGCCTTGAGCCTGCGACGACGCGCAGCCGGCGGCTCGGGCAGCGCGGCGCGAAGCTCTTCGATCAGCTCGGCTGAGGGCTCGACGGGCAGCAGGTCGGGCTCGGGGAAGTAGCGGTAGTCGTCGGCGTCCGACTTCGGGCGACCGGGCGACGTCTCCCCCGTGTCCTCGTGCCAGTGCCGGGTCTCCTGCGTGATCGTGCCGCCTGCCGCCAGGATGGCCGCCTGCCGCTGGATCTCGTACCGCACGGCCCGCTCGACCGAGCGCATCGAGTTGACATTCTTCGTCTCGGTCCTCGTCCCCAGCGTGTCGACGCCCCGCGGGCGCAGCGAAACGTTCGCGTCGCAGCGCACGTTGCCTCGCTCCATCCGCGCCTCGCTGATGCCGAGACCGCGGGCGATGTCGCGGATGGTGCCGAGATAGGCCTTCGCGACCTCTGGCGCCCGGTGCTCGGTGCCGAAGATCGGCTTCGTGACGATCTCGACGAGCGGCACGCCGGCACGGTTGTAGTCGACGAGCGAGTACGACGCGCCCTGGATGCGACCGGTGGCGCCTCCCACGTGCGTGAGCTTGCCCGCGTCCTCCTCCATGTGCGCGCGCTCGATCGGAACCTCGATGATCGTGCCGTCCTCGAGCTCGACCTCCACGGAGCCCTCGAACGCGATCGGCTCGTCGTACTGACTGATCTGGTAGTTCTTGCCCAGGTCGGGGTAGAAGTAGTTCTTCCGCGCGAAGCGGCTCGACGGCGCGATCGAGCAGCCGAGCGCGAGTCCGAGCGAGATCGACGAGCGGATGGCCTCGGCGTTGACGGTCGGCATGGAGCCAGGAAGCCCCATGTCGACGGGCGAGACGAGCGTGTTCGGCTCTGCCGCGTGAAAGTCCTCGTGCGCGGGGTTTCCGGACGCCGAGAACATCTTCGTGCGCGTGTTCAGCTCGACGTGCACCTCGAGGCCGATGACGGGCTCGAACAGTTCGAGCGCGGTGTCGTAGTCCATGAGCTTCGCGGCCATCAGATGCTCCCTCCGAGGGCTGGTGCTTTCGTGAGGATCGGTCCGCCCCACTCGTCGACGAGCAGCGCTTCGAGCGCCGCGCCGACCCGATACAGGCGGGCATCCTCACGCGCGGGGGCGAGGAACTGGATGCCGACGGGGAGCCCATCATCCGACGCGAGGCCGGACGGGATGGAGATGCCAGGCACGCCGGCCAGGTTCGCCGGGATGGTCGTCAGGTCGTTGAGGTACATCGCGAGCGGGTCGTCGATCTTCTCGCCGATCTTGAACGCGGTCGTCGGTGCGGATGGCGTCGCGATGACATCCACCGACCCGAACACCGTGGCGAAGTCCTGCTGGATGAGCGTGCGCACCTTCTGCGCACTGCCGTAGTAGGCGTCGTAGTAGCCGGCGCTCAGCGCGTACGTGCCGAGGATGATGCGACGCTTCACCTCGGGCCCGAAGCCCGCCTCGCGCGTCGCGCTCATGACGTCTTCGACCGTGCCGCCGGGCACCTCGGTGCGCAGACCGAACCGCACCGAGTCGAACTTGGCGAGGTTGCTCGACGCCTCCGCCGGAAGGATCAGGTAGTACGCGGCGACCGCGTACTCGAAGTGCGGCGCGCTGATCTCGACGATCTCGGCGCCCTGCGCCTCCAGCAGCGCGAGCGACGCACGGAACGACTCGGCGACGCTCGGCTGGAAGCCGGCATCCGGCAGCTCTTTCACCACGCCGACGCGCAGACCCTTGAGCACCTGACCCGTCGCGCCCTCGCGGGCGGCGTCGGCGAAGGAGGGCCATGCCTCGTCGAGCGAGGTCGAGTCATGCGGGTCGTGCCCGCCGATGACGTCGTGCAGCAGCCCGGCATCGAGCACCGTGCGGGTGACGGGACCCACCTGGTCGAGCGACGAGGCGAGTGCGATCGCGCCGTAGCGGCTGACGGCGCCGTAGGTGGGCTTCACGCCGACGGTTCCCGTCACGTGCGCGGGCTGTCGGATGGACCCTCCCGTGTCGGACCCGAGCGCAAGCGGCGCCTCGAAGGCGGCGACTGCAGCTGCCGAGCCGCCGCCGGAACCTCCGGGGATGCGGGAGAGATCCCAGGGGTTGCGGGTCGGGCCGTAGGCCGAATGCTCCGTGGAGGAGCCCATCGCGAACTCGTCCATGTTCGTCTTGCCGAGGGGCACGAGGCCGGCGGCACGCGAGCGTGCGACGACCGTGGCGTCGTAGGGCGACATGAACCCCTCGAGAATCTTCGAACCGGAGGTCGATGGCATGTCCGTCGTGACGAGCACGTCCTTCACGGCCAGCGGAACACCCGCGACGGGTCCGAGCTCTTCGCCCGCGGCACGGCGGCGGTCGATGTCGGCCGCCACGTCGAGCGCGTGATCGGAGACGTGCAGGAACGCGTGCACATCGCCATCCACCGCCTGAATGCGGTCGAGGTGCGCCTGGGTC
>JASGDS010000220.1:0-3541 GCA_047607025.1 Microbacterium sp.
CATGGTGACATCGACCAGCGACTCCCCCTCGAGCTCCTCCGCGAACCCGATCCGGTTGAAAGCGCTCAGCGCGTTCGGGCTGGCGAAGGTGACGGTGCCGTCGACGTCGAGCCGGATGAGACCATCCGCGGCACGCGGCGCGCCGCGGCGCGGGCCCGTCGGCGAGGAGAGATCGGGGAAGTCGCCTGTCGCGATCATGCCGAACAGATCGTCCGCGCAGTCGTTGAAGGTGATCTGCTGCCGCGATGGCGTGCGCACGTCACCGAGGTTCGTGTGCCTGGTGAGCACGCCGATCACGCGCAGCCCGCCCTCCTCACGGACGGCGATCGGCACGGCGCGCACACGCGTCGGCGTCTCCTCGAACCATTCCGGCGACGACGAGTCGACGATCGTCGCCGTGCTGAACGCCTCACGCACCTGCGCCTGCCACTGCGGACGCACCCGGTCGCCGACGATGTCGCGATAGAACAGGGTCGCCGCGCCCCCTGGCCTGGTGTGCGCAACGGCGATGAACGAGCTGTCATTGCTCGGCACCCACACCACGATGTCCGCGAAGGCCAGGTCGGCGAGCAGCTGCCCGTCACCGGCGAGCCGGTGCAGCCATTCGATCTCTGATTCGCTTGAGCGACCTTGGGCCGACACGAGATCGCTGAGCGTTGACACGCTTCGAGTCTAAGACGCCATCCGGCAGCACCTGAACCGCGATTCGCCGTGCGGCGCCGCGGACCGCCTGCGACAGCGCGGAGCGCGCAGCCACATCGGCGACGGGGCGTCCCGCGAGCGTCGCGGCATCGCTTGCGCGCACATCCCATGGCACGAAGTCGACGTCGTCGATGCCGGCGAAGCGCTCCAGCGTGCGCCGCACCTGACCACGAGGATCGAGACCGACCGGCCCAGAGCGCACCCGATTGACGATCGTGCGCACCGGCGTGCCGCCGATGACGGAGCGCAGCTCGGAGTGGCCGCGCACGAACCGGGTGACAGCCACCGGATCGACGCCGCAGACGGCGACGACGAGATCCGCCTCACGCAGCGCGGCGAGGGTCGCGGCGTTGCGCCTGGGGCCAGCCAGATCGGAGACGATCTCCTCATCGGCCTCGAGCGAGGCGGACACGTCGACGACCGTGATGTCGCACCACGTGCGACAGGCGGCGAGCGCGGCCTGCACGCGCCGCTCGGAGAGCTCCGGCCAGCGTGCGACGCGATTGATGCCCGTGAGCACGTCGACCACGCCGTCCGCTCCGCCCAGCGGCGTGCTGAGGCGGGTCAGCTCTGCGCCATCCAGCTCGTCCCGATCGGTCTGACGGCAGGCGGCGGCGAACCCGGGACCTTCGTCTGCCAAGCCGAGCAGCCCGGCGATCGCGGGCGCATGGGTGTCGCCATCGACGAGGGCGACGTGATCGCACAGCCGGGCGAGCTCCACGGCGAGTTCGATCGCGAGCGTGGTGCGGCCTGGCGCGCCGTGCGGCCCCCACACCGCGATGATGGATCCCTCTCGAACCTCCTGCGTCTCACCCACGGGGGCCAGCGCATCCGCCTCGCACAGCTGCCATCCGGCCGCCCCCGCAGGCATCGGGTCGGCGAGCCCGAAGGAGCGCGCCAGCCGCACCTCGGCCTGTCGCTCGCCGAGGGGCAGGATGCGCACACCGCTGCGATCGCAGGCAGCGACGACACCCGGTGTGAGCACGCCCCTGGTGGCGGGGATCACCAGAACGTCCGCGCCGATGAGCGCGTCCCACAGCGGCGACTGGGCGTTCGCGAGCTCCTGTGCGACCTCACGCGGTGCGAGGGTGAGCAGCACGATGGCGCCCTCGTCTTCGAGCTCGGCCACCAGCTCGGCGCATCGGGGCTCGTCGACCGCGACGACGACGTTCACGGTGTTGCTCCGCCCTGCGGAACGACCGAGATCAGCGCGCCCTGCGCGACGGCGGCGAGCACGTCGGGCACGGCATCCCGCTCGATCACGAGTTCGAGGTCGCTGCCTGACTGCGCCATCATGCCGCTCTGCGTCGCCGTGCGCAGCACGGTCGCATCGGCGACGAGGATGCGCGGGTCGTCCACCTCTCCCGTGTCGGAGACCGGCGCCTGCCAGACCTCGACGCGTGCGCCCTCCGCGAGCGCGGACGGCGCCTGGGTGGCACTGTGCACGACGACCGTCGTCGTCGTCCAGGAATCGGCGGGGGCGACCGCGCTGGTCGCGAGCAGTTCGCCATCCGCGATGGTGCGTGTGGCGACGACGCCCTCCTGCAGCTGCTGCGGGGCGAGGTAGTTCTGCGCCGTCTGCCCGAGAGTGACATCGACGACGGCGAGGTCGTCTGCGGTGACGACCTGACCGGGGACGAGTGTGTGCGCGGCCACGAGAACGGGCTCGGTCGTGCGGGTGGAGGACACCACCCACCACACGCCGGCGATGGATAAGGCGATGAGGGCGAGACCGATGTAGAAGCGCGCATCGGCGAAGAACTGTCGGCGCCTGCTGCGCGGTGCCGCACGTTCGGCTGCGGAGACGGGACTCACCATGCGGGGGCTGAGGGCTGTTGCGGTCATGTCCCCATGCTGGCAAAAACGGCGAGCGCGTGAAAAAGTTATCCACAGGCAACGATCTTTGGGGTCATCCGGGGATGAACGTGCGCATAATGGGGCCATGACCTCCACGAGTGAAACCCGTTTTCTCGCTCTCTCGCAGGTCGCAGAGGTGCTCGGCATCGAGATCGAAGAGGTGACTGCGCTCATCCATCAGGGGCGACTGCGCGGTGCACTGCTCGGCTCCCCCGCGCGCTGGCAGGTGGAGCGGGCGAGCGTCGATGAGTACCTCGACGACCAGTTCGAGGAGTCGCGGCGCATGGCGCTGTGGCGCGAATCGAACGAGGCGAGCTTTCCCGAGCTGTGGGGCGCGCACCGCGAGGTGTGACCGCCCCGTCACAGTTCGATCGCGCTCCCGCGCATCGAAGCGTCCACCCGCACCCAGCACACCGCCTCGAAATGCAGGATACGGAATGCCGTGACCTCGGATGAGCGGCGAGGCGATGAGAGGTCGTGCTGCGCGAGGTCGAGATGATCGGCACCGACCCTGTCGATCGTGCCCGTCAGTGCCCGTCCTGAGCTGAGGCCCAGCGTGATGCTCACGCGTCGCCTCGCCAGGTCGCGCAGCGCGAAGCCGAACGTCACGCGCTGAGCGAGCCTGCTCTCGGCGCCGACGGGGCGTGCGCTGCGAAGCAGCTGCTCGTGCGCGGCTGCGATCGACCGGATGGCGGCCAGGGGCACGAGAACGACGTCGCCCGCGCCCGTGCGCAGCGACATCCAGTCGGCCCCGACGTCGCCGGCCGCCGCGTCGAGCGTCGAGCCATCCGCCAGCTCGACGACGACAGAAGCGCCGTCGCCTGCCGCGAGGGAGACGAGTCGTTCTCGCAATGTGAGGCGCGCGACACGCACCCGCTCGGCCTCGGAGTCGAGCGCGGCGCGCTCGGCCTCCCACTCGGCGGCGAGCTGGTCCTCCAGGTCTTCGAAGAAGCGATTCCACCTCACGGGGCCGAGCGTAGAG
>JASGDS010000221.1:0-3311 GCA_047607025.1 Microbacterium sp.
CCCAGCCGAGCAGCAGGGCACCCAGCAGCGGCCCGAGCGCCGCACCCGTCTCACCGCAGACAGCGAGCAGGGCGAACAACGTGGTGCGCGGGCGGTGCGCTGCGGCATCCGCCTGTGCTGTGGCATCCGCTCGCGCCACGAGTGCCTCCAGCGCCGGCGAGAACAGGGCTCCGCCGAGGCCGGTCAGCACGGTCGCGACGATGAACAGGGCAAGTCGTGATCCTTCGGCCGTGGAGAGCGTCGACCAGGCCAGCAGGGAGAAGCCCGTCACCCGCACGGTGCAGCCGGCGAGGATCAGCGAGCGTGCGCCGAACCGGTCCGCGAGGGCGCCGCCGAAGAGGAACATGCCCTGCTGCGCGGCGGTGCGAAGACCCAGTATCAGTCCGACGGCAGACCCGGCGAGGGCGAAGTCGTCGCGGAGGACGCCGGCGAGGAAGGGCACGACGGCGAAGAACCCGACGTTGAACAGCACCTGGCTGCCCAGCAGCACAGCGGGGCGGGGATGTAGCTCGCCGGCGGGCCCGGTTCTGGGCGTGGTCGACGGCGTATCGAGGAGGCGGGTCACGGGGCGGATATCTCGGCGGGACGGGGTCACGAGGCGCGCAGGCGCGGTCGCGCGTCGACGATCGCGCGAGTCGCCTCGTGCCGGGGGTGCGTGAGCAGGTCGAGGGTGGGCCCGTGCTCGACGATGCGCCCGCTGTCCAGGACGCAGGAGGTGCCGCACAGCAGCGACACCGCGTCGAGATCGTGCGAGACGAACCCGACGCCCACGCCCTGCTCGCGCACGATCTGCCCGAACAGCTGCAACACCTCGTCGCGCAGCGGCCGGTCAAGCCCGCTCACCGGCTCGTCGGCCAGCAGGATCCGTGCGCCCGTGGCGAGGGCACGCGCGATCGCGACGCGCTGTGCCTGCCCGCCCGACAGCTCCGCGGGCCGCCGCCGAAGCAGATCGCCCGGCAGCCGCACCGCGTCGAGGGAGCCCCGCGCGATCGCGGCATGGTCACCCGGAACGCCGAGGCGGCGCAGCGGGTCGGTCACGAGCTGGTGCACCGTCATCCGCGGGTCCAGGCTCGTCGCGGGCTCCTGCGGGATGTACTGCACATGTCGGCGGAATGCCCGCAACGCCCCCGAGCGCGACGGCAGCGGTGCATCGCCGACGCGGACCTCCCCGGCATCCGGGCGCTCCAAGCCCAGCAGGATCCGCAGCATCGTCGACTTGCCCGACCCCGACCGGCCCACGATGCCGATCGCCTCCCCCGTGCCGATGCGGATGTCCAGGCCCGTGAGCACGTGCACGTGCTCGGAGCGGCGGAAGGGTGACCCGCTGACACGCCGGTACCGGTGGCGGAGAGCGACGGCCTCCAGTGCGGCATCCCGGTGGTAGGCGGTCTCCCGCTGTGCGGCGCTCACGCGGCGGCTTCCTGCCGGTGGATGCCGAACGTGGGCTGGGAACGGACGGCATCCACCAGCTCCTGCGTGTACGGATGCTGCGGCGACTCGACAAGCTGCGCGAACATGCCCTCCTCGACGATTCGCCCGGCCTGCAACACGACGGCACGGTCGCAGACCTGCGAGGCCGCCGCGAGGTCGTGCGTAATGAACAGCAGCGCCAACCCCGCACGCTCACGAGCCACGGCAAGGGTCTCAAGCACCTGCGCCTGGCTCACGACATCGAGCGCTGTGGTCGGTTCATCGGCCACCAGCACCTTCGCCTCGCACGCCAGCGCCAAGGCGATGCACACCCGCTGACGCTGACCACCCGACAGCTCCGCAGGGTACGAACGCAGCACGCGGCCGGGATCCTCTATGCCGCACGCATCGAGCAGTTCCGCCGCGCGCTCGTGGGCGTCGCGGGCGGACAGGCTGTGGCGGAGGGGCACTTCGAGCTGGCCAGCGACGGGCACGAGCGGATTCAGCGCGCTGGAACTGTCCTGCTGCACCGCGGCGACGCAGCCCGGCGGACGGATCGACGACGACACCCCGACCGGGCTCCCGTCGAGGACAAGCTCGCCGGTCGCATCCAGCAACCGCGACAACCCACCCGTGATCGTCGCTGCTGTGAGCGACTTGCCGGAGCCAGAGTGGCCGAGCAGCGCGACGGCCTCGCCGGGCTCGATCGTGAGCGAGACTCCCTTCACGAGCGCGGTGCCGGATGCGCTGACGCACAAATCGGTGAGAGTGATCAGAGGCGACATAACTAGTAACGATAATCCTTATCAATAAGGATTCCAAATCCAGCATGGAGTCGAACAGCCAGTGGCATGCGAGGGAGCGCAGCATGACACCGTGCCCGACGACGACCTCCGCCGGATCCACCTCCTCGCGCAGCGCCAGGTCGAGGGCAGCCCTGTGGTGCGCCATCAGGTCGGCGTAGAAGAGGTACAGGTAGCCTGGTCTCAGGCGCTTCCTGGCTGGTCCCGCTTCCGCACGGAATCAACGATTTCAGAGCAGCGAACGAGGACACAGTTTCCTCCCGGTTGGGGCACACATCAAGCCGCCGTCATTGATCGGTGCTACTATTAAGCCTCACGGGTTGAGTGGTAACTATTCAACCCGTGTGACTTGATGGAGGAGGCGTCATGATCGTGCTGACGGTGGATCGACGTCGCTCTCGCGAGCGGGAAGACGACGGCGTGGCGGATGCCGCGTCACGTCTGCAGCAGGCGCACGGTGCGACACTGCTGCTGCCCGTCGCGCGCTTCGCGGGCGATGAGCTGCAGCTCGTCACCGACGACGGTTCCACTGCGGCAGGCGTCGCGCTGAAGCTCACCCGCGACGACGCCTGGAGCGTCGGCATCGGCATCGGCGACGGCGAGCTCGCGGAGGATGCGGCCTCATCGACCGGCCCCGCCTTCTTCGCCGCGCGTGACGCGATCGACCGCGCCAAGGCATCCGTGCCGCACCTGGCCATCACCCGCCAGCCCGACGACGGGGCGCTCACCGCCCGCGACGCGGAGGTCGTGCTGCGCCTGCTGATCGAACAGCGCGCCCGCCGCTCACCCGAGGGGTGGGAGGTCTCTGACCTGCTCGGCGAAGGTCTCACGCAGAAGCAGATCGCCGAGCGCCTGGGAATCAGCGCGGCAGCGGTGTCTGCTCGCGTGAAAGCGGCGAGCGTCAAGTCGCTGTCCGAGGTCGCTGTTACGCTCGGCCGCATGCTGAATGCGCTGAACGGATCGGGTTCATGAGCGAACGCGGCAGACTGGTCACGGATATCGCGCTCAGCGCCGTGGGAATCGCTGCGGCAGCGGTCGCCGCGGCCATCGGGCTCGACGTCGACCTCACGAATCCGATGACGGTCGTCACCGTCGTCG
>JASGDS010000222.1:0-8569 GCA_047607025.1 Microbacterium sp.
CCTGAGCCTGTCGAAGGGGTCATGCCAGATCCTCGAATCCGTCCTCGCCGTCGTCGAGCAGCGGCGAGATCGGCGGCAGCTCGTCGAGCGAGTTGAGGCCGAGGTGCACGAGCAGCTGATCGGTCGTGCCGTACTTGATCGCGCCCGTCTCGGGGTCGGTGCCGACCTCGGTGACGAGGCCGCGCGCGAGCAGCGTGCGCACAACGGAGTCGACGTTCACCGCGCGGATGGAGGCCACCTGTGAGCGGGTGACGGGCTGCTTGTAGGCGATGACGGCGAGGGTCTCGAGCGCCGCCTGTGACAGTCTCGCCGTCGCCTGTCCGCCGACGAACTCGGCCACCACGTCGTCGAGGCTCTCGCGCACGTAGATGCGCCATCCGCCGCCGACCTCGCGCAGCTCGAAGCCGCGCTGGGGGCCAGCGGCCTCGCCGTTGTAGTCGGCGACGAGCGTCTCGATCGCCTGACGCACGGCGGGCACGGGCGCGCTCACCGCCGTGGCGAGGCTGACGAGGCTCTGCGGTTCGTCCGCGACGAACAGGATGGCCTCCAGCCGCTGCGCGACGGTGCTTGCGGTTGCTGCGGCCTGTCCTGAGCCTGTCGAAGGGCCTGTCGAAGCATCAGTTGTCATAGTCGGCCCCCAGTGATGCCAGTGTCTCGTCAGACCATTGCTCGGCCGTCCACCTCAGCGTCAGCTCGCCCAGCGGTTCGAGCTGTTCGAAGCTGATCGCCGCATGCCGATACAGCTCCAGGATCGAGACGAATCGCGCGACGACGATGCCGGCGCCATCCACCCCCGCGATCAGCTCGCGAAAGGTCAGCTGCTCGCGCGTGCGCAGAATCGACACCACGATCGCGGCCTGCTCGCGGATGCTCACGAGCGGCGCATGCAGATGGTCGATGCCGACCGTGGGGATCTCCCTCGGCGTCATCGCCAGGATGGCGAGGGCCGCGAAATCCGCGGGCGAGAGCGTCCAGACGAGCTCCGGCGTCTTCGCGCGGTGCTTCGCCTCGAGCGGCACCTGCCGCACATGCCGGTTCTGCTCGCCTTCGAGCCTGTGCGAGAACCACGCGGACACCTCTTTGAAGGCCCGGTACTGCAGCAGTCGGGCGAAGAGCAGGTCTCGCGCCTCCAGCAGCGCGACCGACTCGGCGTCGACCAGCTCGCCCTGCGGCAGCAGGCCCGCCACCTTCATGTCGAGCAGCGTCGCGGCGACGACGAGGAACTCACTGGCCTGCTCCAGCTCCGCAGGTCCCTCCAGGCCCTTGAGGTAGGCGATGAATTCGTCGGTCACACGGCTCAGCGCAATCTCGGTGATATCGAGCTCGTGCGTGGAGATGAGGTTCAGCAGCAGGTCGAATGGTCCGTCGAAGTTCGACAGCGAGAGCCGGAACCCGGGGGCAGGCTCTTCGACGACAGAGGCGTCAGGCGACGTCGCCACGGGCCACCAGCTCGCGAGCGAGTCGCAGGTATGCCTGGGCGGCAGGGTGCTCTGGCGCGAACTGGATGATCGGCACGCCGGCGACCGAGGCATCGGGGAACTTGACGGTGCGACCGATCACGGTCTCGAAGACCTTGTCGCCGAACGCGTCGACGATGCGCTCGAGCACCTCGCGCGAGTGCAGGGTGCGCGGGTCGTACATCGTCGCGACGAGCCCATCCAGTTCGATCGCCGGGTTGAGCCTGTCGCGCACCTTGTCGATCGTCTCGATCAGCAGGGCGACGCCGCGCAGCGCGAAGAACTCGCACTCCAGCGGAACGATGACGCCGTGCGCGGCGGTGAGCGCGTTGACGGTGAGGATGCCGAGCGAGGGCTGGCAGTCGATCAGGATGACGTCGTACTCGCCGCTCACCCCACGCAGCACGCGCGAGAGGATCATCTCGCGGGCGACCTCGTTGACGAGGTGCACCTCGGCGGCCGACAGGTCGATGTTCGCGGGGATGAGGTCGAGGCCCTCGACGACGGTCGGCACGATCACCTCGTGGGCGTCACGCTTGGGGTCAAGCAGCAGGTCGTAGACGGTCGGGATGTCGTGCACCTGCACACCGAGACCGGCCGACAGCGCGCCCTGCGGGTCGAAGTCGACGACGAGCACCCTGCGCCCGTAGTCGGCGAGCGACGCGGCAAGGTTGATGGTCGTGGTCGTCTTGCCGACTCCGCCCTTCTGATTGCACATCGCGATGATGCGCGCCGGCCCGTGTGAGGCGAGAGGTGCGGGCGTCGCGAATCCCTGATAGGGACGACCGGTCGGCCCGATCGGGCCCGCGTCCTTCGAGGTCTTGCGCGTCACCGGTCCTCCTCTACAGCTTGCACGGCTCGCTTGAGTCTAGCCGCAGGGCCCGCGCTACGCCTCGCGAAGCGCCGTTGCCGGTTCGATGTGTGCCGCGCGCCGAGCGATGACGACGCGGATGAGGCCTGCACCTTCACCGCGTCCGGGTTGTCGGGCGCGAGCGCGAGCCCGCCTGTTCGGCGGGTCGTGGCGTGCGCATGGGGGTCCTTCCGAAAAGAGCCTTCATAGAGGCGGTTTCCGGAAGGACCCCTCTCCTGACACAATCCGTCGCATCGTGACCGGTTCGTTACGTCATGCGGTGGGCAGCACACCCTCCGCGGCCAGACCGCCGAGCCACGCGAGGCTCGGCTTCGGCGTGCGCTCGAACGTCGTCCGCTCGACGGCGATGAGCCCGAAGGTGGGCGTGAACGACCCCCACTCGTAATTGTCGAGCAGCGACCAGTGCAGGTAGCCGCGCACGTCGCAGCCGTCGGCCATGGCCGCGCCCATCGCCGCGAGCGCGCCCGTCGTGTACTCGATGCGCTCAGCATCGTCGGACGTGGCGATGCCGTTCTCTGTCACGATCATCGGCACGCCGCCCGTCACCTCATGGCTGTGCCGCAGCGCCTGGCCGAGCGCCTCGGGGTAGTACTCCCAGCCGGTCAGCGTGCGGCGGGTGCCCGTCGGCCACTCCTGCGGCCCGTAGCCTCGCTCATCGTCCGTCGGCCCGATGATCGTGCGCAGGTACGCCTGCACCCCGAGAAAATCGTCGTCGCGCGCCTGCTCGAGGAAGAAGTCCTCGCGCCAGTGCTGCCACGCGTCGCGCTGCTGCTCGAACCCCGGCACGGCCTGGAACGCCTGGTTCGCCACCGTCCAGCCGACCTGCACGCCGGGAATCTCCTCGTGCAGCGCCTCGCTCATGGCGTGATGCGCCGCGGCGATGCACCAGGCGAGCTCGGGGCTGGGCTCGTCCGGCCAGTTCACGCCCGTGCCGGTGTCGACCATCGACTCGGCGACGACGACCATCATGTTCGGTTCGTTGATCGTCACGACATGACGCACGTCCTGCAGGATGGTCGCTGCCGTCCTCGCATAGCGGGCGAGCACGTCGGCCGAGTCCGGCGCGGACCATCCGCCCCGCGTGCGCCACCAGCGGGGGAAGGTGAAGTGGTGCAGCGTGACGACCGGTTCGACGCCGTGTGCGTGGCAGGCGTCGATCATCCGTCGGTAGTGCGCCAGCTGCGCGCGTGAGACGACCCCCTCCTCCGGCTCGATGCGCGCCCACTCGATCGAGAAGCGGTACGCGCGAAGCCCCGCTGCGGCGAGCAGCGCGATGTCCTCGTCGAAGCGGTGGTACGAGTCGCAGGCGTCACCCGATGGCTCCTTCACGATCGTGCGCGGATCGTATTCGTCCTGCCATGCCGTGGTGTTGACGTTGCCCCCCTCGATCTGGTGCGCGGCGGTGGCCGCACCCCAGAGGAAGCCGTCCGGCACGGTGATGGGGTTCGTCATTTCAATCCCGTCATGGTGATTCCCTGGATGAAGTGCCGCTGCATCGCGATGAACAGCACGAGGATCGGCAGCACGATGAGGAACGAGCCCGCCATCTGCAGGCCGTACTCCGTGCCGTGGTTGCCTGTGTCGCTCGAGAACAGCGCGAGCGCGACGGGCAGCGTGTACATGCGGTCGTCCTGCGAGATGATCAGCGGCCACAGGAAGCTGTTCCACGACCCCATGAAGGTGAAGATCGCGAGCGTCGCCATGGGCGCCTTGCACAGCGGCAGCACGATGCGGAAGAAGATGCGGAACTCCCCCGCCCCGTCGATGCGCGCGGCATCCAGCAGCTCATCCGGAATCTCCAGCATGAACTGGCGCATGAGGAACACGCCGAACGCGCCGACGAGGCCGGGCAGGATGAGCCCGCCGTAGGTGTTCACGAGCCCGAGACGGGCGATGATCACGAACTGCGGGATGAGCGTGACGATGCCAGGCACGAACATGGTCGAGAGCACGACGCCGATGAGGATCCTCTTGCCGGGGAACTGCAGCTTCGCGAGCGCCCAGCCCACCATGGAGCAGAAGATGAGGGTCGCTGCGACCGTGATGACGGCCAGCAGCACCGAGTTGAAGAACGGCCTCGAGATGTCGTAGTCGACGAGCCACGCCTTGAAGTTGGCGAGGGTCGGCGCCTTCGGCCACCAGGTGATCGGGCGCGCCATGATCTCGGCCTTCGTCTTGAAGGCGCCGAGCACCATCCAGACGAACGGCAGCAGGGTGAACGCGAGCCCGAACGAGAGCAGCACGAGCACGACGATGTTTCCCCAGCGGATGGGCTTTCGACGTGGGGGCTGCGCGGTGGAAGTGGTCATGATGTCCCCTCTTCTTCTTATGTGCGCTGCCGGAAGAAGCGGAACTGAACGATCGCCATCACGCCGACGAGCACGAACAGCACGTAGGCGCCGGCCGCTCCGACCGAGTAGTCGCCGTACTTGAACTGGTTGTAGACCTGCAGCGCGATCGATGTCGTCGACTCCAGCGGGCCGCCGTTGGTCATGACGAACGGCTCATCGAAGAACTGCATGTAGCCGGTCGTGGTGAGGATGGCGTTGAGCAGGATGGTGGGCATCATGAGCGGGATGGTGATGCGGAAGAACCGCTGCACCACGTTCGCGCCGTCGAGCTCGGCCGCCTCCTTGACGTCGCTCGGGATGCTCTGCAGCCCGGCGAGGAAGATCACCATGGTGGAGCCGATATTGCGCCACACCGCCATGACCGTCACCGCGAGCAGGGCCGTTCTCGTGTCGGCCAGCCAGTTGGGGCCCGAGATGCCGACCCACGAGAGCATCGTGTTGATGAGCCCGGTCTTCTGATACATGATCTGCCAGACGATCGCGACGGCGACGATCGTCGTCACGACGGGCGTGTAGAAGCCGACGCGGAAGAACGTCGCGATCTTGCGGCTGAGACCGTTCAGCAGCACGGCCAGCACGAGCGCGAGGAACAGCGTGAGCGGCACACCGACGACGACGAACAGCAGCGTATTGCGCAGCGCATGCAGGAACGAGGCATCCGTGAGCACCTCGATGAAGTTGTCGAGGCCGACGAAGTTCACGTACCAGAAGCTGCGGATGTCGGCTGCCCGCATGTCGGTGAACGACATGGCGAAGCTGCTGACGAGCGGGATGAGCCCGAAGACGCCGAACGACAGCACGAACGGGGTGACGAACAGCCATCCGATGACGCCCATCCGCCTCCGCTGGGCGGCGAGGGAGCTCGGCTTCCCTCGCCGCCGGGACAGCGCTGCGGTGCTCACCAGCCGAATCCGATGCTGTCGGCCTTCTCCTGGATCTCGCTCGCGGCATCCGCCGAACTGATCTCGCCGTTCGCCACCCGCTCGGAGTAAGTGCCGATGAGGTCGGCGATCTGCGACCAGGCCGGGTAGCTCGGCGTCTCGATCGTGTGCTGCATCTGATCCATGAGCACCGAGGTCACCGGGTTCGACTGGATGGGCTCATAGTCGGCGGCGGCGGTCAGCGCGGGCAGCTCGCCGTTGAGGTCGTACCACTGCTCCTGCTGGTCCTGCTCCTCCAGCCACTTCAGCAGCGACCAGGCGGAGGCGGCGTTGTCAGAGTCGGTAAAGACCCCGAGGTTTCCGCCGCCGATGTACTGATCGTTGTTGCCAGCGGGTCCGGATGGCGCGACCGCGTAGCCGACGTCATCCATCGTGAAGTCGTCCGGCGCGACGCCGTCCTCGATCTCCTGCTCGTAGGTGTCGAGCATCCACGGGCCGGAGATGAACATGGGCGTGCCGCCGTTCTCGAAAGTGGCGTCGCTGTCGCCGCCCTCGAGCGGTGCTTCGCCACGGGTGAAGAAGCCGGTGTAGAAGTCCATCGCCTGGATGAACTCCGGCGTGTCGATCGTCCACTTCTCACCGTCCGTCATCGCCCCGCCCGCCTGCGAGACGAACGGCACGATGACCTGCGCCGGGTTCTCGACCGGCTTGGGGAGCGTCATGCCGTAGGTTCCGCCGTCGCGCGCCTTGAACGCCGCAGACATCGCCTCCATCTCGTCCCAGGTGGTGGGGGCGGAGAGCCCGAGGTCTTCCGCAATGTCTGCGCGGTAGAAGATGAATCGCGTCTCGACGTACCACGGCACGCCGTAGAGGCCGTCCGGCCCTGTGACCGAGGCGATGGCGGCCGGATAGAAGTCGTCCTCGTCGATGACGCCGTCCGGCATGGGCGCGAGCGCACCGGTCCCGATGACGGCGGCAGTCTGGTCGGCACCGGCCATGATGATGTCGGGGCCTGTCCCCGCCGCGGCCGCGGTCTGCGCCTTGGTGATGATCTGATCCCACGGCACGTCGGTGACCTTGAGCGAGGCGTCGGGGTTGGCGTCGAGGAACCCCTGCGCCAGCGTGGTGAGGTTGTCGCCGTGGCCGTCGGCCGTCCAGATCTCGATCTCACCCGATGCCTCGCCGTCGGCGGCGACCTCACCTGTGGCCGCGGCGCCGTCGTCATCGGTGGGAGCGTTGGCCCGCCCGCAGCCGGCGGCCGCGAGTGTGAGGGCGAGCACCGCGGCAAGCGGTGCGAGTGTTCGACGTACGCGCATGATCTCTCCTTCGAGATGTCCGGTTGCACCGGAGCGAAATTTCGTAGTCTCATATCGAAACTGCACGCACAGCGTAGAGGGTCGTTTCCCGTTTGTCGAGGTCTTTGTGCCGGTCTGATCCCGATGTAGGATTCGGAAAGCGTGGTTCATCTGCCGAAAAGCACCCTCGAAAATCTCGCCGAAAGGAGAGCCCGATGCCCGTGCCACTCGCCATTGTCGCCGCCGAGGCCGGGGTGTCGGTCGCGACCGTTTCAAAAGTTCTCAATTCGCGCAGCGACATCTCTGAGGCGACGAGGGCTCGCGTCTCCGCCGTGCTCGCCGCACACGGACACGAGGTGCGCCCTCGCCGACCGCGCGAGACGGGACTGTTCGACGTGCGCATCGTGAACCTCGAGGGCGCGTGGGCGGAGGCGGTCGTGCTCGGCGCCGCGGCCGCAGCCAAACGCCACGGGAAGGACCTCGTGCTGACGGTCGACCCCGACGCAGACGACTGCGACGGCTGGGTGAGGCATGCGCTGTCCCGGGGCACAGATGGGCTGCTGAGCATCGTCGCGGTGCCCACGGCGAGCGGACGCGAGGCACTCGCCCGCGAGGGCGTTCCGTTCGTCGCCGTCGATCCCCTCCATGCCACTCCCCCCGGCACGCTCGTGATCGCATCGACGAACTATCAGGGCGCCTTCGACGCCACCCGCCACCTGCTCGAGCTCGGCCACAGGCGCATCGCCACGATCACCGGTCCCGTCGAGCAGGACAATGCGCTCGCCCGCCTCGCCGGCTATCAGGCAGCGCTCCTGCAGGCGGGGCTGCCCGACGACGCCGACCTCATCATCCGTGCGCGGTACGGCATCACCGATGGCTACGAGTCGACGAAGAAGCTGCTGCAACTGGACGAGCGACCGACCGCGATCTTCGCCGCCAGCGATGACACCGCGATCGGCGCCATCCGGGCCATCCGCGAGGCGGGGCTGCACGTGCCAGACGACCTCTCGGTCATCGGCTTCGACGATGTGCCGTACGCGCGCTGGACCGACCCGCCGCTGTCCACCATCCGGCAGCCGCTGAAGCGCATGGGAAACGCGGCGGTCGAGATGCTCGCGCGGGCGCGGGATGGCCGCGTCGACGTGGGGCGCACGGAGTTGGCGACCACACTCGTCGCGCGCACCTCGACAGGACCTGGGCCCGCCGCCGCGCGACGGGGCGCAAACGCCGCCAGAATCAGACCGGAAACTCCCACAAGCGATGTCATCTCCCGGCCGCCAGATCGAGAACCCTTCATGGCGTCCACACCGGGTGACGAGCCTCGCCGAAAGGCCTAGGGCCGCCTCGCGCGGGGATGACTCGTGATGTAGACATCGCGCAGCGTGTCGGCGGTGACGTGTGTGTAGATCTGCGTCGTCGCGACGGACGAGTGGCCGAGCAGCTCCTGCACGACGCGCACATCCGCCCCGCCCTGCAGCAGGTGCGTCGCGAAAGAGTGCCGCAGCGTGTGCGGCGACACACGCGAGTTCAGGTGCGCGCGCTCGGCCGCCGACTGGATGACCAGCCACGCGCTCTGCCTCGACAGCGGCGCACCGCGCGCGCCGAGGAACAGCTTCGACGTCGCCTGACCCTTCGCCGCGAGCGCGGGGCGCACCCGGGTGAGGTAGGCGTCGATCGCCGCACGCGCATAGGAGCCGACGGGCACGATGCGCTC
>JASGDS010000223.1:0-32760 GCA_047607025.1 Microbacterium sp.
CGGGCAGCTCGTCATAGGTGCCGGCCTGGCCGATCGTGGTGAGCTTCGTCTGCAGGTCGTCCCACGGCGTCTCGACGATGTCGAGCTTGAAGTCGGGGTGGTCGACCTGGTAGATCTTCTCGGCCTCCTGCATCGCGTAGATGTTGAAGGTCGGGTCCCATGCCCACACGGTCAGGGTGTTGTCGTCGTCTCCGCCACCGCTGCCGCCGGAGCAGCTCGTCAGCGCAAAGGAGAGCGGGAGGATCGCCGCGACCGAGACGGCCGCGACACGTGTCATGCGCTTCATCGAAGCATGTCCTTTCAGAGTTCGAACGCTGGGCGGGGGTGTCCGCGCGTGCGCCGCCGCGTCTCTGTGGCGGCATGTAAGGATGATCGATAATGATTGATTCTATCCGTCTCTCATCATCTTCCATCATATCTTAGCATTGTCAACGTTATCATTCCAGAGGTTGGGTCGATCTTCACCAACTCGTGACCATCCCCTCTCGCCCCCGCCATGTCTTAAGAACGTGCTGCCAGAGTGCCGGTTCCTGAGCCTGTCGTGCCGGTTCCTGAGCCTGTCGAAGGGCGTCGCACGTTCTTAAGACATGGCGACCGGGAAATAGGCTGAGGTGGTGAGCTACTTCCGGCGGATGAGCGAAAGCACGTTCGAGACGATGGATGCCGTGCGCGGCGCGTGGAATCCTGCCGAGCAGCACATCGCCCCGCCCATGGGCCTCGCCGCACACGTGCTCGAGCGCGATCATCATGCCCGTGCTCAGGAGCCGATGCTGCTGTCGCGCATCGCGTTCGACATTCTGGGCGTGCTGCCGATCGAGCCGGTCGAGGTGTCCACGCGCGTCATCCGCCCGGGGCGGTCGATCGAACTGGCAGAGGCGACGCTCAGCCACGGCGGTCGCGCCGCACTCACCGCGCGCGGATGGTTCCTGCGGCCCGGAGATACCGCGCGGTTCGCCGGCGACGAGTTCCCGGCCATCCCACCCCGCGACCAGATGCACAACGTCGGGATGCCCAAGGAGTGGCAGGGCGAGTTCGTGAAGACCGTGGATGTTCTCGCGCACGTCGAACGGCCAGGTCGCGGCCAGTTCTGGATTCGGCCCCGGGTGCCGCTGCTCGAGGACGAGGAGATCTCGCCCACGGTGCGCCTGCTCAGCATCATCGACATCTGCAACGGGCTCAACCCCCGGCTGTCACCGCGCGACGCCGCCTTCCCGAACCTCGATCTCACCGCCGACTTCTTCCGCGAGCCGGAGGGCGAGTGGATCGGCGTCGACGGCACCGTCGGCTACGGCGCACGGGGCATCGGCCTGACGCACTCGGTGCTGCACGACGACGCAGGCGCCTTCGGCGTGGTGACGCAGTCGCTGACGGTGCGCCCCCTGCACCCCTGACCTCACCGCCGAGCGACCACCTTTTTGCCCGAGCGACCACGTGATTGCACGCATTTCGGGCAAACGAGTGGTCACTCGGCGGAGGGCTGGCGTTCGAAGCGGGCGGCGTGCTCAGCCCATCCCGACTCGGCGGGGATGGCGCGCACGGCAGAGGACGACAGCACCACCACGACAGCGACGACGCAGATTCCGGCTCCGATGATGATCGTGGGGGCGCGACCTGTCCACTTCAGGCCGATACCTGCGATGAGCGGGGCGAGCGGCATCGCCCCCATCGACAGAATGGCCATCGCGCTGTTCGCGCGCCCCAGCAGCTCACTGGGCACCGCCACCATGAAGTAGCCCATCATGCCCGCATTCGCAGCGGGCAGCAGCAGGAATCCGAGCACGAGGATCGCAGCGATGACCCAGGGTCCGCGCGCGAACGTCAAGACGCTCGTGATCACGGTGAACACCGCGAGGCACAGGATGTCGAGCCGACCCGCGCCGACGCGCGTGACGAGCATCGGCGCCACGATCGACCCGGCGAGCATCGCGGCACCGAGCACGGCATCGACGGCACCGATCACCGCGACCGAGGTGCCGCCCTGCTGCAGCGCATAGATGACGGTCGTCATGACCAGGTTGATCCCGAGGTTGACAATGGTCGACGCGAACAGCACGACCCGCAGATCCGGCCTGCGCAGCAGCCACGCGAACCCCTCTTTCGCCTCACGCAGCAGGGATGGCGGCTGGTCGCTCGTGCGCTCAGGCGGGATGACCTCACGCCCGCGGCGCAGCATCACGGCGGTCACCGTGCCGACGAGGTGGCTGACGACCATGGCCATGCCGATCAACCAGGATCCCACCATCAGCAGCACGCCACCGAGGGGCGAGCCGACGAGGCCCAGCACGGCATTACGTCCTTGATTGGCCGCCTGGGCCCTGCCCATCACGTCAGCGGGCACGATCTCTTTCAGGGCCGCATCGCTTGCGCCGCCCAGGAGTCCACCGCGCGCCGACAGCAGAATGTCGAGCCCGAGCAGTGTGGCGAAGGTGAGCGAGCCTGTCAGCGCGAGCACCGTGAATACCACCGCGATGGCCATCCCGATCGCACTGCCGAGAATCATCAGGCGGATGCGATCGTGCCGGTCGGCCAGCACTCCTCCGATGATGGTTGTGATGAGCTGCACGACCATGGAGACCGCGGAGATCACGCCGGCGAGCACGGGGTTGTTCGTCACGATCAGCACGACCAGCGGGATGGCGAAGCTCGCGAGCGCGCCCGCGAGGCCAGACGCGGTGTCGCTGATCAGCCAGGTGAGGTAGCGGCCATTGCGCCAAAGGCTTGGCTGCGGGATGGCGGTCTCAGGGGTCATGGTTTCACCATAGGTGCGCAAGTTTTATTGCGCAATTCCTTTTGCGCAATTTCTCTTGCGCACTTGGTAGACTGAAGCCATGTCCGCTGCCGACCCGGCGTCGAAGCCCGAGGACGCCTCGAAGACCGAGACGGCGACCATCGCGATGCTCAAGGCCTGGGCGAACCCCGTGCGTCGACGCGTCAACGATGCGCTTGCGCGGCGCGGCTTCGCGCGCGCCGCCGATCTCGCGGAAGACCTGGGTCTGCCCGCCAATCAGCTGAGCTTCCACCTGCGTGTGCTCGCCGACGCCGGCCTCGTCGAGGAGGCTCCTGAGCGCGCGCGCGACAAGCGCGACCGCGTGTGGAAGCAGACGACGCGCTCCTTCAATCTGGGCTCGCCGGATGATCCCGCAACGGATGCGCGACTGACCGGCGCCGTGATGCAGGGGCTGCTCTCCGACCACTCCGAGCTGGTGCGCCGGGCGGCGATCTGGGGCGAAGCGTACTCGCGGGGCGAGAACCCCGACCTCCACGGCGTCTTCAGCATGTTCAGGCTCTGGCTCACAAGGGAGGAGTTCGGCGAGCTCACGCGCACGATCATGGATGCCATCCACGCCGCGAGCTCGCTTCACCAGGCAGGCGATGAGGGCGTGCAGCACTGGGATGTGCACCTGATCGCCGCCGACGACCAGATCTGAGTAGGCTTGGCGCATGCGTTCTCACACCTCCGCGTGGTGGCAGCTGCTTCTCGCAGTTCAGTGACGCATGTTCGCGGGCTGCACTGGCAGCCCGAACCGGACGCTCGTGCGGCCCTTCTGTCTTCGAAGGGAACCCCATGACCGACTCCTTCACGGCCACGCGCGAGCGGATGGCCGACCTCGAGAGCCGCATCGCCGGCCATCCGGACGCGTTTCGGATGCTGACCGGCGAGCGTCCCACAGGCCGCCTGCATCTCGGGCACTATTTCGGCACCATCCGCGAGCGCGTCAGGCTGCAGCGGGCGGGCGTCGAGACCTTCATCGTGCTGGCCGACTACCAGGTGATCACCGATCGCGATGTCGCCGGGAACATCCGCGAGAACGTGCGCGAGGCGGTGCTCGACTACCTCGCGGCCGGTCTCGATCCCGACCGCACGACGATCTTCACGCACTCTGCAGTGCCGGCGCTGAACCAGCTGCTGCTGCCGTTCCTCAGCCTCGTGACCGAGGCCGAGCTGCACCGCAACCCGACGGTCAAGACCGAGCTGGCGGCATCCGGTCGCGCCCTGAGCGGGCTGCTGCTCACCTACCCCGTGCACCAGGCCGCCGACATCCTGTTCTGCAAGGGCAACCTCGTGCCGGTCGGCAAGGACAACCTGCCGCACATCGAGCAGACGCGCACGATCGCGCGGCGCTTCAACGAGCGCTACGGCCTCGTGTTCCCGGAGCCGGAGGCCCTCGTCACCGACACCTCGGAGATCCCCGGGCTCGACGGGCGCAAGATGTCGAAGTCGTACGGCAATGCCATCGCGCTCGGGATGTCTGCCGAGGAGACGGCGGCGACCATCCGTCGCACCCGCACCGACAGCGAGCGGATGATCACCTACGACCCTGATTCTCGCCCGGGAGTCGCCGGCCTTCTCTCGACGGCGGCGCTGTGTGCGGGGTCCACGCCCGAGCAGGTCGCCGCCGAGATCGGGGATGCCGGAAGCGGCGCGCTGAAGGCACTCACGACGGATGCCGTGAACGGCTTCCTCGCCGAGCACAGGGCCCGGCGCGCCGAGTTCGCGGCGACGCCCGGGATCGTCGACGACGTGCTGCACGAGGGCAACCGTCGTGCGAACGCGCTGGCCGACACCACCCTCGACGAGGTGCGCGAGCGCATGGGCATGGCCTACGCCTGACCAAGGTCGACAGCTGCAGGAGGATCTCGGCCAGAATCTCCTGCAGACGTCGCCGGCTCCTGAGCCTGTCGAAGGACCTGCATCCGTCGAGGCGCTCCTAGACTCGGAGGCTGAGCACCGCCCTGATCGCGACCGGAACCGGGCCGTACGCCGACCCGTGGCATCCGTATGAGGAGACCAGCCCGATCATCGCCGAGGTGCTGCGGGCGGCCGGGTTCGAGGCCGAGATCGACCTCGACGTCGATCACGCGATGGCGGGGCTGGATGGCGTCGATCTGCGGACTGCACCGGGCCCTTGCCCGCGGCATCGGCGTGCACTCGGCGCTCGCCACACTGCGTGACTACCCCGACCGGCACGTCGCGATCGGTGGCATGTGAGTGCCCGGGTGGTCGTGGCATCCGAAGTTCGGTGCGTTCCAGGTGACGGGAGGGGCGCTGCCTGACGGCACCGCCATCCCGAGTTTCACGACCACCGACGAGCGATACACGCACCTGAAGCAGCTGGGCGAGCGCACCTGGACCGAGGGGCACCGCGCCTTGTTCGCCTCCCTCGCCCGGTGGGTCACCGCCTGACACTTCGCGGGTCACCTGACACCCTGCGGGCCAAACGCAGCCAAGCCCCCGCAAAACGTCAGAACTCCCGCAAAGCGTCAGGTGACGACATGAGCAGGAAAAGGTGTAGGTCTTCTTGGGCGGCGAGGGGCAGATGGCCTTGGATGGCGACCTCATCGATCTGACACCGGGCACGATCGTGCGCGTGGGAACGGGGGTGTGGCGCGCGTTCCCCACGCTGTCCTCCAGCCCCGCGCCGCTGACCTGGCTCTGCGTCAGAGCCGGTGGCGGCCAGGTGGACGCGCCGGGCTACGACGCCGAGGTCGACCGCGACCGCCTCTGAGCGCCGCTCTCAGCCGACCGCGCGACGCACGAGGTCGCGCAGCTGCTGCTCGACGGCATCCGTCACGGCGGTGATGGCGAACGAGATCGGCCACATGTTCCCGTCGTCGAGCGCCGCGGCGTCTGCGAAGGCGACATGACCGTAGCGCGTCTTGAACTTCGACGCCGGCTGGTAGTAGACGATCGTGGTGCCGTCCTTCGCATAGGTCGGGAACCCATACCAGGTCTTGGGTGCGAGGTCGGGAGCCTCCTCCGACACGACACGGTGCAGCAGGGTCGCCGCATCACGGTCGACGCCCTCGAGCTTGTCGATCGCCTCGACGCACTCCTCGAGCTCTTTCGCGGTCTTCGCCGCGCCCTTGAGGCCCTTCGATGCGCGCAGCTCCGCCGCGCGCTGCTTCATCGCGTCGCGCTCTGCGGCGCTGAATCCGGATGCCATGATCAGATCTCCTTGGTCTGCTGAATGCGGATGAGATTGCCCGCCGGGTCGCGGAAGGCGGCATCCCGCACCCCGTAATCCTGCTCGATGGGCTCCTGCACGATGTCGGCGCCGCGCGCCTCGATCTCGGCGAACGTCGCGTCGAGGTCGTCGGTCGCGAGGTTCACGCCGAAGTACGAGCCCTTCGCCACGAGCTCGAGCAGGAACTGCTTCTCTTCGTCGGTGATGTCGTTGCCGACCCCGGCCGGGTGCAGCACGATCGCGGTGTCTGGCTGGCCCTTCGGGCCCACCGTGATCCACCGCATGTTCTCGTAGCCGACGTCGAGGCGCACCTCGAAGCCGAGCACGTCACGGTAGAACGCGAGCGACGCCTCGGCGTCGGTGTGCGGCAGAAAACTGGATTGAATCGTCGTTGTCATGTGATCAACGCTACGAGCGGATGGCGGCTGCCGCTTCTCGATTCCTGATCGGTTTCGTGATCTGCTTGGCGATGCAGGGCAGCATCCCGGGCTGGAACGGCGCACACTGCTCCCGGTAGACGCTCGGCGGCACACCGACCAGCTCGGTGAAGCGGGTCGAGAACGTGCCGAGCGACTGGCATCCCACCGCGAAGCAGACGTCGGTGACCGACAGGTCGCCCCGGCGCAGCAGCGTCATGGCCCGCTCGATGCGGCGCGTCATGAGGTACTGGTACGGCGACTCGCCGTACGCCAGCTTGAACTGGCGGCTGAGGTGCCCGGCCGAAAGGTGCACTCCCCGCGCGAGCGACTCCACGTCGAGCGGGTGGGCGTACTCGCGGTCCATCCGGTCGCGCACGCGCCGCAGCAGCACGAGCGTCTCAACGTCCATGGCTCGATCCTGCCACGGCGCGCCCGCAGCCCCGCTCGCGAGTGCGGGGATCAGTCGTCGACGACGCTGACGGTCACGCCGATGTTGCCGCGGGTGGCGTTCGAGTAGGGGCACACCTGGTGCGCCGCGTCGGCGAGCGCCTGGGCCGCGTCGTGGTCGAGGTCGGGGATGGTCACCTCGAGCTCGACCGCGAGCTGGAACCCGCCCGGGCCGTTCGAGCCGATGCTGACCTTCGAGCCGACGCTCGTGTCGTGCACGTCGACCTTCTGGGCCCGGGCGACAGCCTGCAGCGCACTGTGGAAGCACGCGGCGTAGCCCGCGGCGAAGAACAGCTCGGGGTTGGGCAGGGCTCCGCCGACGCCGCCCATCGCGGTCGGGATGGCGAGGTCGGTGTCGATCACGCCATCCGTCGTGCGCACGTGACCGTTGCGGGCGGCTCCGATCGAGAGGGCTTCTGCGGTGTAGATGGCTTCCATGAGGGGGTCCTTTCAATTCATGCGGTGGGCGCGTCGATCGCACGCATCGCCTGGGTGAGGTCGTTCAGTTGCGCGATGAGGCGACGGAAGTCGCCGTCTCCGACGAACGCCGGGGCGAGGCAGCCGACAGCATCCGCCGCCTGCGTCTGGACCGTGCGCCCTTCGTCGGTGAGCATCACGGTGACGACGCGCTCGTCGCGCGCCTCACGTCGGCGGGCGACGAGCCCTCGCTCCTCCAGACGCTTGAGCAGGGGCGAGAGCGTTCCGGAGTCGAGGTCGAGGTCGGCACCCAACTCGCTGACGCTACGGTCGCCATCGGCGAGCAGCACGAGTGCGAGGTACTGCGTGTAGGTGAGCTTCCACGGCGCGAGCACGCCACGGTACGCCTTGCTGGTGGCGTGCGACGCGGAATAGAGCGCGAAGCAGACGTAGTCCTCGAGCAGTGAACTGGCCATGTAACCATGATTGCATACTATTAAATTGTGCACAATCCTTATGTGTCCTCGCCCCGCCACAGGAGCCTGCGGCGGGGCGAGGACTAACAGACGGAGAGGTCGCGGACGGTGAGATCGCGGTAGGTCGCCTCGCCTCCCGAGACGAACAGCTGGATGCGGTCGTCCGACGTCAGAGGGAACACACGGTGCGAGTGCACATGACGCCCGTCGCCCACGAACAGCTCGACGCTCGTGCGGTCGACCAGCAGGCGGATGGCGAGCGAGCCGGTGGACGCATCGATCGGCGTCTGCGACTCGCCCGCTGCCGGGCTGAACGCCGGGCCGCGGTTCACGTAGGCGAAGCCGCCGGCCACATACGCCCCCAGCGACACCTTGCGCACGCCGCTCGTCGCCCGGCACACCTCGAGCCCGATGTTCTCCGGCGCCGCGGCGGGATCCCAGCTCAGCGTGGTGGTCAGCTCGTACGCGATCGACCGCACGTCGAGATCTCTCGTGCCGCTCGACACCGTGACGTCGCCGAGCGATCGCGCGCTCTTCGCGTACGACGCGAGTGCCGCGGTGGGCTCCGAGGCCAGATAGCATCCGTCGTCCGTCGCGACCAGGCGGACATCGCGCACGATCATGTCATCGCCGTTGTAGCCGTCGGTGGCGGTCGTCGGCGTGCTGTGGGGATAGTCCCAGAAGTTCGCCCAGCCGATGACGTGACGCAGTGCCGAATCCTCCGTGCCGTCCGCCGCGTGATGCGGGTAGGTCACGGCACCGTAGAAGTCGAAGCCGTGGTCCAGCCACTGCGGCTCATCGGCACGAGGAACGAAGGATGCCCCGTCGAAGGCGCCGACCCAGTAGGCGTAGGTTGCGGGAAGACCCCGTCCCTTGCCGTTCGCGCTCATGCCGAGCACCCAATGGACCGATCCGTCATCCGCGGTCATGCGGAAGAGGTCGGGGCATTCGAGCACTCCGAGGTCATCTCGCTCGAACGATCCCGCTCTCGTCCAGGACGACAGATCGTCCGACGTGTAGAAGCCGAGCGATGTGCCCTCGGCGTTCACGAGCACCCATCGATCCCGCTCCTCGTCACGAACCACCTTCGGGTCACGGAAATCGCTGACGCCGGGGTTCGCGAGCACCGGATCGCCGCCCCGCGCGGTGAACGAGCGTCCACCGTCGGTCGAATACCAGAGGTACTGCGCCTGCACGGCTTGCGGTGCCTGGGTCACGAGCGCGACGAGCGCGTTCTCGCCGAATCCGGCGGTGTTCCCCGTGTCGACGACGACGCTGCCCGACCAGCAGTCGCCGTTGTCGTCGGTCAGCTTGGGGATGGCGACACCGCGATCGACGAACGACACGTGGTCGCGTGTGGTCGAGAGCCGCCACGCCGTGCCTCCGTCTGCTCCCGCGATGTAGTCGGCGTTGTAGAGGTAGTAATAGAGGTACTCGCCGTTCACGAACACCGGTCGCTGCGGATCGTTCTTCCAGTTGTCCGGCACGCTGAAGTGGAATCGCGGTCGCTGGCTCATGCTGTCTGTCCCATCGCTGTGCGGGCTGACGGACCCGACATTCGCCGCAGCGCCCTCCTGTCCCATCGCGATCGCCGCGGCACCGCCGATGGCGGCTCCGACGAAGAGGTCACGTCGCGACACCCCTGCATCAGAATCCCCGTTCGTCATCATCTTCTCCCTCGTCGTCGCTGCCGATCATCCGCGCCTCCTGCTCGGCATCCGCCAGGCGCCAACCGCGCAGTGCCCCGACGGACGCGCCACGGCGAGACTCGACCCGGATGCCGATGGCATCGGCACGCGTGGGGTACACCCTCGACGTGAGCGCGATGCCGTCGACGAACACCTCGACACTCGAACGGTCGAGCAGGATGCGCACCTGGACGCGCTCTTCCGCCGAGGGAGCATCGCCTCGATGCGAGGAGAGGTCGAGCCCGTCGCCCAGGGATGAGAGCGATCGGTCGAGAACCACATCGACTCCGCGCTCGGAACGAGAGATCGTCAGCACCGTCTGCTCGGCGCCGTCGTCCGTCGCGAACAACGCGACCCGCACCGCGGCTCCTCCGGGCAGCGCGGCCGTGAACTGCACGTCGGCCTGCACGCCCACCGCTCTCTGCACCGCTCCCTGCGACTGCCAGGCCAGGGGGTCGCGTCGCAGCAGCTCGACCTCGGCCACCGGCTCCTGTCTCACGACCCCTGCCTCGTCGAGCCAGAGCCGACGAGGCAGAATCATGGCGCCGGACCATCCGGCCCGACGCTGCGCCTCGGCATCCCGTGCCTCCTGCATCCATGCCCAGAGCACGCGACGCCCCGATTCGTCCGCGAACGACTGCGGCGCGTACGCATGGCGACCGCCGAGGTCGAGGCGCTGGTAGGCATCGATCTCGAAGCGGTCGCCGCGATAGCGCCCGCGGGCGACGAGCGGATGGAGTGTCTTCCCCTCGTGCCACGCCGAGAAGAGGAGCAGGTGGTCGTCTCCCGACGCCGCATCGGGCGGCGCGGACGATCCGTCAGCCGAGACGCGGAAGAAGTCCACGCACTCCCACATCGTGCCCGTCCATGCGCTGTCCTGCTGCGGCAGCGTGCTCGCATCGCCCACCGCCAGCGGTCCGAGCTCGCGCCAGGTGACGAGGTCGTCCGACTCGTACAGGAAGGCGCAGCCGCCGACCCCGCGACGTCCGCTTCCGATGAGCTGCCGCCATGCGCCGTTCTCCCGCCACACGCAGTGGTCGCGGAACGCGGTGACGTCGGATCCGGCGGGTGGCCCGGAGATCACGGGGTTCGACGGCTCACGCGTCCACGTATCGAGTGAGTCGTCGCCGTAGGCGAGGCAGGCGGTCTGTGTCGGCGCGGCATCGGAGTGGCCGGAGTACACGATGACGGGCCTGCCGCCGTCGTCGACCAGCACGCCGGACCAGCACCCGTCGGCGTCGGGCGCGCCTGTGGCGGGCGAGAGGGCGATCGGACGGTCCTGCCAGTGCACGAGATCCCGGCTGATGGCGTGACCCCAGTGGATGGACCGGTGCTCGGCGGCGAGCGGGTTGTACTGATAGAAGAGGTGGTACACCCCTGCGCGCTGCGCGACACCGTTCGGGTCGTTCATCCACCCGGCAGGTGCCGTGAAATGCGAGGACGGGCGGAGGCGATCCGCCAGCGCGAGCTCACGCAGCGATGCGGTCGCGATCGGTCCACTCACTCCGCCGGCTCCTGTCCTTCTGGAATCCAGGCCCAGTGATCGCTGTCGGCATCGATCTGCACCCGCCGCGATGGCGCACCGGCCCACGCGGCGATCTGCTCACGCAGTCGCGCCCGCTCCGCCGGGTCGAACTCCTCACTCCGATCGGGGTCGGGAACCGCGCCGACCAGCATCCGGGTGTACGGATGGCGCGGATCGGCGAGCAGTGCGACCGACTCGCCCCCCTCGACCAGGCGTCCACGGTGCATCACGATGACCCGATCGGCGAGGTACCGGGCAGACGCGAGATCGTGCGTGACGTACAGGATGGCGATGCCCCGTTCGTCGCGCAACCTGGCGAGCAGGTTGAGCACGCCGATCCGCACCGAGACGTCGAGCATCGAGGTCGGCTCGTCGGCGAGGATGACCTCGGGCTCGATGGCCAGCACCCGTGCGATCGCGATGCGCTGCCGCTGCCCGCCGGAGAGCTCGTGCGGGAAGGAGCCGAGCACGTCGGCCGGCAGCCCGACCGATTGCACCAGCTCGACCAGCTGCGCGTGGATGTCGCGGGTGGCGCGCCCGTGCAGGCGCAACGAGCGCTCCAGCACGTGCTCCACACGCTGCGTCGGGTTGAGCGAGCCGAACGGATCCTGGAACACCATCTGCACCGCGCTCCGATAGGCATGGGTCGCTCGCCGTCGCTGCGTGCGCAGCACGTCCTCGCCGTTCACCTCCAGCACGCCGTCGTCCGGCTGCTCGAGACGGGCGACGCAGCGCGCCAGTGTCGACTTGCCCGAGCCCGATTCACCGACGAGCGCGACGATCTCGCCGCGTGCGATGTCGAGGTCGACGTCTTTCAGCGCGTCGACGCGGCGCCGGGAGAAGAATCCGCCCTGGGTGAAGGTCTTGCTCAGACCCCGTATGCGCAGCGCGGGGGTCTCGGTGACGAGTGCGGTCATGACTGCTCCTCCAGCTTCAGCGTCACATCGCCCGAGGCGACGAAGTGACCGGGCGCGACCTCCTGGAGGTCGCCGATGTCGGTGAACCTCGTGCCCTCCGCCAGCCCCGTCAGATGTTCACGCGGACCCGTGATCGAGGGGAACGCCCCCAGCAGCGCACGGGTGTACGGATGGCGGGCGCCCGCACGCAGCGCGGACGCCGGAGCGAGCTCGACGATGCGCCCTGCGTACATCACCCCGATCCGGTCGGACAGCTCCAGCATGAGTGACATGTCGTGCGTGATGAAGAGAACCGAGAATCCGAGCTGGCTCTGCAGGTCTCTGATCTGCGCGAGGATCTCCTGCTGCACCACCACGTCCAGCGCGGTGGTCGGCTCATCCAGGATGAGCAGCTGCGGCCGCAGCGCGCACGCCATCGCGATCACCACGCGCTGCCGCTGACCGCCGGAGAGCTGGTGCGGATAGGCCCTGGCCCGTTCAGGGTCGATCGCGACGAGCTCGAGCAGCTCGCGCACGCGTGAGCGCGCCGCCCGCATCGACACGCCCTCGTGGGTCGTGAACACGTCGGCGAGCTGGTCGCCGATGCGCATGACGGGGTTGAGCGAGTTCATCGCCGACTGGAACACCATCGCCGACTCACGCCAGCGCCACTGCCGCAGCTCCCGGGCGTCCATGGCCAGCACGTCGCGCCCGTCGAAGCGGAGCGTCCCCTCCGCGATGCGCGCTGGCGGCTTCAGCAGCCGCATCACCGCGTTCGCGATCGTCGACTTGCCCGAGCCCGACTCGCCTGCGAGCCCGAGGATCTCGCCCGGCGCGATCTCGAAGCTCACCCGGTCGGCACCACGCACCGAGCGCTCGTCGCTGAGGTATTCGACGGTGAGCCCCCGAACCTCCAGAAGCGCGCTCATCGTACCGTCTCCTCGTTCGTCGCGACCTCGGTCGGTGCGAGGGCGCTGCCGGATGCCCCGCGCACGCGACGCAGGCGCGGGTTCGTGATCTCGTCGACGGCGTAGTTGCACAGGGCGAGCGCGAAGGCGACCAGCGCGATCGCGACGCCCGAGGGCACGAAGATCCACCACTGGCCGAGCATGAGCGATCCGTCGCTCGTCGCCCAGAAGAGGTTCGTGCCCCAGGAGATCGTGTTCGAGTCGCCGAGGCCGAGGAACTCCAGCCCCGCCTGGGCTCCGATCGCGCCGATGATGCAGCCGAGCAGGGTCATCATCGCGATCGAGGCCATGTTGGGCAGGATGTCGCGCAGCATGATGCGCCACGCCCGCTCACCGGTGACGATCGAGGCGGCGACATAGTCCTTACCCCTGATCGACATGGCCTGCGCGCGCAGCACGCGCGCGCCTCCCGCCCATCCGGTGATCGCGATCACCACGATCACGGTGCCCAGCCCCGCGGGCAGGAATGCCGCGAGGATGACGAGCAGCGGAAGGCTGGGGATGAGCAGGAACACGTTGGTGAACAGGCTCAGCACGTCGTCGGCAGCGCGCCCGAAGTAGGCGCTCGCGACCCCGACGAGAACCGCGACGACCGTCGCGATGATGCCGGCCGTGAACCCGACGAACAGCGACGAGCGCGAACCCCACAGCGTGAGCGCGAGCACGTCCTGTCCCTTCGCCGTGGTGCCCAGCAGATGCTCCGCGCTCGGCGGGTGCGCTCCGCCGGAGCCGATGCGCGAGGGGTCGCCGGGGAAGATCACGGGGGCGAGCAGGGCGAGCGCGATGAACACGATCAGGATGGCGATGCCAGCGACCGACTTTCCGTTGCGCAGCAGCGCGCGCAGGGTGCGCTGCAGCGATCTCGAGCGTCGCACGCTCAGCGACGTGCTGAGCGCTTCGGTCTGGGTGATGGTCACAGTCGGCTCCTCTCAGGCGACCCGCACGCGCGGGTCGAGCCGGACGTAGATGATGTCGATGAGGAAGTTCGCCAGCAGCACTGCCGTGGTGATCGTGAGGAACATGCCCTGCATCAGGGGATAGTCGAGTCCCTGCACGGCCGCCATCAGCTGGTAGCCCACGCCGGGGTACGCGAAGACGACCTCGGTGAGCAGCGCGCCGCCGACGATGAACCCGAGGCTCATGCCGATGTTCGTCACCGCGGGGAGCATCGCGTTGCGGGCCGCGTAGCGCATCATGATGCGCCCGGGGCGCAGGCCCTTGGCCTCGGCCATCACGATGTAGTCCTCGCTGTTCGTGGTGATCATCGTGTTGCGCATGGCCAGCATCCAGCCGCCGACCGAGACGACGACGATCGAGAGCGCGGGCAGGATGAGGTGCGCGGCGACGTCGGAGATGAACACCGGGCTCCACGACGGGGTGAGGCCGACCGAGAACGCATGTCGCAGCGGCGCGATCCCGAGTGTGATCCCGAACAGGTACAGCGAGCCCATGGCCAGCCAGAAGTAGGGGAACGACCCGATGAACACGAGGAACGGAGGCAGGAACGAGTCGAGGAAGCTCCCCCGGCGCCATGCCGCGAGGATGCCGAGCAGGTTGCCGACGATGACCGCGACGACGAGGGCGGCGGCCCCGAGCAGCAGCGTCCAGGGCAGCTGGCTGGCGATCACCTCGCTCACCGGGGTCGGGAAGCGTGAAATCGAGATGCCGAAGTCGCCCGTGAGCGTGCGCCACAGGTACTCGGGGTACTGCTGCCACCACGGCCGGTCGTCGACGCCCAGGAGGGCGCGCAGCGAGTCGATCTGGTCGGGGCGCAGCTGCTGCTGCGAGCGCGACAGCATCCGCGAGACGGGGTCGCCCGGCATGAGCCGGGGCAGCAGGAAGTTCAGGGTGATCGACACCCAGAAGGCGATGAGGTAGAAGCCGAGTCGGCGGAGGATGTAGACCATGGGTCGTCCTTGAGATCAACCGGTGCCGGGGCGGGACACAACCCGCCCCGGCGATCCGGGTCAGGCCACAGGCTCGAGGGTTGTCAGCACGAGCACGGTCGTGGGTGAGCGCGTCGACAGCGTCGCGTACGGGTTGTCCTCGCTCGGCCAGCCGGTGAAGCGCAGGTCGGTGTAGGCGCCCCACTCGGGACCGGGGAACAGCGGGATGACGGGGGCGTCCTGGTCATAGAGCGCCTGCAGCTGGTCGACGATCGCGTGCTGCTCGTCCTCGTCGCCGGTCGCCGCGAAGGCGGCGAGCAGCTCGTCGGCGGCGGGATCGGCGAAGCGGTGGTAGTTCGAGTAGGTCGTCTCGCCGACCGCCTTCACCGTCTCGCTCGACATGAGCGAGCGGTAGTACTGGTACGGCGTCGCGGCGTTGTCGCTCCAGACGATGCCCGTCTCGAACTCGCCGCTCTCATAGCCGGCCGTCACGGCCGCCCAGTCCGGCGAGTCGACGGTGGCCTGCACGCCGATGTCCTCGAGGTTCTGCGCGATGATGTTCGCCACGCTCAGCCAGTCGGTCGAGGTGGAGCCCACGGAGATGTCGAAGGCGAACGGCTCGCCGTTCGGCTGCACGCGCACGCCGTCGCTGCCGAGGGTGTAGCCGGCCTCGTCGAGCATGGCCGCCGCGGCATCGGGGTCGTACGACGTCCACGTGCAGGCGTCGACGATGTCGGAGTCACGCCACTCGTCGTAGTTGCCCGACAGGCCCGTGCAGTCGGCGGGCTCGGTGTAGCCCGACATGCCGACCTCGACGATCTGGTCGCGGTCGATCGCCAGGCTGAGCGCCTTGCGCACCTCGGGATCGCTGAACATCTCGAGCGTCGTGTTCAGCTGCCAGTTGACCTCGGAGCCGGTCGGCGGGAACCAGTAGGTGCGGTGATCCGGGTCGACGTCGACGAACGACGTCTGGATGTCGGGGATGTACTGCGGCGCCCAGTCGACGTCGCCGTTGATCGCGGCGAGGTTCGCGCCGTCGTTCCCGGCGAAGGCGAGCATCCGCACGCCGGCGATCTTCTGCTTGTCCGGCTGCCAGTAGTTCGGGTTGGGCAGCAGGTCGAACGACTGCGCCTGGAAGTTCGAGACCTCGGTGTAGGGGCCCGTGCCGACGGGCTCCTCGTTCTCGAACTCGCCGGGGTCGGCCTGATCCGCCCACACGTGATCGGGCACGACCACCTGCTGGCCGATCTCGTACAGCGCGGGCGAGTAGGCGCTCGCGAAGTGGAAGACGACGGTCGAGTCGTCCGTCGCCTCGTAGGAGTCGAGGTACTCGTAGCCGCCGAGCAGCTCGATCTGCAGGTCGAAGGTGGTCACGACGTCCTGCGCGGTGAGCTCCTCGCCGTCCGACCACTGCACGCCGTCGCGCAGGTGGTAGGTCTGGGTCAGGCCGTCGTCGCTCGTCTCCCAGCTCTCCGCGAGCCACGGCACCGTGCTGCCGTCGGCCGGGTTGTAGATGAGCATCGACTCGTAGATCGCCTGCTGCGTCATGGGCGCGGCGTTGGGCGAGAACGGGTTGAAGTTCTGGGTGAACGTGCCCATGTCCTCGCGCGGGATGGTGAGCAGTGCCCCGTCACCTCCTCCGGTCTCTGTGGTGTCTGCGACGCACCCGCTGAGCGAGAGCGCGGCGATCGCTGTCGCGGTGATGACGCCAGCGGTTCGAAGGCCGCGTAGCCGGTTGGTTAGCATGTGATGAGTCCTTCCATGGTTCTTCATCGAGTGGGGGGACGAGTTCGTCAGACGGATGCCGGTCCAACTGACGAACGAAGGTGCAGCGGGCAGTCGATGACGGTTCTCAGATCGTCGATCGGTCTGCCCGCTGTCAACGAGGCGAGCATGCTCACCCCGCGTGCGCCCATCTCCTCGAAGGGGAGGGCGACGGTCGTGAGGCCGGGGCGCAGATACGCGGCGAGGATCTCCTGGTCGTCGAAGCCGACGATGGAGAGGTCGCGGGGGATGTCGAGCCCCCGCTCCTTCGCGGCGTCATAGGCGCCCATGGCCATGCGGTCGTTGCCGCAGAAGATCGCAGTCGGAGGCTCGGCGACGTCCAGCAGCCTGCAGGCGCCGAGGTAGCCGCTCTCGGCCGTGCCGTCGCCTGCGATGACGAGGGCATCGTCGAGCGGGGCGCCCGCCGCGGCCAGCTCTGCGGAGAACCCTTCGAGCCGGCCGACCTGGGCCGGAATGCCCGTCTCCACCGTGATGTGGCCGACGCGGCGGTGCCCCGCCTCGATCAGCACGGTGGCGGCGGCTCGGCCGCCACCGACCTCGTCCGGCACCACGGAGGGCAGCACACCGTCGGCGTCGAAGCAGTTCACCAGCACACACGGAACCGAGTGGACGTTGTCGGGCACCCTGACGGCACGATGCCAGGTGGCGGCGATGATGATGCCCTCCACCCGCTGCTCCAGCAGTCGCTCGACGGCCGCCGACTCCATGGTGACCTCGTCGTCGCTCGGCGCGATGAGCAGGAACTGCTCGTCCTGCCACGCGCGCTTCTGAGCGCCGCGGATGATCTCGACGGCGAAGGGGGAGGTGACGATCTCGGTCACGAGGCCGAACCAGCCGGAGCGCTGACGCGCCAGCGCTCGCGCGGCGGCGTTGGGGCGGAAGCCCAGCTCGCTCGCGGCGGCGAGGATGCGTTCGCGCGTCGCCTCGGTGATGGGCACGTCCCTGCCGTTGAGGACGAACGAGACCGATGCCCGGCTCACACCCGCGCGCTCGGCGACGTCGGCCATCGTGACCGCTCGTGATGTCGCCATGCCGACTCCCTCGTCCTGTGTTCCACACCGCATCGTTAACGCGCGTAAACTGTTGCCTTCGTCCAATCTAGAGCATTCCGTTTACGCGCGTCAACACCCGGCTGCCGATTTTTCCGTCACGCTTCGGTCTCGGCCGCATCACCCGCTACGTTTGATCTGCATCCGCATCAGAGAGGCCACAGATGCCAGTACAGCCCCGCGTCATCGCCATCGGCGAAGCGCTCATCGACATCACGCCAGGCGAGGGCGTCGACCTCGCCTACCCGGGCGGCAGCCCGGCGAACGTCGCGCTCGCCCTCGGGCGACTCGGTCGCACGCCAACGCTCGTGACACAGTTCGCGGCGGATGCCCACGGTGAGCTCCTCCACGGATGGCTGCAGCAGGCGGGCGTGAACGTCGTCTCGTCCGTGCCCGCGACCGGACGCACCTCGACGGCTCGCGTGACGTGGGATGCCGAGAAGAACGCCTCCTACGAATTCGACATCGCGTGGGATGTGACCCTCGACGACCTGCCAGCGGCGGATGCCATCCACGTCGGTTCGATCGCTACGGTGCTCGAGCCGGGTGCGGATGCCGTCCTGGCGTTCGTCACCGCGCGGGCGGCGAGCGCGCTGGTGTCGTTCGACCCGAACGCCAGGCCGCAGATCACGCCCGACCGCGACGCAGCGCTCGCCCGGGTGGAGCGGCTTTTCGCGCTGAGCGATGTCGTGAAGGTGTCGGACGAGGACCTCGAGTGGTACTACCCCGGCGTTGCCGCCGAGGATGCGGCTGCCCGCATTCTGGGGCTCGGCGCGAAGCTCGTCGCGCTCACGCGCGGAGGCTCGGGCGCGCTCATCTTCCGCGGCTCAGACGTGATCAAAGCACCTGCCCCGAAGGTCACCGTGGTCGACACGATCGCTGCGGGTGATACGTTCACGGCCGGCCTCGTCGACGCGCTGCTCACGCTCGGCGCACACGGACCATCCGCCCGTGACGTGCTCAGCCGGCTGACGGTGGACGAGCTGCACCGTGCCGCCTCCTGGGCGGCGACGGCCGCTGCGATCACGGTCTCGCGCCCCGGTGCCGACCCGCCCACCCGCGCCGAGCTCGAGGCCGCGCTGCGGGCCTGACACTCGGCGGGAGACCTGACACCCCGCGGGCCGAAGCCGCCCATCCACCCGCCACCCGTCAGCCCAGCCGCCACCCGTCAGCTACCGCGACCGCCCCACGGCCCTGACACTCGGCGGGAGACCTGACACCCCGCGGGCGAAACCCCCATTCGCCCCGCCATCCGTCAGCCCACCCGCCAACCGTCAGGCGCACACTGTCAGGCCTTGCGGAACCACACGGTGGCGAGGGGCGGCACGACGATGTCGGCGTAGGCGGGGAAACCGTCGTGCTCGCCGGCCTGCGCATTCAGCCCGCCCAGGTTGCCGATGCCCGAACCGCCGTACGCCGTCGCGTCGGTGTTGACGAGCTCCTCCCACACGCCCGCCGACGGCAGGCCGAGACGGAAGTCGTGGTGCGGGACGGTGGAGAAGTTCGACACCGCGACCAGCTCGCTGTCACCCGAGCGCCGCAGGAATGTGAAGGTGCTGCGCGCAGAGTCACCGCCATCGATCCACTGGAAAGAGGCGGGATCATCCTCGCCCGCCCACAGCGCCGGCGTCTCGCGGTAGCGCAGGTTGAGGTCGCGGATGGCGTCGAGCACGCCGCGGTGCTCCGGATGGTCGAGCAGCCACCAGTCGAGCTCACGCGACTCCGCCCACTCCGACTCCTGACCGAACTCGTCGCCCATGAAGATGAGCTGCTTGCCGGGATGCGCCCACATGAACCCGAAGTAGGCGCGCAGCGTCGCCAGCTGCTGCCACCTGTCGCCAGGCACCTTGCGCAGCAGCGACCCCTTGCCGTGCACGACCTCGTCATGCGACAGCGGCAGCACGTAGTTCTCGCTCCAGGCGTAGACGATCGAGAAGGTCATCTCGCCGTGGTGGTGCGAGCGGTAGATCGGATCGCGCTCGAGGTAGCCGAGCGTGTCGTGCATCCAGCCCATGTTCCACTTGAAGCCGAACCCGAGCCCGCCCGCGCTCGTCGGCCGCGTGACCCCCGGCCACGCGGTCGACTCCTCCGCGATCATCGCGATGCCAGGCGCCGTCTTGTAGGCGGTGGCGTTCGTCTCCTGCAGCATCTGCACGGCCTCGAGGTTCTCGTGCCCGCCATGGATGTTCGGCAGCCACTCCCCCGGTTTGCGCGCGTAATCGAGATACAGCATGGATGCCACGCCGTCGACCCGCAGGCCATCCGCATGGAACTGCGTGAGCCAGTAGACGGCGTTCGCCACCAGGAAGTTGCGCACCTCGTTGCGGCCGAAGTCGAAGATGTGCGAACCCCACTCGGTGTGCCATCCGCGTCGAGGATCCGGGTGCTCGTAGAGCGGCTCGCCATCGAAGCGACAGAGCGCCCACTCATCGGTCGCGAAATGGCCTGGCACCCAGTCGAGGATGACGCCGACACCGGCCTGGTGCAGCCTGTCGATGAGCAGTCGCAGGTCATCTGGCGAGCCGAATCGGCTGTCTGCGGCGTAGTAGCCGGTCACGTGATATCCCCACGATCCGCCGAACGGATGGTGCATCACCGGCATCAGCTCGACATGCGTGAATCCGGCATCCGACACGTAGGCGACCAGCTCGTCGGCGAGGTCGGCGTAACTGCGCCCCCTGCGCCAGGAGGCGAGGTGCAGCTCGTAGATCGACATCGGCCGGTGGATCTGCGCCTGCGCCGCGCGCTCCGCCATCCAGTCATCGTCGTTCCAGGCGTACTCCGACTGGAAGACGCGGCTGGCTGTCGCGGGAGGAACCTCGGCCCACGCGGCCATCGGATCGGCCTTGTCTCGCCAGGTGCCGTCGCTGCCGCAGACCTCGTACTTGTAGCAGGCGCCCGAGGCGACGCCGGGCACGAACAGCTCCCAGACGCCGCTCGATCCCAGCCTGCGCATGGGCAGCTCGCGCGCGCTCCACCCGGTGAAGTCGCCCTTCAGGCGCACACCGCGGGCGCGCGGCGCCCACACCGCGAACGAGGTTCCGTGCACATCCGGCACGACGCCAAGCCCGTCGTAGCGGTGCAGTCGGGCGCCGAGCACCTCCCACAGCCGCTCGTGCCTGCCCTCGCCGATGAGGAAGATGTCGACCTCGCCGAGCGTCGGAAGGAAGCGGTAGGGGTCGTCGCGTTCCAGCGGCGGCTCACCGTCGTAGGCGACCTCGAGGTGGTAGGCGGGAACATCCGCGACAGGCAGCACGCCGACCCAGATGCCATCCTGCTCATGGGTCAGCCCCGCGCGGGCGAAACCATCGCCCGAGTGGTAGACCACAGTGACCGAGGAGGCGAGCGGCTTCAGCACGCGCACCGTCACGGCGCCGCCATGCGGGTGCGGGCCGAGCACCGCGTGCGGGTCGCCGTGCTCGCCGTTCGCAACGGCGGCCAGCTCTTCCGGAGCGACCGGCTGGGCGGCGGTCATGCGGCGCTCCTCACGGTGAAGACGTGCGCGACGGCGCTCGCGGGGTCGAGCCTGACGTAGTTCGATCGGCCCCACACCCACTCGCCGCCGGTGACCTCGTCGTGCACGAGGAACGAGTCGGGCAGCCCCGCGGCCTCCAGATCGAGATGGATGGTCGCCTCCTGCGCCGCATGCGGATCGAGGTTGATCACGACGATGACAACATCGCTCCCTGAGCGTGTCGAAGGGCCTGTCGAAGAGCCCGTCGAAGGGCCTGTCGAAGCGGTCTTCGAGAAACACAGGATGCTCTCGCCATCCGGATAGTGCACCACGGTGTTGCGCAGCTGCTGCAGCGCGGGATGGGCGCGGCGGATCTCGTTGAGGCGCGTCACGTAGGGCGCGAGCGTTTTCTCGGGATGCGTCCAGTCGCGCACCCGGATCTGGTACTTCTCACTGTCGAGATACTCCTCGCTGCCCGGCTTGACGGCGACGTGCTCGAACAGCTCGAACCCGGCGTACATCCCCCACGACGGGGATCCCATGGCGGCGAGGGTCGCGCGGATCGCGAACATCGCCGGGCCGCCATACTGCAGCGAGGCGTGCAGAATGTCGGGGGTGTTCACGAAGAAGTTCGGCCGCATGAGGTGGTCCGACTCGTGAGACACCTCGCGCAGGTACTCCTCGATCTCGCCCCTCGCCGTGCGCCAGGTGAAGTACGTGTACGACTGGTGGTAACCGACCGAGCCGAGCCCGTGCATCATCGCGGGGCGCGTGAACGCTTCGGAGAGGAAGACCACATCGGGGTCGGTCTCACGGATCTCGGTCAGCACGCTCTGCCAGAACTGCAGCGTCTTGGTATGCGGGTTGTCGACGCGGAAGATGCGCACGCCGTGGCTCATCCAGTGGCGCAGCAGGCGCAGCGTCTCGGTGCGGATGCCCTCGAAGTCGTTGTCGAAGTTGATCGGATAGATGTCCTGGTACTTCTTCGGCGGATTCTCGGCGTAGGCGATCGTGCCATCGGCTCGTGTCGTGAAGAACTCGGGATGCTCGGTGACCCACGGATGGTCTGGGGCGGCCTGCAACGCGAAATCGAGCGCCACCTCGAGGCCGAGCCTGGTCGCACGCCGCACGAACGCGTCGAAGTCGGCGAGGGTGCCGAGGTCGGGGTGGATGGCGTCGTGTCCGCCGAAACGGGAGCCGATCGCCCAGGGCGAGCCGGGGTCATCCGGCCCCGGCGTGAGCGTGTTGTTCGGACCCTTGCGGTTGACCTCGCCGATGGGGTGGATGGGCGGCAGGTAGATGACGTCGAAGCCCATGGCTGCGACGCGGTCGAGGCTCTTCGCCGCGGTCTTGAAGGTGCCGCTCGTCACCTTGCCCTTGACGACCTTCGCACCCTCGGAGCGGGGGAAGAACTCGTACCAGGCACCGTACATGGCACGGGTTCGGTCAGCGAACAGCGGGTACGGACCGGATGTGGTCAGCAGGTCGCGCAGCGGGCGCTCGTGGAAGAGGTCGAGCATCTCGGGGCTCGTGAGCTGCGCGATGCGGGCCGCAGCCGGGCGCTTGTCGTCTTTCGCGGCCGTCAGCGCCGCATCGACGAGCGCCTTCTCGGCCTTGCGCAGCCGGTACGCCTTCTTGAGGCGTTCGAGCAGCAGCCTGCCCTCGAGGAACATCAGGTCGACGTCGACGCCGGCGGCGATCTTGATGGTCGCGTTGTGCTCCCAGGTGGCGAGCGCATCACTGAAAGCCCGCACCTCGAAGGTCCACGGCCCTTCGGCATCCGGCGTGACCCACGCCTCATACCTGTCGGTGCCTGGCGCGATCTCGACCATCCGCACGGGGGGCAGCTCACGGCCATCCGGCGCGATGAGCACGACCTCGGCGCCGAGCGCATCATGGCCCTCGCGGAACACCGTCGCACGCACGGGCAACGGCTCGCCGACCGTGGCCTTGGCGGGCAGAGCCCCGCCCTCGATCAGCGGGAAGACCTCGACAATGGGGATTCGACCGACCATGAAACAAACCTAGTGCGGCGTGCCTCGCTCGGCCAGCCTCGCACGGTGTCGCCTCCCCGCGTGTCAGGTGTAGAGCGAGATGGGCTGCAGCTCGCCGGTGAGGAAGTGCGCACCGACTTCGAACTTCTTGTAGTCGATCGGGTCGTGCAGCGAGTGGGTGCGGGCGTTGCGCCAGAACAGGTCGAGCCCGACGTCGGATGACGCTGAGCTCGACCCCGTCGCCTCGAAGACGCGGTTGGTGATGTCGGTGGCGGCCTCGCTCGAGACGACCTTCAGCTGCGCGACCTCGATCGCAAGCGCGCCGCGGTCCTCCGCCGTCAGGTCGAAACCGCGGTCCACCGCCAGATCGAAGGCCCGGTTCACGCGGTCGGCGAGCGCTTCCACCGCGGCCACCCGCGAGGAGAGCTCCCCGTAGAGTCGTTTCACGAAGGGGTCGTCGGCATAGGTGTCGACACCACTGAGGAACCACGAGTTGCGCCGGGCGAGAGTCAGCTCGCGCGCCCGAGCGAGCACCCCCTGCGCGAGGCCGAGGTACAGGTTGCCGAAGACCAGCTGGATGCCCGGTGTGACGAGCGACTGGAAAGGCTCGTCCGTGCCGAAGCCGAGCAGGTGCTCCCGCCCCACGCGCACCTCGTGATAGATCACGGTGTTGCTCGCCGAGAGTCGCTGGCCGAGGAAGTCCCAGCCGTCCACGATCTCGACGCCCTCATGGCCGAAGGGCAGCACGAGGAAGGCGAAGCGGCCATCGTGGTCGCCCCCGGACACGACGGCGTTCACGAGCAGGGCGTCACCGACACCCGAGCCCGTCGAGAATCGCTTCGTGCCGCGCAGCACGAAGCCGTCGCCATCCGGCGACAGGGTCAGGTCGGGGTCGACGGGGTTGACCGAGTCTCCCCAGATCCAGCGGCCATCGATCGTACGGCGGTGCCACCGCTCCCGCTCTGACGCCGGGGCGACGAGCTCGATGTTCGCCGAGTTGATGTAGTGGTAGCCGAGCAGCTGCGCGATCGAACCATCGGTGCGCGCCAGCGTGCGCACGGCGCGGAACGCTGACTCCCAATGCGCTCCTCCCCCGCCGAACTCGGCGGGCTCCAGCAGCGTCACGAGCCCCGAGTCCTTCAGCAGCTGCGCCTCGACGAACGGCTGTGCGTTCGCGCGGTCACGCGCCAGCGCGTCCTCGGCGAGAGTCTGCGCGACGCCAGACGCGACCGCGTCCCAATGCGCGAGTTCGGCGGCATCGGCCGTTCCGCTCCAGTGCGAGCGGACGCCCGCGATCGTGTCTGTCGTCATCTGGGTCTCCAGTCAGGTGGTCAGGTGGTCACGAGAGAGCCGGCGGCCCCGTCGGCGGCGGATCGGGCGCCGACGAAGGCGCCGCGATACCGATGGGCGGGATGCCACTCGGGCACGATGGGCGAGCCTGACAGCCTCTCGCGCAGCGTCTGGCCCAGGTAGCCGTGCGGCACCCGACCACGACGACGCAGCTCCGGCACGACGAGGTCGATGAAGTCCTCGAAGGTGCCCGGTGTCACGACATAGGCGAGGTTGAAGCCATCGATGCCGCCGACCTCGACCCAGCGCTCCAGCTCATCGGCGACCGTGGTCGGCGAGCCGACGATGACGGGGCCGATGCCACCGATTCCGACGTACTCGGCGACATCGCGCGGGGTCCACTCTCGCGACGGATCGGCGGTCGTGAACGTGGCGAGGGCGGAACGAGCCGCATCGGTGTCGACATAGCTCAGCGGCTCATCCGGGTCGAGATCGGAGAGATCGAGCCCGGACCACCCGCCGTACAGTGCGAGCGCGCCGTCATACGAGACCCAGCGGCGATACTCCGCATGCTTCGCATGCGCCTCCTCGTCCGTGTCGGCGACGATGACGGTTGCAAGCACGAGGATCTTCACGGACTCGCGTGGCCTGCCCAGCACCTCTGCCCGATCCCGGATGTCGTCGGAGATGGGGCGGGTCAGTTCGGGGCGCAGACCGTTGATGAAGATCGCCTCGCCATGCGTGGCCGCGAACTGGCGACCGCGCGGCGATGCGCCCGCCTGGAAGATCACGGGCGTCCGCTGCGGCGAGGGCTCGGCGAGGTGGACGCCTGGCACCCGGAAGTGCTTCCCCGCGTGTTCGATCGGGTGCACCCGGTGCGGGTCGGTGAAGACGCCGGACTCGCGGTCGCGGTGCACCGCGCCGTCCTCCCAGGACCCCTCCCAGAGCTTGTAGGCGACGTCGAGGAACTCCTCGGCGACCTCGTAGCGGTCGTCGTGGGCGATCTGCTGGTCCATTCCCAGATTGCGCGCCGCGCTGTTGAGGTAGGAGGTGACGACATTCCAGCCGATCCGTCCGCGCGTGAAGTGGTCGAGGGTCGAGAAGGTGCGCGCCAGCTCGTACGGCTGGCTGTATGTGGAGGCGACAGTGATGCCGAAGCCCAGATGAGTTGTCGCGGCTGCCATCGCGGACACCTGCATCAGCGGGTCGCCGACCGGCACCTGCGCCGCATCGACGAGCGCGGGCGCGACCGAGTCCCGGTAGATGTCGTACACCCCGAGCACGTCGGCGATGAACAGCGCGTCGAAGCCGCCGCGCTCCAGCAGTTTCGCGAGCTCGATCCAGTATTCGAGCGTGTTGTACTCGTCGGCGCGGTTGGCGGGATGCCGCCACAAGCCGGGTGCCTGGTGCGTCACGCACGTCATGTCGAACGCGTTGAGAATGATGCGGGCGCCCATCCAGATCCTTCCGGTTCGCGCTGACGCTACCGCCTCGGCCCGCGTCGCGCCCCGGAATGTTACGCGTCGTTTCACCCCTTTACGCCGCCTTACGTTTGAATTCGACAGCGTGCGGTGGCAGGACGAGAATCGCCCTCACACAGCATTCGGAGGACCCCCATGCCCACGCACTTCCATCGCCGCGCGATCGCGATCGCCGCCATCACTGCCCTGCCGCTCGGCCTCGCCGCCTGCTCGGGCAGCACCGACTCCGACGACGTCGACTCGCTCAGCGTGCTGCTCATCACCTCGCACGAGGGAGCGGGCAACTGGCTGAAGGAGCACTACAAGGAGAAGACGGGCATCGACCTCGACCTCACGATCGTGCCCTACGACGAGATCGGCTCAACGCTCGCCCTCGACCAGCAGTCGGGTGCGAACGACTTCGACGTCGCCGCCCCCTGGTATGTCTCGATCGGCGATCTCGCCGCAGACGGCGCCATCCAGGATCTCACCGACTGGATCGACGCGACGCCCGATCTCGACACTGACGATTTCATCCCGTCGATCTACGACGCCTACACCGAATACGACGGCAAGCGCTGGGGTCTGCCCTTCGACGGCGACACGCACGTGCTGTTCTACAACAAGACGATTCTCGAGCGAAACGGCATCACCGAGCCGCCGGCCACCTGGGACGAGTACATCGCAGACTCGGCGCTCATCACCGAGAACGAGAGCGCGAACGGCGTCTACGGCAACGTGATCTTCGGTCAGAAGTCGCCGCTCATCCTCGGTGCGAGCTTCGCGAACCGGCTCGCCGGTTTCGGCGGCGAGTTCGTGGATGCCGATGGCAACCCGACGATCAACACGCCGGAGGCCGTCGCGGCGGCGCAGTCGCTCGCCGACGCCATCGCATCCGCCTACCCGACGCCTGCGGAGACCGCGTTCGGCGAGGGCAACTCGGCCTGGTACGCCGGCAACGCCGCGTTCATCGAGAACTGGACCGATCTGGGCGTCGGCTCGCAAATCAACGCCGACTCGACCGTGGCCGATCAGTGGGGCGTGACGCTGCTGCCGACGGGCGGCGACAACACGACGCAGCGCGCCTCGCTCGTGGCCGGTTTCACCTGGGTCGTCACCGCGAACACCGCCAAGACGGATGCCGCGCGCGACTTCATCGCGTGGGCGTCGTCGAGCGAGGTCAACTCGCAGCTGCTCGTCGCCGACCCGCAGACCGGCATCGACCCGAACCGCATCTCCTCGCTGCAGAGCGAGGCATACGGCGAGGCCTACCCGGAGCTGCAGGAGGTCAATACGGCGACCCTGAACGGTGCGCTGGCGTGGCCGACGGGCAAGAACGCGACGCAGGCGGCCGAGATCCTCACGGATGAACTGGCGAAGCTCATCGCCGGTCAGGAGACGGCGCAGGAGGCGCTCGACGCGGTGCAGGCGCAGTGGGAGCAGATCTTGTGACAGTCGGCGCTTCGCACCAGCGATGGTGGAACCGCCTCTTCGTCAGCCCGGCCATCCTGACACTGCTGGTGCTCGGTCTGTACCCGCTGCTATTCATTCTGGCTGCTGCATTCAGCGACTCCTCCCTCGGCCGCCCCTTCGCATCATGGGTCGGCACCGACACGATCGAGTCTGTGCTCACGGATGGCGATGTCACGGCCTCGCTCGTGCGCACCGTCGTCTACGCGGTCATCACGAGCATCGCCAGCCTCGTGCTCGGCGTCGCCGCCGCCCTCGCGCTGCACGGTGCGGCCATCCGCGGTTCGCTTGTGCGCACCGTGCTGCTGCTGCCGCTGCTCGTGCCTCCGGTGATCGTCGGCACGCTGTGGAAACAGGTGTTCGCGCCGGGAGGCCTCGTCGCGACGATCACCGGCACGACGATCGCCCCGCTGTCATCGACGGCATGGGCGCTGCCCGCAATCGCGGCCGCGGACGTCTGGGAATGGACGCCGCTCGTGACGGTGCTGGTGTTCGCCGCGCTGCTCTCGCAGGACGCCCAGACAACAGAGGCAGCGAGACTCGATGGCGCCCATGGCTGGACCCTGCTGAGACACATCACCTGGCCGGCGATCTCGGGAGTCGCGGCATCCGCGTTCTTCATTCGGCTCGTGCTGGCCTTCAAGGTGTTCGATCTGGTGTTCGTGATGACGTCGGGCGGGCCGGGCCAGGCCACCACGACCACCTCCTACGTCATCTACCAGGCGGCGCTTCGCGAGTTCGACGTCGGGCGCGCCAGCGTTATCACAGTACTTTTGGCCCTCATCGTCACGGTCATCACGGTGCCTGTCGCCATCTTCACTCGCCGCCTGCAGAGGAATCATGACTAGACGCCACCCCCTCGCCGTCGCGGTGCTCGTCGTCGCCCTCGCGGCGACCCTCATCCCACTGCTCTACTTCCTCTCGGTGTCACTCATGGGGCGCAGCGAGACGGGTCAGGGCGTGCTGCTGCCCGCCACGCCGCAGTGGAGCAACTGGTCGTCGGTCGTCACGGACTCGGAGCTGCTTCGGGGAATCCTCAATTCGCTCATCGCAGCGATCGGCGGCGGGCTGCTGACGCTCGTGCTCGCCGTTCCCGCCGCCTACGCGATCGTGCGGCATCGCACGGGTGGGGGTGCTCTCGCCTCGCTCGTGATGAGCCCCTGGCTGCTGCCGCCGATCGTGGCGGTCGTGCCGCTGTTCCTGCTGCTGCGGGTGCTGGGCCTGGGCGACACGCTCGTCGGTCTCACGCTCGTGTATGCGCTGGCCAACACACCGGTCGCGATCTGGCTGCTGGAGGGGTTCGTCCGTCGCCTTCCCATCGAGATCGAAGAGGCCGCTCGAGTCGATGGTGCGGGACCGGTGCGCCTGATCGCGCTGATCGTCGTGCCACTGCTCTCGCCAGCCCTTGTGGCGATCGGGGTGATCGTGGCGGTGCTGAACTACAACGAGTTCCTGCTGGCGACCTTCCTCACCCACAGCGACGAGTCGCAGACGCTGCCCGTCGTGCTGTCGCTGTTCTACGGTGAGCGCACCCCGCACTACGGCAAGATCGCGGCGGCATCGCTCGTCGGGCTCGTGCCACTGTTCGCGCTCGCGGCAACGCTGCAGCGCCGCCTCTTCGACGGACTCACGGCCGGCGCCATCCGCTGACGGTGCACACGCCGGAAACGTTTCGCCGCTAACGTAATTGCATGCGTGCCATCAGACGGTTCACCGTTCGCCCTGTCCTTCCCTCGAGCCTCGCCGCCCTCGGCACGCTCGCGAGCAACCTGCACTGGGCGTGGCATCCGCGCACGCAGGACGTGTTCGCCGAGGTCGACCCCGATGTCTGGGCGGCCACGAAAGACCCGGTGCGGGTGCTCGGCGCGGTCTCGGTGCAGCGCCTCGCCCAGCTCGCAGATGATGCCGCCTTCACCGATCGCCTCGCGGCGGCGCAGGCGAATCTCGAGCGCTACCTCACGAGCGACCGCTGGTACCAGAAGCAGATGGCGGACGGTCCGCGCGCGATCGCGTACTTCTCCCCCGAGTTCGGCATCGCGAGCGCCCTGCCGCAGTACTCGGGCGGCCTCGGTATCCTGGCCGGCGACCACCTGAAGGCGGCGAGCGACCTCGGCGCGCCCATCATCGGCGTCGGCCTGCTCTATCGCCACGGCTACTTCACGCAGTCGCTCTCGCACGAGGGATGGCAGCAGGAGTCCTACCCCGTGCTCGACGCCGACGAGCTGCCCGTGACCGCGCTGCGCGAGGCGGATGGCACGCACGCCACGATCGCGATCGCCCAGCCGGAGGGCCAGGATCTCGTCGCACGCATCTGGCTCGCCCGCGTCGGCCGGGTGCCGCTGCTGCTGCTCGACACCGATGTGGAGGGCGCGCCCGACTTCCATGTGACCGTGACCGACCGCCTGTACGGCGGCAACAGCGAGCACCGCCTGCGCCAGGAGATGCTGCTGGGCATCGGCGGCGTGCGTGCGCTGCGCGTATACAGCCGCATCACCGGCGCGCCCGAGCCCGAGGTCTACCACACGAACGAGGGGCACGCCGGGTTCCAGGGGCTCGAGCGCATTCGCGAGGCCACCGCGGATGGCGCGCTCGACTTCGACGCGGCGGTCGCGGCGGGGCGGGCATCCACGATCTTCACCACGCACACGCCCGTGCCGGCGGGCATCGACCGCTTCCCCCGCTCGCTCATCGAGCAGTACTTCGCGGCGCACCCCGTCGGCGACATCCCGCTGGACAAGGTGCTGGCGCTGGGTGCCGAGAACTACGACGGCGGCGATCCCGGCGTCTTCAACATGGCTGTCATGGGCTTCCGCCTCGCTCAGCGCGCCAACGGCGTGAGCGAACTGCACGGCGAGGTCAGCCGCGACATGTTCCACGGGCTGTGGGCCGACTTCGACGAGGCCGAGGTGCCGATCACCTCGATCACCAACGGCGTGCACGCCCCCACCTGGGTCGCCCGCGAGCTGCAGGAGCTCGTCGCCGAGCTCGGCGTAGACGCGGATGGCGAACAGACGGCGTTCGACGCGGCCGTCGCGGCCGTGCCATCCACCCAGTTCTGGAGCCTCAAGCGCACCCTGCGCGAGCGCCTCGTCGCCGACGTGCGCAGGCGCCTGCGCGCCTCGTGGCTGCAGCGGGGCGCGGCGGAGGCCGAGCTCGGCTGGATCGACGGCGTGCTCGACCCGGACGTGCTGACGATCGGCTTCGCGCGCCGCGCCGCCTCGTACAAGCGGCTCACGCTGATGCTGCACGACCCGGCCCGACTGAAGAAGCTGCTGCTCGATCCCGACCGGCCGATCCAGCTCGTCATCGCGGGCAAGGCGCACCCGGCCGACGACGGAGGGAAGAAGCTCATCCAGGACATGGTGCGCTTCGCCGACGACCCCGAGGTGCGTCACCGCATCGTGTTCCTGCCGAACTATGACATCCAGATGGCGCAGCCGCTGTACCCCGGCACCGACGTGTGGCTGAACAACCCGCTGCGCCCTTACGAGGCGTGCGGCACGAGCGGCATGAAGGCTGCGCTCAACGGCGGCCTCAACCTGTCGATCCTCGACGGCTGGTGGGACGAATGGTACGACGGGTCGAACGGATGGGCCATCCCCACCGCCGACGGCGTCGACGACCCCGGTCGCCGCGACGACCTCGAGGCCGACGCCCTCTACGACCTGCTCGAGAAGGAGATCGCACCCCGCTTCTACGACACGGACGCCGATGGCACGCCAGGGCGCTGGATGGAGATGGTGCGTCACACCTTCACCTCGCTGGCTCCGAAGGTGCTCGCCAGCCGCATGGTGCGCGAGTACGTGACCAGGCTGTACGCGCCATCGGCCCTCGCCTCGCGCGGCCTCGAAGCGCCGGCGTTCGCGGCGTGGAAGCAGCGCGTGACGGAGGGCTGGGGCGATGTGCACGTGGAGCACGTCGAGGGAACAGGCGCCGAGGATGAGGCGTCGGTCGGCGGCTCCGTCTCGGTGCGCGCCTTCGTCGCGCTCGGCGCGCTCACGCCGGACGACGTCGCGGTGCAGCTCGTCAGCGGCAGAGCTCATGGCGATGACGAGATCGCCGACCCGCAGATCACGACGCTCGAGCTCGTCGAGTCGTACGATGGCGGGCGGCACTGCTTCTCAGGCTCGATCGCCCTCGATCATGCCGGCGCCTTCGGCTATACGGTGCGCGCTGTCCCCGCGAACCCGCACCTGGCATCCGTCGCCGAACTGGGCCTCGTCACCACCGCCTGACGCGTGTCGTGTCAGGCGGGGCACTCCACGACGACGACGCTGCGCGGGCCGACGACGAACGGGGCGCCGACGCGCACCTCGCGCCCGACCGTCTGATCCTGATCGGTGGAGAGCACCACGTGGCCGTGATGCACCCACTCGTTCTCGGGCAGGATGATCGTGGTCTCGGTGTCTCCGGCGTTGAACCAGAACACGAACGAACTGTCGATCAGCTGCTGCCCCTGCGGGCCGGGCTCCCGCAGCGGCCCGCCTGACACGAACATCCCGATCGTCTTGAGTCCGCCATCCGCCCAGTCGGCGCGGCGCATGGGGCGCGCATCCGGGTGCAGCCACACCAGATCGTCGGGCCCATCCAGAACGGTGGGCGAGCCCTCGAACCAATGCCGCTGGCGCAGGGCGGGATGCTGCCGGCGCAGTCGCAGCGCCGCCTTCGTCAGCTCGTACACGTCGAGCCACGCGTCATCCGGGCGCCAGTCGACCCACGAGATCTCGTTGTCCTGGCAGTAGGCGTTGTTGTTGCCGCCCTGCGTGCGCCCGCGCTCGTCGCCGGCGGTGATCATGGGCACGCCGTTCGACAGGCACAGCGTCGCCATCAGGTTCGCGGCCTGGCGCCTGCGCAGCGCGACGATCGAGGCATCGTCGGTCTCGCCCTCGACGCCGTGGTTCCACGAGCGGTTGTTGTTCGAGCCGTCGTTGTTGTTCTCGAGGTTCGCCTCGTTGTGCTTGTCGTTGTAGGTGACGAGGTCGCGCACCGTGAAGCCGTCGTGCGCGGTGATGAAGTTCACCGAGTTGTAGGCGCTGCGCCCGTCATCGGCATACAGATCGCTCGACCCCGCGAGCCGGGTGGCGACATCCTGGATGGCCCCCTGTCCACGCCAGAAATCGCGGATGGTGTCGCGATACTTGTCGTTCCATTCCACCCAGGGCGGGGGCATTCGGCCGACGAGATAGCCGTCCATCGACACATCCCAGGGCTCGGCGATGAGCTTCACGTGGCGCAGGATGGGGTCCTGGTCGATCGCGATGAGGAACGCGTTCGTGAAGTCGATGTCGTAGCCGGTGCGGGTGAGCGCGCTCGTGAGGTCGAAACGGAATCCGTCGACGTGCATCTCGGTGACCCAATAGCGCAACGAGTCGAGGATGAGCCGCAGCGCGAGCGGATTCCAGGTGTCGACCGTGTTGCCGCAGCCCGTGACATCCCAGTAGGTGTCGTTGAACTTGCCGTTCTCGGGCTTCAGCCGCTTATAGAAACCTCGATCGTCGAAGCCGCGGAACGACAGCGTCGGCCCGCCAGGGCCGGCTTCGGCGGTGTGATTGTAGACGACGTCGAGGATC
>JASGDS010000224.1:0-11843 GCA_047607025.1 Microbacterium sp.
CAGCCGACCTTCACTCAAACCTCACGAAGAACAGAGACGACGGTTTGAGTAGACCGGAATTGGCCAGGGTGCTTGGACTCGAACCAAGAACAACTGAGACGTATTCCTCGATCCCAGAGGGGCATCAGAGGACGTACCTCATTCCGCCGATCGAAGAGGTGCAGCGTCGGCGCGACCGGAATGCCCGCCGCGGCCCACCCGACACCCGCCCCGCAGGTCGCGCCGATGCCCGGAGCGCAGCGGTAGATCGCCCATCCGCAGGCGCCCCAGCGCCCAGCACGCGCTCGCAGAAGCGGCAACGAGGCGCTGGATGCGTCAGTGTTCTCATCCTGATACTGGTCATCGGCGTCGGCATCTTCGCGGGCATTGACCCTTCCGACAGCTCGGATGGTCATCCCTGGTGGAATTTCTGGGCGGAGGATGAGGCCGACTTCCCGCGCCTCACGGGCGACGTATTCGGGAACCTACTGTCCTCTCCGGGGCAGCACGAGCGAGAAGGCTTCACCGCACACGGGCTCCTCCGGCGTGCCAGACGGTCATTGCATGCTGCAGCTGATCGTGACCTCGTACCAGCAGTCCATCGAGCGGGAGGGCGGGGGCTTCGACGGTCGTCGCAATCGCGCCAGCGACCTTCGACTTCACCGAGGAAGACGTCGTGCTCGATTCCACCGAGACCGTCGGCCTCTACGGCCTCGACGCCGGTGAGTCCACGCCGGCCTCGCTCAACGTTCTGAGCTACGACCTGCAGAAGGGCGCGACCCTGTTCGTCTCCGACTCTGAGAGCGACATCTACCGCGACGCGCACTGACGCTACGCTTGAGGCGTGCTGCTCTCCGACCGCGACATCAGAGCCCAGATCGACCAGGGGCGCATTGCGCTCGACCCCTACGATGCGCAGATGATCCAGCCATCCAGCGTCGACGTGCGCATCGACAGGTACTTTCGGCTGTTCGACAACCACAAGTACCCGTTCATCGACCCGGCCGAGGATCAGCCGGAGTTGACGCGCCTCGTCGAGGTGGCGCCGGATGAGCCGTTCGTGCTGCACCCGGGAGAGTTCGTGCTCGGCTCGACCTTTGAGCAGGTGACGCTGCCGGATGACATCGCCGCGCGCCTTGAGGGGAAGTCGTCGCTCGGTCGCCTCGGCCTGCTCACGCACTCGACGGCCGGGTTCATCGACCCGGGCTTCACCGGGCACGTGACTCTGGAGCTGTCGAACGTGGCGACGCTGCCGATCAAGCTGTGGCCGGGCATGAAGATCGGGCAGATGTGCTTCTTCCAGCTGTCGTCGCCGGCCGAGAACGCATACGGGTCCGGCCCCTACGGCAATCGCTACCAGGGTCAGCGCGGGCCGACGGCCTCGCGCTCGTTCCAGTCGTTCCACCGCACCGACGTCTCGGCGAGCTGACTCGTCGCGGTCAGAAGAGGCCGAGGTGGCGGGCCGCCATGGAGAGCGCCGCGACCGTCTCGCCGTCGGTGATCTCGGTGCCGCACAGCGCGAGCGCCTGCGGCAGCGGCACGCGGCGCAGTGACAGGATACCCTCTGCCGCCTGCTCGAGAGCGGCATCCGCCACCTGCCGCAGGCCGCGTGCGACGAACACGGTCTCGGTCGCCACGCACACGCCGTTGAGGGCGTTCATCCGCCCCACTTCAGTCCAGTCGTCGGCCTCGAGCCCGGTCTCCTCGAGCAGCTCGCGCTTTGCCGCGACGGGCGCGGGCTCGCCATCGGCACCGCCCGCGATGACCTCCCAGGAGCGGCCGACCGTGTACCGATCGACCTCCACGAGCAGCACGCTGCCCTCCTCGTCAACCGCGACGATGAACACGGCCTCGTTGCGCATCTCGACGACGCCATAGACGCCATCCGTGCCATCCGGTCGCACCACCTCGTCCTCGCGCACCCGGATCCAGGGATTCTCATACGCGATGCGCGAGGTCTTCGTCTGCCAGCTCACGCCCCCAGCCTAGGCGCCGCCCCGGTGGCTCCGCCGCGCAGTGCCCTGCGCACCTCCACGCGCCAGAAACGGTGCCCAATGCACTGCGCCTCGTCGTCACCAGTGCGGGCTATGAGGTGAGCGGCTCGAGCTCTGCCGGCTCACGCCCCTAGCCTAGAAACCGCGGAGCGCGAGGCGCAGCGCCCTGCGCACCTCCACGGGCTCTGAACGGTGTCTTATGCACTGCGCTCCGCTGCGACTCTGCGAGGTGCAGTGCCGTCTGCACCTCCAGGCGAGGGAAACCGTGCCCAATGCACTGCACCTCGCGCCCACGCCTCCTTCATCATCGGCTTGGGCTTGTGGGGTGAAGGGCTCGGGCCCCGCCATGTGCACAGTGCCTTACGCACCTTTGCGCGCCCACAAAGGTGTCTTATGCACTGCACTGCACTGCACTCCGCTGCGACTCTGCGAGGTGCAGTGCCTTACGCACCTGCACGCGCCAGAAACCGTGCTCAATGCACTGCGCCTCGCCGTTACGCGACGGCGCGGGCCTGCGCGCGGCCCAGTTCCTCGAACAGCTCGGTGTTGAAGCGATACGCCGCGAGCACCTCGTCGATCACGCGCTCCTTCTCGGCGTCGTCCCACGGCGCGGCGTCGAGCTGCTCGCGGTACACCTCCTTGAACGCGCGCGGGTCAGCGATGTCGCTGAAGAGATAGAAGCCGATGCCGTTCGTGTCGAAACCGAACTGCTTCGCCACGGCGCGCCCGATGTACTGGCCGCCGGACAGGTCGCCCAGGTAGCGCGTGTAGTGGTGCGCGACGAAGCCACCCGCCCAGGTGCGGCCGACCTGCTCGATGCGTGCGACATAGCGCGCGGTCGTCGCAAGCGGTGAGATCTCGTCGCGCCAGGATGGTCCGAGCAGGAACTCGAGGTCGGCCTTGAGCGCGGGCAGCCGGGTCAGCTTGTCGCTGATGAACGTCGATGCGACGGGGTCAGCGGCCATCCGCGACGCCGCCTCTTCGAGCGCGGCGTAGATGAAATAGTGCTGCGCGACGAGAGCGATGTAGTCGTCGCGCGAGCGCTCGCCCTTCAGCAGCTCCGACATGAAGCCGACCGATTCCGACGACGAGTGGGCGTCGCGTGAGCGCTCGCGGATGGCGTCGGACAGCAGGGACACGGGGCTCATGCCTCTCAGTGTAAGGGGATGCTCACAGCAAAGGGGCCCCCGCGGTGCGGAGGCCCCTTCACATCATCAATGCGTCAACTGAACTGGTTCATCGTGTTGTCCTTGCCGCCTGCCTTCAGGGCGGCGTCACCGGCGAAGTACTCCTTATGGTTGTCGCCGATGTCGCTGCCGGCCATGTTCTGGTGCTTGACGGTGGCGATGCCCTCGCGGATCTCGCGGCGCTGCACGCCCTTCACGTAGGCGAGCATGCCCTCCTCGGTGAAGTAGCCCTTGGCGAGGTCGTCGGTCGACAGGGCCGCCGTGTGGTAGGTCGGCAGGGTGATGAGGTGGTGGAAGATGCCGGCACGCGCCGAGCCATCCTTCTGGAACAAGCGGATCTGCTCGTCGGCCAGCCGGGCGAGCTCGGTGTCGTCGTAGTCGACGCTCATCAGCTCCGCGCGGTCGTACGCCGAGACATCCTTGCCCTCCTCGACGAACTGATCGTACGCCTGCTGGCGGAAGTTGAGCGTCCAGTTGAACGACGGGCTGTTGTTGTAGACGAGCTTCGCGTTCGGGATCTCGGCGCGGATGCCGTCGACCATCCCGGCGATCTGCGCGATGTGCGGCTTCTCGGTCTCGATCCACAGCAGGTCGGCGCCGTTGCGCAGCGACGTGATGCAGTCGAGCACGCAGCGCTGCTCGCCTGTTCCCTTGCGGAACTGGTAGAGGTTGCTCGCCAGGCGCTTGGGGCGCAGCAGCTTGCCTTCGCGGCGGATGACGACGTCGCCATCGTTCAGGTCGGCCTCCGTGATCTCGTCGACGTCGAGGAAGGCGTTGTACTGGTCGCCCAGGTCGCCCGGCTCGGTCGAGACCGCGATCTTCTGCGTGAGGCCGGCGCCCAGAGAGTCGGTGCGAGCGACGATGACGCCGTTGTCGATGCCGAGCTCGAGGAAGGCGTGGCGCACGGCGTTGAGCTTCGCGATGAAGTCTTCGTGCGGAACGGTGACCTTGCCATCCTGGTGACCGCACTGCTTCTCGTCCGACACCTGGTTCTCGATCTGGATGGCGCAGGCGCCCGCCTCGATCATCTTCTTCGCGAGCAGGTAGGTCGCCTCGGGGTTTCCGAAGCCGGCGTCGATGTCGGCGATGATCGGAACGACGTGGGTCTCATAGTTGTCGATCTGCGCCTGGATGAACTCGACGGCCGTCTCGTCGTCGGCCAGACGCGCCTCGTCGAGCTTCGTGAACAGCAGGTCGAGCTCACGGGCGTCGGCCTGGCGCAGGAAGGTGTAGAGCTCTTCGATGAGCGCGGGGACGGCGGTCTTCTCGTGCATCGACTGGTCGGGAAGCGGGCCGAACTCGCTGCGCAGCGCGGCGACCATCCACCCCGAGAGGTAGAGGTAGCGCTTGTTCGTCGACTTCAGGTGCTTCTTGATCGAGATCAGCTTCTGCTGGCCGATGAAGCCGTGCCAGACGCCGAGCGACTGGGTGTAGATCGAGCTGTCGGCGTCGTACTCGGCCATGTCCTGGCGCATGATGTCTGCGGTGTACTGCGCGATCTCAAGGCCCGTCTTGAAACGGTTCTGCGTGCGCATTCGGGCGACGTACTCGGGGTTGATGGCATCCCAGCTGGGGCCGTTCTCGCCCTTCAGTGCCTCGATGGCCTCGATGGTGTCCTGATAGGCAGTCATGGTGATTCCTCCGAAGTGGCGGCGGGCTCATGCCCGCGGTTCTGACACGTCCACTCTGGGCGAACAAGGACGCATCTTTAAGCCAACGGAGAGGGGAAGAATTGAGGTTATTCTGCACCTCGCAAGAGCTTCGCCGTTCAGTGGGCGCGCGGCGCGACCCCGAGCTTCGCGCAGGCCGCGTCGTAGAGGCGCACGACCTCGCGCCTGATCTCGGCGCGTTCGGTGATCGCGCCGGATGGCCATGGCACGCGCACGCGCCTCGTCTCGCCATCCGCGCCGGTGGCCTCCCACTCGCCTGCATCGCCATCCAGCCCCACCATCGTGGCGGAGGTCGCGCTCGCATCGGCGAACGCCCGCACGATGAGCGTGTTGTCGTCGGTGTGGTCGCCGTTCATGTGGCGCAGGATGGCGTCTGTCACCTCGGGGGAGAAGGTCATGGCATCAGCCTAGGCGTCGACGCGAACCAAGGAGATCCCGCATTCCGAGGGCGCACCCTTATCGGATGGTCCTGGAGACGCGGGATCTCCTTGCGTCGCGTCGAGGAGGCGCTCACCACTCGCGGCGCGAACGCTCGCGCCAGCGGGGGTCGAGGTCATCCTGACCGACGTCGCGCGGGTCTTCGAACCGGGGCCCACCGACGTGGTGGTGTCCGGGGTGAGGCCCGCCCTTCGACGGGCTCAGGAACGGCGGGCGAGGCGGTTCGGGCGGCAGAGGCATCCGGTGGCGTCCGTGGCCGAAGCCGCGGCGACCGAAGCGACCCTTGGGGCCGAACTCGTGCCGGTGCGGGGGCCTGCGCTCGGGCCAGCCGAGCTCGCGTGCGATCGCCTCGAGCGAGCGCAGCATGGTGGCGTAATCCTCTTCCGAGACGGCGCCTGCAACGCGATCGCGCACCGTCTGTGCCTTCTCGCCCAGCTGCGCCTTCGCCTCGCGGCCGGCGTCGGTGAGCACCCAGGCGGTGCCGTTGTGCTCGATGAGGCCCCGCTCGGCGAGGTCGATGAGTCGGCGCGGTTTGCGCCGCAGCCCTTCGACGGGCCCTCCGACAGGCCCTTCGACAGGCTCAGGACAGGCCGCAGGACAGGCCGCAGGAACCGAGGCATCGACGCTGCCGTCGATGAGGTTCAGCAGCATCCAGTCGCGCCTGTCTGAGTCGGTGTCGGCGAATGCATCGGCGAACTCGTCTGAGATCAGACCGTCGACGGTGCGCAGCCAGAAGCCGAGGGGCTTGGTGTCATGTTCGTTGTGCGTGTCCATGAGGACTCCTTTCCTTGTATGTCAATGAGCATGTATATGTAGTGTGACATGCAAGTGCCATCCATGTCAAGTGTCATGTATTTTGGAGTGGTGACGACTGACGATGCTGCGAGCCGGATCGCCGCCTCGCTCGCGAGACTGCGGGTCGGGCGGGGAGTGCCCCCGTTCGGCAGACCGCCCGTGCCGCCGCAACCGCCCCACCACCCGCAGGCTCAGGGGGGGCGGCCGCCCTTCGGGCCGCGGGGGCCGAAGCCCGAGTTCGGTCGATCGTTCGCCCGGATGCGTCTGCTCGAGGTGCTCGCCGCCGAGAAGCGGGCGCTCTCGATCGGCGAGATCGGCGAGAAGCTCGGCATCGACCAGCCGCGCGCAAGCCGAGTCGTGCAGACGTCGGTCGAGCTGGGCCACGTGCGCCGAGAGGCCGACCCCGACGATGCCAGGCGCACCCTCATCGCCCTGACCGATGCGGGCAGAGCGCTCGCGACGCACGCCCACGGCGCGCGGGAGGATGCGGTGCGCGAGGCACTGGCCGACTTCAGCGATGCCGAGCGCGAGCAGTTCGCCGATCTGCTCGACCGCTTCGTCACCGCCTGGCCGAAGCGCTGACATGCCGTACGACGCCGACCTCGCCGACCGTGTTCGCGCGTTCCTCCCCGCCGGAACCATCGAGATCCCCATGTTCGGGGCGCTGTGCTTCACGATCGGTGGGCACATGGTGGTCGGCGTCACGCGTGAAGACGTCATGTTCCCGGTCGGCCGCGACGGGATGGCCGAGGCCGTCGGGCGCGGCGCGCGCGAGATGCAGATGGGTCGACGAACCATGACCGGTTTCGCGGGGCTGACCCAGCCATCTGACGACGACCTCGCCGCATGGATGCCGGAGCGCGTCGCGTGGGCGCTGCAGCAGCCGCCGAAGAAGCCCAAGCCGCCCAAGAAGGGGCAGGATGGAACAGATGGCTGATTCACTCGCGCTGCACGGCGTCATTCCCCCACTCGTCACCCCCCTGACCGAGGGCGGCGACCTCGACGAGACCTCGCTCGCCCGCGTCGTCGACGAGCAGATCGCCGCGGGCGTCGGCGGACTCTTCATCGGCGGCTCGACCGGAGAAGTCGCACTGTCGACCGACGAGATGCGCGCGCGGGCCGTCGAAGTCGCCGTGGCCGCAGCGGCCGGGCGCGTGCCCGTGCTCGCCGGGGTCATCGACACCGGAACGCTGCGCGTCATCCGCCACACCGAGCGTGCAGCCGCGGCCGGCGCCGATGCGGTCGTCGCCACGCCGCCGTTCTACATCGCCCCGCACCCCGACGAGGTGACGGCGCACTACCGCGCCATCGCCGAGGTCGGCGTGCCCGTCGTCGCCTACGACATCCCGTCGGCCACGCACTCGCCCCTGCCATTGTCGTCGCTCGTGACGCTCGCGCAGGAGGGCACGGTCGTCGCCTTCAAGGACTCGTCGGGCGACATCACCGGCTTCCGCCGAGCCGTTTCAGCGCTGGATGGCACAGGCATCGCCCTGTTCACCGGGTCTGAGCTGTTTGCCGACCTCGCGATGCAGCTCGGCGCATCCGGCATCGTGCCCGGCATCGGCAACGTCGACCCGGACGGGTATGTGCAGATCGCGCGCCTCGCGGCTGCGGGTGACATCGCGGGCGCGGCCGCCGAGCAGGAGCGCCTCATCCGTCTCTTCCGCATCGTCGACGTCCCCGACCGCTCGCGCATCGGCTTCACGGCCGGTGCGCTCGGGTCGTTCAAGGCGGCGCTGTGGCTGCGGGGCGTGATCGACTCGCCGCGCACCCTCACCCCGCTCGCTCCGCTGATCGACGCCGAGATCGACGCGATCCGCGCCATCCTGCAGGATGCCGGTCTCGCGACCGTCCGCTGAGGCGTCGGGAGGCTCGAAGGGTGACCCGGCGCATCGTATTCCTGGACATCGACGGGACGATCGTGCAGGACGACGGGACGATTCCGGCATCGACGATCGAGGCCATGCGTGGTGCTCGCGACAACGGCCACCTCGTGCTGATGGCGACGGGGCGATCGCCGCTGGAGATCGACCCCCGACTGGATGACCTCGGCCTCGACGGCATGATCGCGAGCGCCGGAGCGTTCGTGCAGTTCGGCGGCGAGTGGGTCATCGAGCACCCGATGACCGAGAGCAGGGTCGATCAGCTCGTGGCTGCCTTCGAGCGACTCGGCATGGAGTACGTGCTGCAGGCGAGGGATGCCATCCACCCGACGCAGGGCGTGATCGACAGCATGCGCGCCTTCATCCGCCAGAGCGGCTATGACGAGGGCGGGGCGCACGCGAAGAAGGGCATGAGCCTGTACCTCGGCGACTTCGGCGAACCGAACCGCGCGGGCGTCGCCAAGGCGGTGTTCTTCGGGGCGGATGCCAGCGCCTACGACCGCGTGCGGCATGCGCTCGGCGGTGATTTCCACGTGGTGACCGGCACCATCCCGCTCATGGGCACGGCTTCGGGAGAGGTGTCGGCACCCGGCATCACGAAGGGCAGCGCCATCCTGGAACTGCTCGACCTGATCGGGATGGACGTCGCCGACTCCATCGCGATCGGCGACAACAACAACGACCTCGAGATGCTCGCCACGGTCGGCATCGGCATCGCGATGGGCAACGGCACTGAGCTGGCGAAAAACGCCGCCGACGAGGTGACGAGCGCCATCGACGACGACGGCATCCACCGCGCCTTCGCCCGCCACGGCCTCATCTGAGCACGCGCTGCGGCACACGAGGAATCACACGGCGGCGCGCACGGGCAGCAGCAGGCAGAAGCCGAGGATCAGCACGAGCACGATGCCGAGCACTCCGAAGGTCGTGCTGTGCGTCGAGGCGACGAGCACGGTCCATGCGAGCGACGACATCCAGCTCGTCGCACGCCCCGTCGTGGCGTAGAGACCGAAGATCTCGCCCTCGCGGCCGGCCGGCGTGACGCGGGCGAGGAACGAGCGCGACGCCGACTGCGAGGGCCCGACGAACGCGCACAGCAGCAGCCCGAACACCCAGAACACGATCTTGCCGCCATCCGCGAAGAAGAAGACGCAGAGCCCCGCGATCGACATCGACACGAGCGCGGTGAGAATCAGCTTCTTGGGGCCGAACCGGTCATCGAGGCGTCCTGCCAGGATGGTCGACACCCCGGCGACGAGGTTCGCGGCGATGCCGAAGACGACGATGTCGAGGAACCCGAAGCCGAAGACCACGCGCCCGATGACGGCGCCGAAGGTGAACACGCCCGCGAGGCCGTCGCGGAACACGGCGCTGGAGAGCAGGAACCATCCGGTGTGGCGCGTCTCCGGGTTGCGGAAGAGACTCGCGATGTCTCGCACGAGCAGCACGTACGACTGCAGGAACCCGACTTTGCGCTCCGGGCGCCCCAGGGAGGGCTCCGGCACATTGCGGAAGATCGGGATGGTGAACAGCAGCGACCACACCGCGCAGCCGACGGCGATGATGCGGAACGGGAGCCCGCCATCCTCGCTCAGCCCGAACCAGTTCATGGCGTAGAACACGACGACGAGCACGAGCGCGACGATGCCGCCGAGGTAGCCGAAGCCCCACCCGAGGCCGGAGATGCGACCGACGTTCTTGCGGTTCGAGATGCCGATGAGCATGGCGTTGTAGTTGACGCCCGCGATCTCGCTGAGCACGGTGCCGGCGGCGACGAGGGCAACGCCCAGCCAGAAGAGGGTCGTCGACGGCGTCACGAACCACAGCCCGAGCATCGCCGCGATCAGTCCGTAGGTGCCGATGCCCAGCCACAGCTTCTGCTTGCCGGCGGCATCCGCCTGCTGGCCGAGAACGGGGGCGAGCAGCAGGATGGCGATGCCAGCGATCGTCGTGCCGATTCCGAGGCCGCTCGTGAGGCCCGCGATCGCGGACTCCTTCACCGGGTCGTCGTCGGCGAGAGCCGCCACCGACGGGTCGAGGAACGCATCGGTGACGAGGTACAGCGCCGTGAAGATGAACGTCAGGATGACGGTGTTGAACGGCTGCGTGCCCCAGTCCCACAGCGCCCACGAGAACACCTGCGTGCGGGGTGCCGGCTCGTCACCCCGCAGGTCGAGCCCGAGAACGGCGACCGCATCGGTCGCTGCTGTCGCGGGCGGCGTCGGCACTGGGTCGCTCATACGTCTAAACCTAGGCCCTTCCCGCTACGTCCAACGGATAGATTCGAAGCATGCCCGAACGACTTCTCGCCCCGGAAGACGTGCCCGCCGTCGTGACCGAGTTCGAGCACGGCGGGGCGAGTCTCGTCGCAGAGGACATCGGCCAGGGCGAGCGACCCTTCGTGCTGCTGCACGGCATCGGGATGGGCCGCAGCGTCTACGTCGATCTCGTCTCGCACCTGCAGGGGCGCGTCATCGGCATCGACCTGCCGGGGTTCGGCGAGGCGCCGGAGCCCGAGCGCACGCTCACCATGGAACGGCACGCCGACCTGGTCGCCGCCTTCCTGCGTCACCACGGTATCGCGGAGGCGGTGGTCATCGGCCACTCAATGGGCAGCCAGATCGCCGCCGAGCTCGCCGCCAGACATGCGCCGCTCGTGGCCGGGCTCGTGCTCGCTGGGCCCACCGTGAACAGCGCCTCACGCACCGTGCTCGCGCAGGCGAGATACCTGCTGGTCGACCTGCTGGGGGAGCGACCAGAGGTGCTCTGGCGCGGTGGCCGCGAGTACCTGCGCGGTGGCCCGCACCTCGCGCGCAAGATCAGGGCGACGGTGTCGCACCGGCCGGAGCAGACCTACCCGCGCATCGCGTGCCCCGTGCTCGTGCTGCGCGGAGAGCGCGACCCGCTCGCGCCGCTGGAGTGGTGTCGAAGCATCGTCGATGCGGTCGGCCAGGGCCGGCTTGAGGAGATCCCCGATCACGGCCACGGCACCCTCATCAGCGACGCGGCGCTCGCCGCCGCACTCATCCAGGGCTTCGCCGCCGAGCTGTGACGCGCGGCGTTCCCGACTTCGAGGTCGGCTCGCGTGAGCGCCCGCCCCAGCACTTCGCTGGTCATGTGAGCCCTGGTACGTGTCCTTCCCATCCAGGGCATCGATCAGATCACAGGGCACAGCCCAGCGGCAGGGGCAATCGTGTTCTGTGGATAACTCGACGGTTCTGCGCTTCCGAGGAGCGAAGGCGCCAGCGCCGCGGCGACCCCGCCACGATCCGTATGACGGATTCGACCCCCCGCGTGCGGAGGGTCGAATCCGTCATCGACGCAAGGGTTCCCGGCAGGCACCCGGTGGCGAGGGCAGAAGGTGTGCGAACGGTCAGTGCCCGGTGGCGAACGACTCCGCCCCGGCAAGCCGTCCCGCCTCGTCCCCCGTCTGCGCGGGCTTGCGCAGCGCGAAGCTCGCGATCAGCGCGATCGCCGTCAGCACCGCGGTCACGGAGAACGTCACGATGTAGCCGGTCTCGCTGCTGGGATGGAAGTCGGCCGTGAGCTGGACCGCGAACACCGCGAGGATCGCGCTGCTGACCGATGTTCCCACCCCGGAGAACGCCGTCTGGATCACGGTCTGGATTCCGGTGGCCTCGCTCGTGTTCTTCGATGCGGAGCCCTCGATCACCAGCGTCGGCAGAGACGTCAGCATGAAGGCCATCGACACGGCGAGCACGATCTGGCTGAGGACGAACAGCGGGAACGAGTCCCACGTCGTCGCCGAGAGCGCGGTCAGGAGCGCCGCGGCGATGCCGACGACGGCGGAGACGGCGAACGAGACCCGTGCGCGCCCGCCGCGGGCGACCCTTCCCGCCACGGGAGAGAGCAGGAAGCCGATGATGCCGATAGAGA
>JASGDS010000225.1:0-6930 GCA_047607025.1 Microbacterium sp.
AAGGTCATCGAGGACTGAGTTCCTCACCGCCGAGTGACCACTCTTTTGCCCGAGCGACCACGCGATTGCCGGCTTCTTGGGCAAAAGAGTGGTCACTCGGCGGTGAGGAACTCAGTCCTCGATGACCTTGCTGGGGTTGAGGATGTTGCCGGGGTCGGCGCTGGTGAACAGGCCGCGCACGAGATGCACGCCACCGGCGGAGATGTCCTGCTCCATCCACGGCGAGTGCTCCACGCCCACACCGTGGTGATGCGACAGCGTGCCGTCGTTATCGATGAACGCCTGCTGGATGGCCCGCTTCACCACGTCGTACTCGCCGATGGGGTCGCCCTTCGACACGTAGGCGAACGTGAAGTAGAGGCAGGCGCCCGAGTGGTACGAGTGCGACAGATGCGCCATGATCCAACCAGGATCTATGCCGAGAGAGGCATATGCCTTCTTCGCGGCCGCCACGACGTTGTCGTAGATGTCGGGAAGGGCCGACCAGGGGCCCGCCGTCTCCGACACGTCGGCGCAGGCGCCACGGTCGAGCAGGAAGTCGCGGATGTAGGGGGTGTCGAACTTCTTTTGGTCGTACAGCTTGCCTGGGCCCGAGCCGATGCCGATGCCGCCCTGCTTGCGCACGATCTTGCCGACGATCGACTTCTGGTACCGCACGTGCGACGGCGACCCCTCGTAGCCGATGAACGAGAGCGCCATCTTCTCAAGATCCCAGCCACGGGCCGAGAGGAACTTGAACAGGCCGTCCTCGATCTTGCCCGAAACGCCCTTCGACTCCTTCTTCGTCGCGAAGGTGAAGCCGGTTTCGCCGGCATCCGACACGCGGGTGATCGACGGATGAGCGTCGCTGTCGCTGATGAGGCGCATGGCCTCGAGCCCCGCCTTGAAGTTCGGGAAGAGGTAGGCCTGGATCTCGCGCGCCGCGGGCAGCCGGTGCACCTGCGCGGTCACCTCGGTGATGACGCCCAGGCGTCCCTCGCTGCCGAGGATCATCTCGCGCACGCTCGGGCCGGTCGAGGTGGAGGGCAGCCCGCGCAGCACGACGACGCCGTCGGGGCGCGCCATCCGCAGGCCCTTCGTGATCTCAGAGATGTCGCCGTACTTGTCGCTCTGCATACCGGATGAGCGGGTCGCCACCCAGCCGCCGATCGACGAGTGGGTGAAGCTGTCGGGGAAGTGGCCGAGGGTCCAGCCGCGCTTGTTCAGCTGGTCTTCGAGGTCGGGGCCGAGGGCACCGGCCTCGATGCGGGCGAGGCCCGAGGCGTCGTCGACCGACAGCACTCGGCGCATCCGGCCCATGTCGAGCGAGATGACCACGCGCTTCTCGCCGGTCTGCGGCTCGAGGCTGCCTGCGATGTTGCTGCCACCGCCAAAGGGGATGACGACGTAGTCGTTCTTCGCGGCGTGCGCGAGCACCTTCTGCACATCGTCTTCTGTGCCGGGGTAGACGATGGCATCCGGCACACGGGGCAGGATGTTCCCGCGAATGCGCAGCAGGTCGCGCAGGCTCTTGCCGTAGGTGTGGATGACCCGATCCTGGTCATCCGTCGAGACATATTCCTTGCCGACGATACGTCGCAGTGCGGTGATCTGCTTCGCCTCGGCAAGCGTCGCGGGAACATCGATCTCGTCGAAGGTCGGCGGCTGAGTCGCGGGACCAGACACGTCGAGGCCGACCGCCATCTTCACGTACGGTGCAAAGCCCGGCTTGTCCTCGTGGTGGAATGCAACGCCCTCGACGCCCCATCCCCACCACTTCATATGCGCGACATCAGTCATGCGTGGAACCTCTCGTCGTCGCGTGCAAGACCTGTTGCCTCGTCGCTCGGTTTCGTATGCGCGACATCAGTCATGCGTTCTGTTCTCCTTCTTGACGTGCTCCGGCGCGTCCGCGATCTTCTTGCTCGGGGGCGCCACCTGCTTGCTCAGCGCGGCGACGGCGAGCTCCAGGCGACGGGTGAACTGCTCCGGACGCTCGTCCTGCCGCGCGTACATCGGGGTGCCGATACGCACGGCGACGGGGGTGCGTCCTCGCACCGGCCAGTTGCGCCCTCGCGGCATCGCCTTCTGCGCGTCGATCAGTCCGATCGGAACGACGGGATGGCCGGTGCCGATCGACAGCGCGGCGGCACCCAGCTTGAACTCGCGCATCGGCTCGTTCTGCTTGGCACGCCCTCCCTCGGGGAACAGCAGCAGCGGGCATCCGTCTGCCAGCAGCGCCTTCGACAGCCGCGGGTGCTTGCCGCCACCCGTGCGGTCGACGGGGTAGGTGTTGAAAAACAGCACCGTCAGCCAGGTGCGCCACTTGACGTCGAAGAAGTAGTCGGCCGCGGCACCTGTCGAGAGGTTCTTGGCGCGATTCCATGGCAGCGAGCAGACGATCAGGGGAGCGTCGAGGTGGCTCGAATGGTTGCCGACGGCGATGTACGGGCCCGTCACCTCGTCGAGGTGCTCGGTGCCTTCGACGGTGACCCGGGTGAGCCGCCAGACCGTCGTCTTCAGCAGTCCTCGCTGTGCGACGCGCCTGGCCAGGCGCAGCAGCGGGGAGTGGAATCGACGCGGTGCGTAGTACTTGCCTGCCATCGTCACTCCTTCTTGTCCGTTGATGCCGCAATGTGCTTGCGCCTGCTGCCGGAGATCTTCCCTGAGATCCAGCGAACGGTCGCCTGCGGCAGATGCCTGCAGAACCATGCAAGCACTTTGAAGCGCGCTGTGGGGTTCGAAATGGCTTTTCCGCGTGTCGCGTCGCGCCAGGCGCTGTTGACGACGGCGTCGGAATCGAGCCAGAGGAAGCCGGGAACGGACTTCGACGAGATGCCCGCGCGCTGATGGAACTCGGTGCGCACCCAACCGGGGGTGAGCGTCGTCACCGTCACGCCCGTGCCGCGCAGTTCGACCGACAGGCTCTCGCTGTAGGCGGTCGTGAACGCCTTGACCGACGAGTACGACCCCATTCTGATGTAGCCCGCCACCGACGACACGTTCAGGATGATCCCGCGCCCCCGTGCGCTCATCGCCCGGCCAGCGGCGCCGCCCAGCAGCAGCACCGCGCGCACCATCACGTCGATGGCGCGCTCGTGCTCCGAGGTGTCCGCCCCCGTCAGCGGCGAGTGGATGCCGAAGCCCGCGTTGTTGATGAGGATGTCGATGGGTGCATCCGTGCTCTCGAGGCGCTCGGCCACGCGAGCGACATCGTCGCGCTGCGAGAGATCGGCCGAGATCGTCTCGACAGAGATGCCGTATGTCTGCGAGAGCGAGGCCGCCGTCTCGGCCAGTCGGGTCTCATCCCGCGCGACGATCACCAGGTCGTGCCCTTCGCTCGCCAGCAGTTTCGCGAAGCCCGCTCCCAGGCCAGAGGTCCCACCGGTGATCAGAGCGGTCTGCATCCCTCCATGCTAACGCCCGTATATGCTAACGCTACGGTCACCGTAACGTATAGCCTGGAGACAGACCTGCACCGCACGAGGGGATGACCGCACACGTGAGTACAGCCGAATCGGAGATCATGGCGGACGAGTACCTGGTTCCCGCTGCCGAATTCAGTGTGCGCGAATACGCGAAGACGGCGCGTGGCAGCCACCGCGACGAGCTCGACCTGACGAAGTACCTCGATAGGCCGCTCGCCTGGGATGTGCTGGAGATGGTCGACTATCTGTCCCTGCTCGAACGCGGTGCGCTGCAGTATCTGCGCAGCGTGCTCGTGACGCCGACGCACAAGGATGGTCGCGTCGCCGCGTTCCTCGTCAACTGGGCGTACGAGAAGTTCTGGATCGCCGACGCGCTGGAGCAGATCGTGCTCGCCCATCCGAAGCACCCCGATGCGTCGAAGACCAGGCCCGGCTTCTTCGCCCGTGTGAGGTTCAGCATCGCCGAGCGTACCGAGCCCATCCGCGAGTCGGTCGTCGCGAACCTCATCGGTGAGGACATCATCGCTGTGCACATGTTCACAGGCGCGGTCGACGACTGGATTCTGGAATCGGCATATGACCGGCTGATCGACAGCTGCGGTCACGACGAGCTCGTGAAAGACCTCACCAGTCTGCGCGAAGTCAAGCGGCGTCACACCGAGTTCTTCACCGCTCAGATGCGCGACCGGCTGGCCGCATCGCCCAAGGCGGCTCCCCTCGCCCGTCGTCGACTGAAGAAGATCGCCTGGCCGCTCGGCGCAGAGGAGTGCTCGCCCGCACTCGCCGCCCGCCTCTCCCGCGACCTGCTTCACCCAGAAGACATCACCGCAATCGATGCCCGCATCGCCGAGTTCGCAGACGCCGATCTGCAGCTCGTCGCCAGAGCCGCCCGGAGTGAGCGTTGACCGACATCCGGCGCCTCGAAGGCGCCCACATTCTGCTGACGGGAGCCACCGGCTTCGTCGGTCAGGCCATCCTCGAACGACTGCTCTCGAGCTTCACCGACACGACGGTCTCGGTGCTCGTGCGTCCCAAGGGGCCGGCGCGGGCGCAGGCGCGCGTCGACAGGCTCATCCGCAAGCCCGTCTTCGGGCCGTGGCTCGAGCGCGTCGGCAAGGACGCGGCCCTGTCTGCGCTTCACGAGCGCGTCGAGGTGATCGAGGGCGACATCGGCGAGCTCAGCGAGAAGGCGGCGAAGGCGGATGTCGTCATCCACTCCGCCGCATCCGTCACCTTCGACCCGCCCATCGATCGCGCCTTCGCCGGCAATGTCGGGGGAGCGGAGCGCCTCTACACCTCGCTGCTCGCCGCGGGCGCCGACCCGCACGTGGTGCACGTGTCGACGACCTACGTCAACGGCGCGCTGCGCGGTCTCGTGCTGGAGGCTCCCGTCGACCACGACGTCGACTGGCGCAGTGAGCGCGATGCCGCCCTCGCCGCACGCGAGCGCGTCGAGTTCGCCTCGCGCGGCCCGGCCGTGCTCGGCCGGCTTCAGGCGCGCGCACAGCGCGAGGTCGGCAAGATCGGACCGCACGCCGTCAGTGAGGCGACGGAGGCGGCCCGCCGCGAGTGGGTCGACAGGCAGCTCGTCGCCCGCGGACGCTCGCGCGCCGAGAGCCTCGGCTGGACCGACGCCTACACGCTGACGAAGGCGATGGCCGAGCGCGTGGCAGAAGAGCTGTGGGCGCAGGATGGCCACCGCCTCTCCGTCGTGCGGCCCGCGATCGTCGAGAGCGCGCTTCGCCACCCGTTCCCCGGCTGGATCGACGGCTTCAAGGTGGCCGACCCGCTCATCCTCGCCTACGGCCGAGGTCAGCTCAGCGACTTCCCCGGTGTGCCGGACAGCGTGCTCGACATCGTTCCCGTCGACTTCGTGGTCAACGCGATCCTCGCCGCCGCGGCCACCCCGCCCGAGCCCGCCAGCCCGACGTACTACCACGTGGCATCCGGCGCGCGGAACCCTCTGCCGTTCCACCGCATGTACGAAGACGTCAACGCCTTCTTCACCAAGACCCCCATCGCGAGCGAGGATGGCCCCATTCGCGCGCCGCGCTGGGAGTTCCGCGGCGGCATCCGCTTCGACAGCAGGCTGCAGCGGCAGGAGAAGGGCGTCGAGGTGGCCGAGAGCCTGGTCGCGCAGCTGCCACGAGGCAAGCGCGTGCGTCGCGGCCTCGACGCGTTCCGCAAGCGCCGCGCCGCGCTCGACGTGCTGCGCAAGCACGCCGAGCTCTACCGCGTGTACGTGCAGAGCGAGGTCATCTTCGACGATGCGAAGCTGCGCGGCCTGAACGCGAGCCTGCCAGCCGAGATCGCAGATGACTTCGGCTTCGACATGAACGACATCGACTGGGACACGTACCTGCTCGAGACGCATTTCCCCGCCGTGACCGAGCTGGCGCACGCCTTCAACCGTCGCTCGAGCGAGGCGACGAAGAAGTCCAAGGCACTGCCCGCGGCCACCGACGTGCTGGCCGTGTTCGACCTCGAGGGCACCGTGCTGCGCGCGAACCTCGTCGACCAGTACCGCTGGCTGCGCATGACGGATGGCTCGCTCGCCACCCTGCCGGCCGAGGCCGCGCGACTGCTCTCGGGCGTGCCGCGGTTCCTCGCGGCCGAGAAGCGCGACCGCAGCGAGTTCATCCGCACGTTCATGCGGCTGTACGAGGGCATGAGCGTGCGCGACATCCGTGCCGCCGTGCAGCAGGGGCCGCTCGGACGCCGGCTGCAGTTGAAGCTCGTCACGGATGCTCTCGCCCGCGCGCAGGAGCATCGTCGCGCCGGGCACCGCACCGTGCTCGTGACGGGAACCAGCGACCTGTTCGCGGATGCTGTCGCCCCGTACTTCGATGAGGTCATCGCGACGGGGATGCAGGAGCGCGGCGGCGTGCTCACCGGCTATCTCGCCGCCCCCCCGCTCGTCGGCGAATCGCGCGCGGCATGGCTCAGGCACTATGCGGCCGAGCGAGGCTTCGACCTGTCGCGCTCGTTCGGCTACGGCGACAGCTATGCCGACACCTCGTGGCTCGAGCTCGTCGGCCATCCGATCGCCGTCAACCCAGACTCCAACCTCTACCGGTTCGCGCGCGAGAAGCGCTGGCCGGTGATGGAATGGGAGAAGACGGGCGTGCAGGTCGCGCCCTTCCGTCCCGAATCAGAACTGCGCTTCGACGAAGCGGCGTCCGACAAGACACCAGAAGTGAACTGAACCGAGGAAAGATCATGGGCTTCGACATCGATGGGTTCGCCACCCAGTCGCGCAACGTGGAGTGGGAGGATCTCGACTTCTCTGCGTTCAAGACCGACCCGCTGCCAGAGGACACGCTGCGCTGCCTCGTCTACATGTGCAACGTCGAGTACCACACCGTCTGCTACCTGCGCGATCTGCTCGTCACGCCATCGCACAAGGAGCGCGAAGTCAACGCGTTCATGACGATGTGGAACCGCGAGGAGTTCTGGCACGGCGAGGCGCTCGCGGCCGTGCTGAAGATGCACGACATCACGGTCGACTTCGACCAGCTCAAGG
>JASGDS010000226.1:0-6295 GCA_047607025.1 Microbacterium sp.
CATTAAGAAGGTAGAGGAAGGCGTCCTCCCAACCGCGACCGCGGGCGGCCCACGGCCAGTCGACGAGACGTGCGCGGCCGGTTTCATCGATGAGGATGTTGTCTGCTCGCAGATCACCGTGAACGAGGCGGTCGCCCACGAGCACCGACGTCACTCGTTCAGCATTCGTGCGCAGCAGGTCGACGTGCTGCTCGCACCAGGGCGTTGTCTTCTCGAGCAGCCGGTCGGCTTCGAGCCGCTGCCAGCCGCTTGCGGCGTTCGCGAGCTCATCGATCATCCGCGGCAGCTCAGCATGGGGAGTCACCGCCGCCAACGCGGCTATGGAGTCAAGAACGTGCGCGGTGTCGGCGGCTGACGATCGATCGGGTTCGCGGCGGGCAGCTCGTGCGGGATCATCCGCAGCACCTCCGCCTCGCGCACGAACAGCTCGAACGTGCCCTCGGCCGACTGCGGCGATGCCTTCACGAAGATGCGCTGACCATCCTCGAGCAGCACGCGTGACGCCACGTCCGCTGAGAACCCGCCCGTCTGAGTCTGCGCGTGCCGGATACCCGCGCCGACGCGCCGTGCGATCTGCTCCCGCACTCGGGCGGGCAGCTCGGTGAATTCGGTGCGCGCCATCCCGCCACCCTATCGGGAGCGCATTTCGTGCGAGCACGTGGATTGGTGGCGCTGCAGGTGTAGGTGTTGCACCGGGCCATCAGGTGGTACACTTTCAGGATGCCAACCGCTCTCAAACGCATTCAGGTGACGCAGACGCCCCGCGTCGCCAAGGCGCTTGAGGCTGCGCAGCAGGAGTGGCCGGAGGCGACACGAGCAGAGCAGCTGACGAGGCTGCTCACTGCGGGCGCGGAAGCCGTCACGACCGCGCGGAACGAGCGCGCTGTTCGCCGACGCCGTGTGCTGAAGCAGACGCAGGGGACCCTCGAGTACCCGCCCCGATACCTCGACGAGTTGCGCGAGGAGTGGCCGGAATGATCGTGCTCGATGCGGGTGTGCTCATTGCGCATCTGTCAGGAGCCGACGCGCACACCGACCGGGCGTTCGAGATCCTCGACACCGAAGAGGAGTTATCGATTCACCTGCTGACACTGGCGGAGGTGCTCGTCCATCCCGCGCGAGACGACCGAGAAACTCTCGTGCTGGACGCGATCGACCGCCTGGGGGTCATACGGCTCGCGCCCACGCAGGACGAGGCTGTACAGATCGCACGGCTGCGAGCGAAGACGAGTCTGAAGATGCCTGACTGCTGCGTTCTTGCCGCGGCAGAACGGCAGGGGGCGACGCTTGCGACGTTCGATAGGCGACTTGCAGACGTCGCACGCTCCCGAGGTGCGGCAGTCGTCAGCTGGGGATAGCTGGAAGCGCTTGAGCCGCCGGTCGCACTCGAGAGGACCCTCCCGTTGTGCCGGAGGATGAAGACGTGGAGGCACCTGCAACAGTCGAAGCGTTCGCAGAGCGGCTGCGTGCGCTCGGATGGGTGCGTGACCCGTGGGTCGGCGGGTCGCTCGCCACGGGCGAATGAGGTGAAGGCGTCAGCGACCTCGACCTCGTGGCGCCGGTCGACGGGGACCTCGATGAGGACCGGCCGGATGACCTTCGACGGGTGCACCGACAGCTCGACCCGAAAGTCGGCTGCGCGTATGTCGCCATCGACCGGCTCGACGACCGCCATCCCGCGTTCTCGCACGGGCGGATGGGCGGGCGCACCCTGTCGGGCATCACCCGATGCGAACTGGTGCAGTTCGGCTTCGCCGTGTTCGGTCGCGAACCGCAGCAGGTGCTGCCGCCCGGTCGACAGATGTCGGGTCAAACGACAGATGTCGGGCCGAATCCCGGGATTCGGCCCGACATCTGTCGATGCGCCCGACAAGTGTCGGGCCCTTCGACAAGCTCAGGAACCGATCAGTAGTACTGGCCCTGGCGGTAGTCCCACGACAGGAACGAGTCGGACAGGTTCGCCATGATCTTGTCGATGTCGAGTCCGCGACGGATGACCACGGGGGCGGGTGTGATGCCGCGCTCGCCGTGCTGTTCGGGGAAGAGCCTGCCCTCCTCGTCGACGAACGACACCATGACGCCCTGCTCGTAGCGGGTGTCGGCGGTCTTGTCCTTCTGGATCGACGCGACGTAGTCATCCGCCTCGATGACGATGTCCGCCGCATTGTCGATCTGCTCGCCGATGCCCGAGACGAGGCCGCGGTTGCCCTTGCCCGACGGGTTGGCGCTGGAGGCGAAGGTGACCGTCTTGTCCTCCTCCCAGAGCGTGCGGGCGATCTGCTCGCCGGGCACGCCGAAGCGGATGACGAAGCAGGTGGTGCCGCGCGCGTCGGTCGCCAGCTCGCGGGCATCCTCCGGTAGGTAGGCGAGGCCCTTCTCGCTCCACGGCAGAATGCACCCGAGCAGCACGTCCTGATCCCAGTGCTTCTGGTAGAACGCGTCGATCTCGGGCGTCAGCTCGGCGAGCTCGCGCAGCTCATCCATCGACCCGCACAGGGCGACGGCCGGCTTGTTGCGGTTGCGGTTCTTCGCCGCGAACTTGCGCTCGAGCCCCTCGCGGTCGGCGGTCTGCACGATGTAGCCGACCTTCGTCGGGCTGACGATCATGCCGCCGCCCTGGCGCAGGCGGTCGACGGCTGCCTGGGTGACGTTTCCGTCCCACTGGATGTGCTGGCTCATGGGGTCCTTCCTTCAGGCCTCAGGGGTCTTCTCGTAGCGGCGCGCCCGCGCACTCACCCCGGTGAACCGGAACGGGCGGGTCGTCACACGGGGAGTCTTGTAGTCGACATCGCTCGGGCGCACCTCGGCGTGCAGCGCGCGGTAGTCGGGGATGGCGATGGGCTCGCGCGAGCGCAGCTGCGCGTCGACGGCGCCTGGACGACGCTGGTCGATGTAGCCCGGCTGCACGATGCCGGTGAAGAACTCGCCGACCGAGCCCGAGCCGTAGCTGAACAGTCCGATGCGCTGCCCGGCGAGTGCGTCGTCGTCATCCAGCAGCGCGAGCAGACCCGAGAACAGCGACGCCGTGTAGGTGTTGCCCATCAGCCGGTTGTACGCGTACGACTGCGAGGTCGACGACTCGGGCAGCTCGACGCCCAGGCGCCGGCCGAGCGAGCGATGCGCCTTCGATGCCATCTTCGTGAACGGCTGGTGGTAGCAGAATCGGGCGATCTGATCGATGGATGGCCCGCCGTGCGCGGCCAGGTCATCCCATGCCGTGTTGAGCGCCTGGGTGTAGACGCTGATCGACAGCTTTCCGTTGACGACCGCGACATCACTGTCGTTCGGCCGGAAGAAGTCGTCTGCGTCGACGGTCGAGACGCCGACGGTCGGCTCGATCTCGAGGATGGCGGGATCGGCGGAGACCAGCATGGCGACCGCGCCTGCGCCCTGCGTCGGCTCGCCCGACGAGTGCAGCGCGTACCGGGCGACATCGCTCGCGATGACGAGCACGCGCTCGGCTGGCGAGCGGGAGATGATGCCGAGCGCGGCCTGCAGCGCGGCCGTGCCGCCGTAGCAGGCCTGCTTCAGCTCGACCGTGCGCACCTCGGCCGGCAGGCCCAGCAGGCTGTGCAGGAAGACACCGGCCGACTTCGACTGGTCGATGCCGCTCTCCGTCGCGAACAGAACCGTGCGGATGCCCTCGGTGCCGTGGCGTTCGAGGATCTGCGCCGCCGCGTCTGCGGCGAGTGTGACGATGTCCTCATCCGGTGCGGGGAAGCTGAACTCGTCCTGCCCGATGCCGACGTGGAACTTCGCCGGGTCGGTTTCGTCCGCCGCCGCCAGATCGTCGAGCGAGACGACGTGGTGCGCGGTCGCCAGGGCGATGTCGTGGATGCCGATGCCCTTCATGCGCCGGACTTCTTCCCTCGACGCTCCATCGCGACGTGCGCGGCCATGAGCTCGCCCGGGTTCGTCTGCGCGGCCAGCAGCGAAAGCTCGCCACACAGCACGGTCGCCGCGCACAGGGCGGCAAGGCGACGCGCGTTCGCGCCGGGCTCGCGCTCCTCGCGCAGACCGAGACGCTCGAACGCCTGCTCCACGTGCGGCAGGTGCTTGCCGTTGCCGACCGTGCCGACGATGAGGTGCGGCAGGGCACAAGCGAAGTACAGGTCGCCATCCCGGTTCTCCGCATACGTCATGCCCTGCGAGCCCTCGACGATGTTCGCGGCATCCTGCCCCGTCGCGAGGTAGAAGGCCAGCAGCATGTTCGCGAAGTGCGCGTTCGCGCTGCGCAGGGCGCCCGCGATCGTCGACCCGACGAGGTTCTTGCGGATGACGAGATCGGTGACCCGGCTCGCATCCGTGCGCAGCTGCTTCTCGACGATCTCGGCGGGGATGACGACGTCCGCCGCGACGCTGCGGCCGCGGCCCAGAATGCCGTTGACGGCGCTCGCCTTCTTGTCGATGCAGAAGTTGCCCGAGATGGAGCCGTACGACAGGCCGAGGTTCCACGAGAGGATCTCGCCCATCAGCGCGTCGGCGGCGGCGGTGACCATATTGTGCCCGCTGGCGTCGCCCGTCGTCAGCGCGAAGCGCAGGAACAGCATGTCGCCGACGACCTCGTCGTGCAGCTCCTCGAGCTTCGCGAAGCGACTCTGGCCGGTCACGACAGCCTGCAGTTCGGCCATCCTGCCACGGATGGTCTGCGAGCCCGCGAAGGCGGCGGCGCTGTCGGCGGCGACGAAGATGACCGAGCGCGTCATCCGCTCGCCCGTCACGGTCGCCTGGATGCCGCCCTCGATGAGTCGCGAGACGCGCGCGCCGCGACCGACGGATGGCCACAGCGGGGTCTCGTAGGTCGCCAGCGGCACTTCGAACTCGCCGTCGACGGCGTTTCCCGAGACGCGGATGGGGCCGACCCAGCGGGTGGGGAGGGTGGTGTGAACGGGGGCGCCCTGGTGCTCGCTCACGTCGTTCGTTCTCCCTGGATGGATTCGCTGCGGCGCGCATACGCGCCGACATCGATGCCGCGCAGCTCGCAGAACTCCCGCAGCCGCCCTCGCAGAAGCACGTCCGAGCGGACGAGTGCGTGGGGGGTGGGAGCACCGAGCAGCGCGAGCAGCTGATGCAGCTGCTGCAGCCATTCTCCCACGACCCGAGACGCGGCGCCTGCTTCGCCGCTGAGAGCGGGGCGCAGGAACGCGCCGGCCGCACCGATCGCCTCGGCGCCGAGGGCCAGCGCCTTCACGACGTCGAGCGGATGGCGCACCCCACCGGAGGCGAGCAGGTGCGGTGAGTGGGAGGGCGCATCGAGCAGGCAGGCGAGCGCCGACTGGCCGAAGCCGGCGAGCTCGCCGAGGGCTCCGTCGTCGCGGCGGGCCGCCTCGATCGCGGCGAAGTCGGTGCCGCCGACGCCCGCGACATCCGCCACCTCGACCCCGAGGTCGGCGAGCAGCGCGAGTGTCGAGCGGCTGAGCCCGAAGCCGACCTCTTTCACGATGACGGGCACGGGGCTCGCGGCCACAACCTCTTCGAGCGCCGCGCGCCACGACGAGAACTCCCTGGTGCCCTCGGGCATCACGGTCTCCTGCACCGCGTTGAGGTGCAGCTGCAGGGCATCGGCCGCCAGCAGATCCACGGCGCGGCGTGCCTCATCTCCCGTGCGACCGATGCCGAGGTTGGCGAAGACGAGTCCGTCTGGGTTCTCCTCGCGGATCACCCGGAAGCCGCGGGCCGCCCGTTCATCATCGAGCGCGATCGCGACCGAGCCGGATGCCATCGGGATGCCGTTCTCGCGTGCGGCGATCGCAAGCTCCCTGTTGACCCGTTCCGATTCGGCCCCGCCGCCCGTCATGCCGTTGATGTACAGCGGGGCGCGCCAACGCCAACGTGCGACGGCCGTCTCGAGCGACACCGCCTGCTCGTCGATCGCGCCGAGTGCATGATGCACGAACTCGGCGTCGTCGAACTCGTTACCGCGGACACGGGCGTCCTGCTGGGCCGCAGCCAACCGGACGTGATCGTCTTTGCGGCGCGCGCTCACCGACGAGGCGTCACCGCTCATCCACGCCATCCGAGTCGCGCCGCGCGGTCTGCACGGGCAGGGTGGTCGTCATGGGCGAGGCGGCGTGCACCGCGACGGGCAGGCGACGGATGCCCTGCTGCCGCCATTCGTCTTCGATGCCGATCACCTGCGAGCCCTCGTCGGCGATCACGATGCCGCAGTCGCCGCCGCCGGCGCCAGAGGGCTTTCCGGCGGCACCGTGCTGCTCGGCGATGTCGCACAGCGCGCGCAGCTGCTCGGTCTCGATCGAGATGCCGGCGGATGCCCCGAGGCGCTGCAACACGCGGC
>JASGDS010000227.1:0-2924 GCA_047607025.1 Microbacterium sp.
CGAAATCGATCGTGCTGCTCAGCGTCGTGTGGGCAGGCGCCATCCTCGGCGTGCTGTTCCGTGTGTTCTGGACGGGCGCGCCGCGCTGGCTGTACGTCGCGATCTACCTCGCACTCGGCTGGGCGGCGATGATGTACGTCGTCGACCTGGTGAACGCGAACGCGGCGATGATGATCCTGCTGCTCGTGGGGGGCGTTCTCTACACCCTCGGCGCCGTCGCGTACGGCCTGAAGCGGCCGAACCCGTGGCCAGGGCACTTCGGGTTCCACGAGATCTTCCACGCGTGCACGGCGTTCGCATTCGCCTGCCACTGGACGGCTGCGCTGCTTATTGCGGTGAATCCGGTGGCGTGAGGTCGTCGCCGGTCTGCTCGGCCGCCGCCTCTTCCGCGTCGAGCTCGGCGTTCACCTCTTCGCGGTAGCGCACGCGTCGCACCCTCCTGGTCATATCGACGATCAACAGGATGGCGGCGATGCCGACGGCGGCGATCGCGATGAATCCGGCGGTGCCGGGGGTGACCGCCTCGGCGGGGACCGTCATGGTCGGCGTGGGAGTGGGGTCTGCGGCGAGCAGAAGCGCGAACATCGGGATCCTTGCTGTGGTGAGTGTCTTCAAGCCTAATGCGGAAGAATGGGAGCATGACGATCGTCGACCCCGCAGTGAAGGCGAAGCTCGACGACAGGTACGGCCGCACGCGCACCCGCCGCCAACGCATCATCGCCACGGTCGCGATCGTCCTGGTGATCGCGGCAGGCGGATGGCTGGCCTGGACGATCATCGCGCCGAAGACGAACGCCATCGACTACGACGATCTCGGCTACGACGTGACGAGTTCGTCCAGCGTCACCGTGCGCTTCCAGATCACCAGCCCGCACGATGCCAGCGTCGTCTGCGCCCTGGAAGCGCTCGATACGCAGTTCGGCGTCGTCGGCTGGCGAATCGTCGAATACCCCGCCGCATCGACGGTCTCGACGAGCTACACCGAGACCATCCCGACGGTCGCCGAGGCGACGACGGGAGTTGTGAAGAACTGCTGGGTGCCTTAGGCTCATCGTCTAGTTCTTTCGACGCCCCGGCCGCGCGCCGGGGCGTCGTCACATGTCACACGAAGGAGAAGACCATGGCTGATGACACCCAGGTCCCGTTCCTGACACAGGAAGCGTACGACCGACTCGAGGCTGAGCTGGAGCAGCTGTCGACGACGGGGCGCGAAGAGATCGCGAAGCGCATCGAGGCGGCACGCGAAGAGGGCGACCTCCGTGAGAACGGCGGCTACCACGCGGCCAAGGATGAGCAGGGCAAGCAGGAGGCGCGCATCCGCCAGCTGCAGTCGCTGCTGAAGACGGCGAAGGTCGGCGTCGCGCCCGAGTCGAGCGGCGTGGTCGAACCCGGCACCGTCATCACGGCGAACGTGTTCGGCGATGAGGAGCGCTTCCTGCTCGGCAGCCGTGAGATCGCGGGCGTGACCGAGCTCGACGTGTACAGCGAGCAGAGCCCGCTCGGGTCTGCCATCATCGGCCTCAAGGAGGGCGAGAAGACGAGCTACCTCGCACCCAACGGCAAGTCGATCCCGGTGGAGATCCTGAAGGTGGAGACCTTCACCGGCTGAGCCGCCTACTCGGGGACGATCTCGGGGCGGAAGCCCGCCTCGCGCAGACATTCCAGCGTGAGCTGCCTGTGCTCCTCGCCGCGCGTCTCGACCGAGATCTGGATGGTGACCTCGCCGATCTGCATGCCCTGACCGTGCCGCGTGTGCAGCACCTCGATGACGTTCGCGCCGACCTCGGCGAGGATGGCGGAGATCTGTGCGAGCTGACCGGGGCGGTCGGGCAGCGGGATGAGGATCGACATGTAGCGGCCGGATGCCGCAAGACCATGGGCGACGACGCGCTGCAGCAGCAGCGGGTCGATGTTGCCGCCCGAGATAACGGGCACGGTCATGCCGCTGGCGTTGATCTTCCCCGCCATGATCGCGGCGACGCCGACCGCTCCGGCCGGCTCGGCGACGATCTTCGCGCGCTCCAGCAGCACGAGCATCCCCCTGGCGATGTCGTCATCCGTGACGGTGACGACCTCGTCGACGAGTTCGCGGATGATCTCGAACGGCACATCGCCCGGGCGTGCGACATGGATGCCGTCGGCGATCGTCGGCTTCGTCGTGACGGCGACCGGATGACCCGCCTCGAGCGACAGCGGGTACGGCGCAGCATTCTCGGCCTGCACGCCGATGATCCGCACCGTGCGCCCCTTCTGCGCGGCACGCGCCTTGGCGGCGGCCGCGACGCCGGCAATCAGGCCACCGCCGCCGATGCCGACGACGATGGTGTCGACATCCGGAACGTCATCGACGATCTCGAGCCCGACCGTGCCCTGGCCGACGATGATGTCACGGTGGTCGAAGGGAGGAACGAGCACCGCGCCCGTGCGCTCGGCGTGCTCGGCCGCGCGCCGCAGCCCCACCTCGACGGTCGCGCCGTCGAGCACGACCTCGGCGCCGTAGCCGCGGGTCGACAGCAGCTTCGGCACGGGCACACCCAGCGGCATATAGATGGTCGCGGGGATGCCGAGCATCTGGGCGGCGAGTGCGACACCCTGCGCGTGGTTGCCGGCGGAGGCGGCGACCACTCCTCTGGCGCGATCCGACTCGCTCAAGCGATTGATGAAGTGGGTCGCCCCTCGCACCTTGAAGGAACCGGTGCGCTGCAGGTTCTCGAGCTTCAGCCGCACGGGCGAACCGAGCAGGTCGCTGAGGAACTGCGTGTGCTCCATCGGCGTGTGCTCGATCACCGAGGCGAGCCCGGCGGCCGCCTCCTCGAACTCCTGCAGGGTCGGGATCGTCCCCTCGGTCATCTGCTCTCCTTCTGGTCGAAGTCTTCTGCTGGTGCGACGTCGTCCTCGTCGCTCTCATCGTCCGCGTCTTCGTC
>JASGDS010000228.1:0-3304 GCA_047607025.1 Microbacterium sp.
CCGAGCAGCAGCGCGCCCCCCTGCACGAACCGCACGTCGAACCCGCGTCGCACCTGCGGCAGCGGCGGGATGGCGCCGCGCGGCGCGAACGGCGGTCGCTTCAGCGCGCGGCGGGCGTGTGCGAACAGCACGATGGCCAGCGCCCAGCCATACGTCGATGTGTCGAGCATCGCGAGGTAGGTCAGGATGACGAGCACAGGCAGGACGAAGACGCCGACCAGGGCGAGCGCCCCGGCGATGGAGAGAGCGGCGCCGCGTACGCGTATCTCATTTCGCCACAGCAGATCCCGCTGCCGCCACCACTCCTGCCCCCTCCCGACCCCGAACACTCCCGAACACCCGGGGGCGCAGTGCCTTCGGCACCGCTTCTGACGCCACCAGGTGCGCAACTCACTGCACCCCCGAGCCACGCCGCGAACCGCAGTGCCTTCGGCACCAAAACAGCGGCGCACAGGTGCACAAGGCACTGCACCTTGGCGGAGCACGAGCCCCCCCCTCAGCCCCCGCTGATGACGATGACGTGGCGGGGGCCGAGGCGCAGTGCGAAAAGCACCGTTTCCGACGCCCTGAGGTGCGCAATGCACTGCACCTCCGGGCTGCACCGCGAACCGCAGTGCCCTCGGCACCAAAAGAGCGGCGCACAGGTGCACAAGCCACTGCACCCCGCACCGGCGCCAGCCGATAGCGACGAGAACCAATACACTCAGACAATGACACATCCACTCGATCCCCCTGCTGACCCCTTCGCCGTCGCCCAGACGGCTGCCGCCGACATCGCTCGTCTCACGGGCATCGACCGGCATGACATCGCCGTGACGCTCGGCAGCGGCTGGGGCAAGGCTGCGGAGCTCATCGGTGAGACGGTCGCGACGATTCCCGCGACCGAGGTGACAGGGTTCTCGAAGCCGGCTCTGGACGGCCATGCCGGCACCCTGCGCAGCGTCACGACGCCTGGCGGCAAGCACGTGCTGGTGATCGGTGCCCGCACCCACTACTACGAGGGTCACGGTGTGCGCCGCGTGGCGCACAGTGTGCGCACGGCGGCGGCGACGGGCGCGAGCATCATGGTGCTCACGAACGGTGCCGGAGGTCTGAAGCGCGAATGGGCTCCCGGGCAGCCGGTGCTCATCAGCGACCACATCAACCTGACGGCCGATTCGCCTCTCGAGGGCGCGACGTTCATCGACCTGACCGACCTGTATTCTAAGCGCCTGCGCGATGTCGCCCGCACGGTGGATGCCACGCTCGACGAGGGCGTCTACACGCAGTTCCGCGGCCCGCACTACGAGACGCCGGCGGAGGTGCGCATGGCCGGGGTCATCGGCGGCGACATCGTCGGCATGTCGACGGCGCTCGAGGCGATCGCCGCGCGCGAGGCGGGCATGGAGGTGCTCGGCTTCTCGCTCATCACGAACCTCGCGGCGGGCATCTCGTCGACGCCGCTGAGTCACGAAGAGGTCATCCAGGCGGGCAAGGATGCCGAGGGCCGCATCTCGGCACTGCTTGCGGACGTGATCGGAAAGCTCTGATGTCGTCGGTGGATGCTGCGACCGCGTGGCTCGCGCAGGATCCGGATCCCGTCACGCGCGCCGAGCTGCAGGCCCTCATCGATGCGGGCGACGCCGCGGCGCTCGACGACCGCTTCGGTGCGCGGCTCGCCTTCGGCACGGCGGGGCTGCGCGGCGCACTGGGCGCTGGGCCCAACCGCATGAACCGCGTGCTCGTGGCCCAGGCCGCCGCCGGTCTCGCCGCGTATGTGCACGAGCAGGGCGGGTCATCGATCGTCATCGGCTATGACGGCCGACGCAATTCCGACGTGTTCGCGCGCGACTCGGCCGAGATCATTCAGGGCGCGGGGCTCACCGCCCTCCTGCTGCCTCGCCTGCTGCCGACGCCGGTGCTGGCATTCGCCGTGCGTCATCTCGGCGCCGATGCCGGCGTCATGGTGACGGCGAGCCACAACCCGCCGAACGACAACGGTTACAAGGTGTATCTCGGCGGCGCCGATGACGGCTCGCAGATCGTCCCGCCCGCCGACAGTGAGATCGCCGCCCATATTGCGCGCGTCGCCGACACGCTGACCTTCGCCGGGCTGCCGAAGTCAGATGCGTACACGGTCGCCGACGAGTCGGTCGTCGACGCATATATTGCCGCAACGGCATCTGTGGCGCCCGCGACACATGCCGCCAACGGCATGAACTGGGTCTACACCGCGATGCATGGGGTCGGATGGCAGACGTTCTCTCGCGTGCTCGAAGTCGCCGGCTACCCGCAGCCGCAGGTCGTCGCCGAGCAGGTCGATCCGGATGGCCGCTTCCCGACGGTCGCTTTCCCCAACCCGGAGGAGCCGGGCGCGATGGACCTCGCGTTCGCGAAGGCTCAGGAGGTGGGCGCCGAGTTCATCATCGCGAACGACCCGGATGCCGACCGCCTCGCCGTCGGCATCCCGACAGCCGACGGATGGCGCCGGCTCACCGGCAACGAGATCGGCCTGCTGCTCGGCCAGCGCGCGGCGCTTCGACAGGCACAGCGACCGGAGGGCGCATCCGGGAGCCTCGCCTGTTCACTCGTCTCCTCCCCCGCGCTCGGCCTCATCGCCGCGAAACACGGCCTCGACTTCCACACGACGCTGACCGGTTTCAAGTGGATCTCGCGCGCGCCCGGCCTCGTCTTCGGCTTCGAGGAGGCGCTCGGCTACCTCGTGAATCCCGAGACGGTGCGCGACAAGGATGGCATTTCGGCTGCCGTCGCCATCCTCTCTCTCGCTGCCGATGCGCGTGAGCGCGGCACGACCATCCAGGGCCTGCTCGACGAGCTGCAGGCAGAGATCGGCTTCGTCGCGAGTGGGCAGGTGTCGCTGCGGGTCGACGACCTCTCGATCATCGCTCGCCTGATGCAGAGCCTGCGCACGGATGCCCCTGCCGCCTTCGGAGAGCAGGGCATCGCCACCGCCGAGGATCTGCTCGACGCCCCGGCGGGCGAGCCGAACGGCGACATCCTGCGATACACACTGGAGGACTCGAGCCGCGTGATCGTGCGCCCGAGCGGCACCGAGCCCAAGCTCAAGGCCTACCTCGACGTCACGGGCACGAGTGCCGCCGATGCCCAGCACCGCCTCTCGGCTCTCGAGCAGTCCGTCCACCAGACGCTCACCTCGCGTTCCTCCTGACCCTCAAGCCGCCGAGTGACCACTCTTTTGCCCACACGTCCGTGTAATTTCAAGGGTCACTCGGCAAAAGAGTGGTCACTCGGCAGTTCGGGCGGAGACCTAAGCCCCGATGATCGTGACGAGTTCATCCAGGAA
>JASGDS010000229.1:0-7648 GCA_047607025.1 Microbacterium sp.
CCACTCTTTTGCAGGAGAACACCCGAAAATTCAAGGGTGGGTGGGCAAAAGAGTGGTCACTCGGCAGTTCAGTGGGAGGAGACGACCTGCAGGATGGCGGGGTAGAGGGGGTGGGTGGAGTCCAAGCCCGTCACCGTGGTGACGAACTTCTCGGGAGTCAGGGATGTCAGCAGGCCCTGCAGCTCCACGGACTGAGCGTCCTCCGGATCATCGAAATACAGCGCCGCCTCGATCGCGGCGACGAGCGCCGAGGTCTCGAGCCCGCGCTCGGCCGCCTCGGCCGCCGGCCCCACGAACCGCTCGTGCCGCGACAGCTTGCGCAGCGGCTGCCGCCCCACCCTGTGTACGGTGTCGGGCAGCGCCGGGTTGCGGAACCGGCCGAGGATGGTGGTGCGGTACGCCGTCAGATCCTCCGCCGCGAACCCGTGCTTCGCCTCCAGCAGTGCCGAGGTCTCCTCGACCGCCGCGGTCACCTTCGCCGCCACATCCGGGTCGGCGAGGGCATCGGAGATCTTCTCTATGCCCGCGCGCGCCCCGTGGTACGCGGTCGCCGCGTGCCCCGTGTTCACCGTGAACAGCTTGCGCTCGATGTAGGGGGCGAGGTCGTCGACGAAGTGCGCACCCGGGATGGTCGGCAGGTCGCCTCCGAACGGCCCCCGCTCGATCGCCCACTCGAAGAACGGCTCCACGGTCACGTCGATGCCGCCGTCCGCCGGCTGGCCCGGCACGATGCGGTCGACCGCCGTGTTCGCGAACACGGCCCGGGTCGACAGGCTGTCCCAGCTCGCCCCCGCCAGCTCGGCGATGGCCTGACGCAGCGTGTCGGTCGCGCCGATCGCGTTCTCGCAGGCCATCACCTGCAGGGGAGGGGCCTGGGGGTCTCGCAGCGCGAGACCCGCCAGGATGTTCGGGGCGATGAACTTCAGCACCGTCGGTCCGACCGCGCAGGTGACGACGTTCGCCGTCGACACCTCCTCGGCCACCGCCTGCGGGTCCTCCGCGCTGTTGACGGCACGGAAGTTCGTCACCTCGTGGTCGACGCCTCCCTCACCGACCTCGTGCACGGTGTATGAGGACGCCGCCTTCAGTGCGTCGATGAGGGGAGCTGCGACATCCGAGAACACCACCTCGTAGCCGCCCTGGTGCAGCAGCAGCCCGACGAACCCGCGACCGATGTTTCCGGCACCGAAGTGCACCGCCTTCATTGCGATCAGCCCTCCTCGACCTCGTGGAACAGCCGGTACAGCTCTTCCGGCGTGGCGGCCGCCTTGAGAGCCGCGACCTTGTCGTCGTCGCTGAACAGCGTCGCCACGTTCTGCAGGATCGACAGGTGCTCGCCGCCCTTGCCCGCGATGCCGACGACGAACGTGGCCTCGTCGCCATCCCAGTCGACGCCGCCGTCGTAGCGCACGACCGAGATCGCCGAGCCGATGACCGTCGACTTCGCCTCGTTCGTGCCGTGTGGGATGGCCAGCTCGTTGCCCATGAAAGTCGAGACGGTCTCTTCGCGGGCGAGCATGGCGTCGTAGTATCCGGCCGTGACCGCACCCGCGCTCTGCAGGATGTCTGCCGCCTCACGCAGCGCCTCATCCCGCGTGGCGCTGCCCGCATGGATGCGCACATTGCCCGGCGTCAGGATGGCGTCGTCCTCGGGCGCCGCGGGGATCTCGTCGGCACGAGCCTGCTCGACGGGGGCCGCCCCGCCCGAGTGCTGCGCCAGGATGGTGTCGACCACCTGGTCGTACTCGGGCGCGCCCATGAAGTTGTCGACCGACACGTGGATGGCGTTCGGCTCCTTCTGCTTGGCGCGATCGGTCAGCTGCTGCTGCGTCACGACGAGGTCGGCCGTGCCATCCAGCGACGCGATCGCCTTGTTGGTGACCGTGACGTCGGTGATGCCGGCATCCTTGATCTTCTTGCGCAGCACGCTCGCGCCCATCGCCGAGGAGCCCATGCCCGCATCGCAGGCGAAGATGACCTTCTGGATGGTCTTCGTCGCGGTGGCCCTGCCGCTGCCGAGGCCGCTCAGCGCCGCCGACGACTTGCCCTTGTTGGCGGCGGTCTGCGCGACAGCGGCGCCGAACGTGTCACCCTTCTCAAGGTCTTTCTTGCGACTGATCCGCAGCAGAATGCTCGAGATGACGAACGTGACCGCGGCCGAAAGAACCACCGCAAGAATGACGCCGAGATAGCTGTCTCGAGCGGTCTGCCCCAGCACCGCGATGATCGACCCGGGCGATGCGGGGGCGACCAGGCCAGAGCCGAAGAGCTGGTTGGTGGCGACGCCGGTCATACCACCGGCGATGACCGCGATCAGCAGCTGTGGCTTCATGAGGACGTAGGGGAAGTACACCTCGTGGATGCCGCCGAAGAACTGAATGATCGCGGCACCCGGTGCCGAGGCCTTCGCCGCGCCCGTGCCGAACAGGGTGAACGCAAGCAGCAGTCCGACGCCAACGCCCGGGTTCGCCTCGAGCAGGAAGAGGATCGACTTGCCGTCGGCCTGCGACTGCGCAGTGCCGAGGGGCGTCAGAACGCCGTGGTTGATGGCGTTGTTCAGGAAGAACACCTTCGCAGGCTCGATCAGGATGCTCGTCAGGGGAAGCAGCTTGTGGTCGACGAGCCACCCGACGCCCTCACCGAGGATCTTCATGATCCAGTTGACGATGGGCGCCATGAGGAAGAAACCGACGATCGCCGCGATGAATCCGAAGATGCCCGCCGAGAACATGTTGACGAGCATCTCGAAGCCCGCCTTGACCTTGCCCTCCCACAGCGCATCGAGCTTCTTCATGCACCATGCCGCGAGCGGCGCCATCGCCATCGCGCCGATGAACATGTTGATCTGACCGATCTCGGTCTCACCGTTGGCGACAAGGGCGATGTTCTGCTGTGCGATCAGCCAGTCAGAGCCCGCGATGACGCCGAAGGTGGCGATGGCGCCGACAACGGCGCCGCGTGTCTCGTAGACCATCCTGCCGCCCTGGATGGCGATGAGGATGGGCAGCAGATAGTGGATCATCGGACCCACGATCGTGCTCAGACCCTCGTTCGGGGTCCATCCATCTGCGATGAAGAACGCAGTGAAGATGCCCCACGCGATCAGCGCGGGGATGTTGGGCATGATCATGCCGGAGAGGAAGGTGCCGAACTTCTGCACCGCGACGCGAACGCCGCCCGGTGCTTTGGATGCTGTAGCGGTAGACATCTGTGTCAGCTTTCTGTTGGGAGAGGGGTTCAGGCGGCGCCGCGTGCTGCCTCGCGCGCGGAGGCCGCGTCGGATGCCGCCAGGGCGGCGGCGGCGATGCGCTTGGCGTCTTCTGCGGTGTGCTTGAGCAGCTCCGCACGCACGTCGACGAGCGCCTTGGGCGACATGGACAGGCTCGTCGCGCCGAGTCCGACGAGCACGACGGCCAGCAGCGGGTCGGCCGCGGCCTGCCCGCAGATGCCCACGGGCTTGCCGTGCTTGGTGCCCGCATCGCCGATCATGGCGATGAGCTTCAGCACGGCCGGATGCCACGGATCCTGATACTGCGCGGTCGACCCGAGCAGCCGGTCGGCGGCCATCGTGTACTGGGTGAGGTCGTTCGTGCCGATCGACCCGAAGTCGGTCACCTCGTACACCTGATCGGCCAGCAGCGCCACCGACGGCACCTCGACCATGACACCGGCGGTCTGGATGCCGTGCTGCTTCGCGATCTTCGTGAAGTAGTCGGCCTCTTCGACCGTCGCGACCATGGGCGCCATGACCCACAGGTCGGCGTTGGTGGCCGCATCGGCGGCGGCCAGCGCCGTCAACTGGTCGATGAGCACCTCTTCGTGGTGACGCAGCGACCGCAGGCCGCGGCGACCGAGGGCGGGGTTCTCCTCGCCCTCGTCGGTGAGGAACTTCAGCGGCTTGTCCGCGCCGGCATCCAGCGCCCGCACGACGACCTTCTTGCCCTCGAACGCCGCCAGCAGCTTCGTGTACGACGCCGTCTGTTCTTCGACCGTGGGCGCCGCGTCGCTCGAGAGGAAGAGGAACTCGGTACGGAACAGGCCCACGCCCTCTGCGCCCAGCTCGACCGCCTCGGCCGCGCCATCCGGGTTGCCGAGGTTCGCGAGCAGCGGGATGGCCGTGCCATCCGCCAGCGCGCCCGGCGTGATCGGGGCGCTCGCGGCGGCGGCCCTCGCCTCGGCGCGGGCGGCCGCGTCGGCGAGCTGCGCATCGGTCGGCGAGGTCGTGACGACGCCAGCCGCCGCATCGACGATCACCGTCTCGCCGTCGACGAGAGCGGAGCCATCCCCGATGCCGACGATGGCGACGATGCCCTTGTCGCCGGCGAGGATGGCCGTGTGCGAGGTGGGCCCGCCCTCGGTCGTGACGACGCCGAGCACCTTCGACAGGTCGAGCAGCGCGGTGTCGGCGGGGGCCAGGTCGGGGGCGACGAGCACGAACGGATGGTCGAGCTCGGGAACGCCCGGCGCGGGAACCCCGCGGATCGCGGCGATGACGCGCTGCGAGACATCCGCGAGGTCGGCAGCGCGCTCACCGAGGTAGCCGCCCAGCTCGACGAGCTGCGCGGCGAAGTCGGCGAACGCGGTGTGCACGGCCCACTCGGCCGTTTTGCCCTCGTCGATCTGCGCGTGAACGAGCTCCTCCAGCGTCGGATCCTCGGCCATCATCGCCTGTGCCTCGAGCACGTCCTGTGCGGCCCCACCCGCCTGGGCGGCGCGCGCGTTCAGCTCTGCGGCGACGGCGGCGACGGCCTTCGCGACCTGCGCCTTCTCGTCATCCGGCGTCGTCGTGCTCACCGCGTCGACGGCCGGATCGAGCAGCGGCGACATCCAGGCGACGGGCCCCTGCGCGACGCCCTGGCCGATGCCGACGCCCTGAAGTTCAGGCATGGGTCACTCCGCGTCGGTGTCGGTCTCGAGCAGCGTGGTCAGCTGATCGAGCACGGCCTCTTCGCCTTCGCCATCGACCGTGAGGGTGACCTCGTCTCCCGTGTTGGCGCCGAGCGAGATGACGCCGAGAATGCTCGCGGCGTTGACGGCCTTGCCATCACCCTTGGCGACGGTCACGGCGAGACCCGAGTTCTTCGCAGCCTCGGCGAACAGCTTCGCCGGGCGCGCGTGCAGGCCGTGCGACGAGGCGATGGTGACGGTGCGAGTGACAGACATATGGTGCTCCTTGCGGTTATGCCGACGCGGTTGCGTCGGGCTCGGGGGTGGGTTCGGCGATAGCGGAGCGCACGAGGTCGAGCGTGCGCGAGCCATCGCGATCGGTGGCGATGTCCTCCGGCAGCACGATCATCCGTGCGCCTCGCTGATCGGCGGCGGCACGGATGGCATCGAGCGAGCCGGTGAGGTGGGCGCCGACGAGAACAAGGTCGGCCGAATCGAGATCGACGGGGAGAGAGGCGATGGCACCGGCGGATGCGCTCCAGTCGAGCCCGGCATCGCGTGCGGCATGACGCACCCTGTGCGCCACGAACGTGCTGAGCGCGCCAGCGCCGCACACCACCAAGATCCTCATCGATCGAATCCTCCTTTCTTCATCCTGTCCCTGTGGTCATCCCGGTTCAACCACTGTTTCTTCCGCAGGGGCGGAAACCTGCTCTGCCTGCGAGATGACAGACTGGAGGCCAGGAGGTGCGCATGTCCGTTCAGCGACAGGATCGACTGGTGTCGCTGCTCGTGCAGGATGGCGGATGGCAGACCACCGCGTCGCTCGCCGACCGTCTCGGGGTGACGGGCCGCACCGTGCGCTCCTACGTGACCGCCGTGAACGCGCGGGTGCCCGACCATCCGGCCATCGTCAGCGGACCATCCGGCTATCGAGCGGACGCGCGGGGAGTCGCCGCCCTGCGCGCCGGCGCCGTGACGGATGATCAGTCGCCGCGCGACCGGCTGTATCGCCTCGTGCGCACGCTCATCGACGAGGTCGTCGACGTGCATGACGCCGCCTCGCAGCTGCATGTGAGCGAGGCGACGATCGAGGCCGACATCTCTCGGGTACGGACGCTCGTGCGCTCGGACGGCGAGCTGAAGCTGGTGCGCAGCGGGTCGACCGTGCGATTGGACGGTTCGGAGCTGGCGCGCAGGCGGCTGCTGTCGACGCTCATGCACGACGAGATGGCCGACGGCGCGTTCGACGTGGAGATGCTGCGCCGCGTTGTCGGGACGGGCGCGGTGTCGGCCGGCAGCCTCGGCGAGTTCAAGGTCGATCTGGCATCGGCGCTGGGCGAGGCTGGGTACTTCGTCAACGAGTTCGCCGTCGCCGACGTCGCGCTGCACGTGTCGATCGCCGTTGATCGCGCAAGGCAGGGGCGGGGGCTGGCGGCCATTCATGGCGAGCCGACCGCCGAGCAGCAGAGGCTCGCCGACATGGTGGGGCGACTCGCGCTCGACGATCTCGGCACCGAGCTGGGGCCCGGCGACCGGCTGCATCTGGCGTCGCTGCTGCTGACGCGGGTCGTGGTGCCGGATGCCGCGCGGCCCGGCGCCGTCGCCGAACGCGACCCCGTGATCGACGCCGCGGTGCGTGCGAGCGTCGCCCGCGTGTCGCGCGAATACCTGGTGGAACTGGCGGGCGGGGAGTTCCTCGACCGGCTGACGCTGCACGTGCAGAACCTCGTGCATCGCGCCCGTGAGCAGGCGTGGAGCCGCAACCCGCTCGCCCGCTCGCTGAAATCGACGTACCCGATGATCTTCGAGGTGGCCGTCGCCATCACGAACGACCTCTCCGAGCGATTGGGCATCTCGGTCGGCGACGACGAGATCGCCTACATCGCGATGCACGTCGGCGGTGAGCTGGAGCGCGGCCGCGACTCATCCGCCAGCCTCAGCGCCACGATCGTGTGCCCCGGGTACTACGAGCTGCACGAGCTGCTGCGCTCGAGCGTGACCCGGTCGCTCGGGCAGGCGGTGACCGTCACCGACGTCATCACCCGCATCGACCCGGAGTGGGACGCGATCGCCACCGACCTCGTGCTCACGACGATCGCGCCGCCCGTGCCATCCGATCGCATCGTGCAGATCCGCCCCTTCCTGACGGATGCCGACGTGGAGCGGGTGAACCAGGCGGCGGGACGCCTGCGGCGCACGCGAAGGCTCGCACGGCTGCGCGTCGAGCTCGACCGCTACTTCGACGCCGGTGCGTTCGTCGTGGGGCTGGACGATTCGCAGGGTGAGGCGGGAATCATCCGGCAGCTCGGCGGACTGCTCGTCGACGCCGGCGTCATCGACGACGCCTACGTGGAAGCCGCCATCGCGCGCGAATCGATGTCGTCGACCGCGTTCACCGACGCGCTCGCGGTGCCGCATGCGCTGCGGATGACGGCGACGCGCACGGCCCTCGCCGTCGGCATCGGCAGACCCTCGGTCGCCTGGGGCGACGGACGAGTGCAGGTCGTCGCGTTCGCCGCCTTCAGTGAGAGCGACCGTGAGGCGTTCCAGACCGTCTTCGAGCTGTTCGTCGAAGTGTTCGTCGAGCACGAGAACGTGCAGCGACTGGTGCGAGTTTCTTCGCTGCCTGCCTTCCTGGATGAACTCGTCACGATCATCGGGGCTTAGGTCTCCGCCCGAACTGCCGAGTGACCACTCTTTTGCCGAGTGACCCTTGAAATTTCAAGGACGTGTGGGCAAAAGAGTGGTCACTCGGCGG
>JASGDS010000230.1:0-6780 GCA_047607025.1 Microbacterium sp.
TCACACGCTAGAGTCCGACCACGCCAGGCGAGACTACACCGAGAACGCGATGGCGCAGCGGGTGCCGCAGCTGAAGCTCGTCGACCCGACCGGCGGTGTGGAAGACCTCGTCGCGGGCGTGCTGCGCACCCCGATCGACGCCCGCATCAGCTTCGGCGACGATCCGCTGCGCATGATGCGCGCTGCCCGCTTCGCATCACAGCTCGAATTCGACATCGAGGCCGCCACACGCGAGGCGATCGTCGCGTTCGGTGACACCCTGGGCATCGTCAGCCCCGAGCGCATTCAGGCCGAGCTCACGCGCCTGCTGCAGACGGACGACCCGACCCGCGGCATCCGCGTGCTCGTCGACACCGGACTCGCTGACCGGTTCCTGCCCGAGATCCCCGCGCTGCGCCTCGAGGTCGACGAGCATCATCACCACAAGGACGTCTACGAGCACTCGCTCACGGTGCTGCGGCAGGCCATCGGGCATGAGCGCGAGCGCACACCGGGCGCCGAGCCCGACGTCATCCTGCGTCTCGCGTCGCTTCTGCACGATATCGGCAAGCCCCGCACGCGTCGGCTTGAGCCCGGCGGCGCGGTCAGCTTCTATCACCACGACGTCGTCGGCGCGCGGATGGCCCGCAAGCGCCTGCAGGCGCTGCGCTATGACTCCGCGACGATCGACGCGGTCGCGAAGCTGATCGAGCTGCACCTGCGGTTCTTCGGCTACTCCGAGGGCGAGTGGACCGACTCGGCCGTTCGCCGCTATGTGCGCGACGCGGGCGATCAGCTCGAGCGCCTGCACGTTCTGACTCGGGCGGATGTCACCACGCGCAACCGTCGCAAGGCGAATATTCTCGCAGCGGCATACGACGACATCGAGGCGCGCATCGCGCAGCTGCGCGAGCAGGAGCAGCTCGACGCCATCCGACCGGAACTCGATGGCAACCAGATTCAGCAGGTTCTCGGCATCCCGCCGGGGCCCGCCGTGGGCAAGGCGTACAAGTTCCTTCTCGACCTGCGCCTCGACGAGGGTGTGCTCGGCGAGGACGTAGCCGAGAAACGCCTGCGAGCCTGGTGGTCAGAGCAGTCGTGACAGCCGTGTTCACCGCCAGATCCCCCTCGCGCGGATAGGCTCGGAGGGTGACGACAGCCGCGCCCTCCTCCCCCGCGCCGAACGATCGCCCCTTGACGATTCTGATCGCCGCCGACACCTGGCGGCCCGACATCAACGGGGCGGTGAGCTTCACCGAGCGCCTCGCCGAAGGACTGGTCGAACGAGGGCATGACGTGCACATCGCCGCGCCCAATACGACCCATCGATTCGAAGCCCCACGACAGGAGAAGGTCGGCTCGCGGTATGCGACCGTGCACCGGCTGCCCTCGCAGAAGCTGTGGTGGCACGAGTGGCTTCGCTTCGTCTGGCCGTGGCGGTCGAAGCACTACGCACGCATCGTGCTCGATCGGGTGAAGCCCGACATCGTCCACAGCCAGTCGCACATCGTCATCGGCCGCGGCATGACGCGCATCGCACGCACGCTCGGCATCCCCGTCATCGCGACGAACCACGTCATGGCCGACAACATCATCGACCACACGACCCTGCCCGGCCCGCTCAACGCCATCTTCATGAAGCTGGCCTGGGACGATGCCAAGCGCACCCTCGACATGGCGGCCGTCGTGACCACGCCGACGCCCAGAGCCGCCGAGTATCTCGAGCGCACGATCGACATCGCCGGGGTCGTTCCCATCAGCTGCGGTCTGCGCACCAGTGACTACACCGCCGACCTCACGCCGCGGGCGCAGAAGAAGGTCGTTTTCGTCGGCCGCCTCACGACGGAGAAGAGCGTGGATGTCGTGCTGCGCGCGATCGCGAAGCTCGCACCAGAGATCGACGTCTCGTTCGACGTGGTCGGCGACGGCGACCAGCGCACTGTGCTCGCCGATCTCACCGCCGAACTCGGCATCACCGACCGCGTGCGCTTCCACGGCAGAGCGACGGATGAGCAGCTGCGCCGCGTGCTCACCGAGGCGAGCGTGTTCGCCATCGCATCGGTGGCCGAGCTGCAGTCGATCGCGGCGCTCGAAGCGATGGCGTCCGGTCTTCCCATCGTCGCGGCCGATGCCGTTGCGCTCCCCCACCTCGTCACGAACGGAGAGAACGGCTACCTCTTCACCCCGGGCGATGCCGACGGCCTCGCCGACAAGCTGCGAAAGGTGCTCACCGCATCCGACGACGACTACCTGCGCCTGCAGCAGGCATCACTCGCGCGCGTGGCCACGCACGACATCGAGCACACGCTCGACACCTTCGAGGCGCTGTACCGAGGCGAGCGGCCGTAGCGATGGCGCGGCCGACGCGTCTGCTCTTCGACGCCAGATACATCCGCACCGACCTGCATGACGGCATCAGCAGGTACTCGCTGGAACTCGCCCGCGCCACACATATCGCCGCAGTGGAATATGACGTCGAAGTCGCGTTTCTCGTGCACTCAGACGAGCAGGCGGCCATGCTGCCTGATGGCGCCCGCACGCTGAAGATCCACGCGCCGACCTCGCCGCTCGAACCCGCCACCTCGCTGCTGCTGAACCGGCACCATCCGGATGTCGTCTTCTCGCCGATGCAGACGATCGGCTCGATCGGCCGGCGCTTCCGGCTCATCCTGACCCTGCACGACATGATCTACTACCGGCACCGCACGCCGCCAGGCGGGTTCAACCCCCTGGTGCGTCTCGGATGGCGGCTGTTCCATCTGTCGTACTGGCCGCAGCGGCTCACGCTCAATGCGGCGGACACCGTTGCCACGGTGAGCGAGGCGAGCGCGCGCCAGTTCGCCGAGGCGAAGCTCACCCGCCGGCCCGTGGTCGTCATTCCCAACGCGCCGGAGAGCCTCGCGCGGCTGCTGCCCGCCGGGGCCACGCCTGGCGGACCCCCGCAGAGCATTGTGTACATGGGCTCGTTCATGCCCTACAAGAACGTCGAGGCGATCGTGCGTGCGATGGCTCTGCTGCCCGGCCGTACCCTGCACCTGCTCAGTCGCATCGCGCCCGAGCGCCGGGCGCAGCTGCAGGCCCTGACTCCTGAGGGCGCTGACGTCGTCTTTCATAACGGGGTGAGCGATGAGCAGTATGCTGCCCTGCTCGCCGACCGCGCCGTGCTGGCCACGCTCAGTCGGGACGAGGGATACGGACTGCCGCTCGCCGAGGCGCTGGACCTCGGCGTTCCCGCCGTGGTCAGCGACCTCGACATCTTCCACGAGGTGGCGGGTGCGGGGGCACTGTATGTCGACCCGGACGACCCCGCCGCCTTCGCCGCCGCCGTGCAGTCGCTCGATGACCCGATGACGCGCGGCTCGCTCATCGCGGAGGGGAGAGCGCACATCTCCCGCTTCACGTGGGCGCGCTCTGCAGCCATCCTGCTCGAGACGGTGACGACGCTCCGTACGTGAGGATCGGGTACGGCAGCGGCGAGCCCGAACGGGTTTCCGACGCGCGCCGGCGGGAGCGTGGGGCGGGAGTGGAGAGGCCGTGTCTCCACCGTGGGCCTCGCTAGGTTCTGCGGGTGGGGACGCGGCGATATCCGTCGCGCGAAACGGTGAGGATGGTGCCGGCGATGCCGGTGGTGGACAGGGCTGCGATGACGATGAGAAGGATCATGGCAGAAACACTACGGTTGCATGAAAGCCGCCACGAGTGGCAGAATCGCCATGGAGCATCACATTTCTGCCATCCGTTCGGAGGAGCATCATGAAGACAGTCGCCTGCATCGTGCAGCAGGGGTTCGCCCCCTTTGAGTTCGGCGTCGCCTGCGAGGCCTTCGGTCTCGATCGCGCCGATGACGGAGTGCCGAACTTCGACTTCCGTGTCGTGACCGCCTCGCCCGGGGCGGTGAACTCGAGCATCGGGTTCTCGATCAATGTCGAGCACGATCTCTCCTTCGCCGAGACAGCGGACCTCGTGGTCGTCGTGCCTGTTCCGCGGTCGACATGGGGCACCGCGGACGAACGTGTGGCACAGGTGGTGCGCAGCGCAGTGGAGCGAGACGCCTGGCTGCTCACCCTCTGCAGCGGCGCCTTCGTGCTCGCCGCGGCCGGTGTGCTCGATGGCAGGCGCGCGACCACGCACTGGAAGTACGCCGACACCATGACGCGCATGTTCCCGAAGATCGATGTCGACCCGAACGTGCTCTACGTGCAGGATGGCCGCATCATCACGAGCGCGGGCACCGCGGCAGGGATCGATGCGTGCCTGCACCTGCTGCGGCAGGAGCTCGGCGCCGAGCTCACCAACCAGATCGCACGCAGGATGGTCGTACCGCCGCAGCGAGACGGCGGACAGGCGCAGTTCATCCTGAAGCCGATGCCCGAGGTCGCCGGCCTCTCGCTCGCTCCCGTCGCCGACTGGGTGCTCGAGCACCTCGACCTCGACCTCACGGTCGAGCAGCTCGCGCGCCGTGCGCACATGTCGCCCCGCACCTTCTCGCGCCGCTTCAAGGCCGACTTCGGCGCGACACCCGCCGCATGGCTCGGCCGTCAGCGGGTCATCCAGGCGCAGCGGCTGCTGGAGCGCACCGACTGGTCGATCGATCGCATCGCCGACGAGTGCGGCTTCGGGTCGGCCGCCGTGCTGCGACAGAACTTCTCGCGCATCGTGGGCCTCTCCCCCGCCGCGTACCGCATGCGCTTCACCTGTGCCGAGGATGCCGCCGCCTGACGCCACGTGATAAACTTGAGTCATCAAGACTCAAGTTAGACCAGAAGGAGACAGATGACAGCACAGCAGGAGGAGCAGAAGAGCGCCCTCGAGCAGTTCGGCATCAACCTCACCGAGCGCGCCCGCAACGGCAAGCTCGACCCCGTCATCGGACGCGACGCCGAGATCCGCCGCGTCAGCCAGGTGCTCACGCGCCGCACCAAGAACAACCCCGTGCTCATCGGCGAGCCCGGCGTCGGCAAGACCGCCGTCGTCGAGGGGCTCGCGCAGCGCATCGTCGCCGGTGACGTCGCCGCGAGCCTCAAGGACAAAGACCTGATCTCGCTCGATATCTCCGCCCTTGTGGCCGGTGCGATGTACCGCGGCCAGTTCGAGGAGCGCCTGAAGAGCCTGCTCAAGGAGATCGCCGATTCCGATGGCCGCGTCATCACGTTCATCGACGAGCTGCACGTGCTCATGGGTGCGGGTGGCGGCGAGGGCTCGGTCGCGGCCGCCAACATGCTCAAGCCCATGCTGGCCCGAGGCGAGCTGCGCCTCATCGGTGCCACCACGCTCAACGAGTACCGCGAGTTCATCGAGAAGGATGCCGCGCTCGAGCGCCGCTTCCAGCAGGTCTACGTGGGCGAGCCATCCGTCGAAGACACCATCGCCATCCTGCGCGGACTGAAGGGGCGCTACGAGGCGCACCACGGTGTGACGATCAGCGACAGCGCCCTCGTCGCGGCGGCGGCGCTCAGCAACCGCTACATTCCCAGCCGTCAGCTGCCGGACAAGGCGATCGACCTCATCGACGAGGCGATGTCGAGGCTCAAGATGGAGATCGACAGCTCGCCCGTCGAGATCGATCAGCTGAAGCGCCAGGTCGACCGCATGCGCCTGGAGGAGCTCGCCCTCAAGAAGGAGAAGGACGACGCCTCGAAGGAGCGCCTGGCCAAGCTGCGCGAGCAGATGAAGGCCGCCGAGAGCGAGCTCGGCGAGCTCGAGGCCCGCTGGGAGCGCGAGCGCGGCGGACTCAATCGCGTCGGCGACCTGAAGAAGCGGCTCGACGAGGCCGTCACCGAGCGCGACCGCGCGCTGCGCGAGGCCAACTACGCCAAGGCGTCGAAGCTCGAGTACGAGACCATCAAGCAGCTCGAAGCGCAGCTCGCCGAAGCCGAGCAGCAGGCGGATGCCGCAAGCGGCGAGCCGCGGATGGTCAACGAGCAGGTGACGGACGACGACATCGCCGCCGTCATCGCCGCCTGGACGGGCATTCCGGTCGGGCGCCTGCTGCAGGGCGAGACCGAGAAGCTGCTGCACCTCGAATCAGAGCTCGGCAAGCGCCTCATCGGGCAGAAGGATGCCGTGAAGGCCGTCGCCGACGCCGTGCGCCGCTCGCGCGCGGGCATCAACGACCCGAACCGGCCGACGGGCTCGTTCCTCTTCCTCGGCCCGACCGGTGTCGGCAAGACCGAGCTGGCCAAGGCGCTCGCGGAGTTCCTCTTCGACGACGAGCATGCGATGGTGCGCATCGACATGTCGGAGTACGGCGAGAAGCACTCGGTCTCGCGCCTCGTCGGCGCCCCTCCCGGATACGTCGGCTACGAGCAGGGCGGTCAGCTGACCGAGGCCGTGCGCCGGCGCCCCTACAGCGTCGTGCTGCTCGACGAGGTCGAGAAGGCGCACCCCGAGGTGTTCGACGTGCTGCTGCAGGTGCTGGACGACGGGCGGCTCACCGACGGCCAGGGCCGCACGGTCGACTTCAAGAACGTGATCTTCATCCTGACGTCGAACATCGGCTCGCCGATCCTCATCGACCCCATGCTGACGCCCGAGCAGAAGCGCGAGCAGGTGATGGCGCTCGTGCGCCAGGCGTTCCGGCCCGAGTTCCTCAACCGGCTCGACGACGTCGTGATGTTCGAGGCGCTTTCGGAGGACGATCTGGCCCAGATCGTGGAGCTGTCCATGGATGCCCTGCAGCGCCGGCTGCACGAGCGGCGGCTCACGCTCGCGGTCACCCCCGACGCGCGGGCGTGGCTGGCCGAGCGCGGCTACGACCCGGTGTTCGGGGCGCGGCCGCTGCGCCGGCTCATCCAGTCGGAA
>JASGDS010000231.1:0-10182 GCA_047607025.1 Microbacterium sp.
ATCTCACCGAAGTCGACCGCCTCCGCGGCGTCGTCATACCAGGCAGGCCGCAGCACGACGAAGTCGATGTCGCCGTAGCGCTCCCGCTTCGCGCGCTGATGTCCCTGCTTCGCGTCCTCCACGGCGAGCGGGTGCAGCCCGAACTCGGTCGCGACGGCGCCGAGCTCCTCGGCGCTCGGGTCGGCGAGACCGATCCATGCGACGCCGTGTTTCGCGCGCAGGTACTCGAACGTCTGCTCCAGGCCCGTCGGGTCGTCGATGCGCTTCCCGTCGACGTACACCGCATTCTCAACGATCGCCACGGCACCATCCTGCCCCACTTGCCCGTCGCAGGACGCCGTTCTCGCGTCAGCGGCGCACGGGGTTCGCCACGGGCAGTCCGTCGGTCGTGTGCGCGACGGCGGGCTGCGGCGCGTCGGCGTCGCCATCCAGGGTGATGATCTCGCCCGTCTCGGCCGAGTGCGCGGGGTGGCTGCGCTCGAGCGCCGCACCCTCGACGTCCACGTTCGGCAGGATGCGGTCGAGCCACTTGGGCAGCCACCAGGCGGCGTTGCCGAAGATCGTCATGAGCGCAGGGATGATGACCATGCGCACGATGAAAGCGTCGAAGAGCACGCCGAAGGCGAGGCCGAAGCCGAGCGGCCGGATCATGCTCATGTCGCTGAACATGAATCCGCCGAAGACGCTCGTCATGATGATGGCCGCGGCCGTGACGACGGGCCGTCCGTTGCGGAGGCCCGCCACGACCGCCTTGCGCGCGGGGGTGCCGTGCGCGTATGCCTCGCGCATGCCGGAGACGAGGAACAACTGGTAGTCCATCGCGAGACCGAACAGCACACCCATGATGATGATCGGCCCGAAGCTCAGCACGGGGCCAGGGTCATGCACGCCGAAGACGGCCGACAGCCATCCCCACTGATACACCGCGGTGATCCCGCCGAACGCGGCCAGCAACGACAGCACGTAGCCGGCGGTGGCGATGACCGGAACGAGCAGCGAGCGGAAGACGAGGATCATGATGACCAGCGACAGCCCGACCACGACGACCAGGTAGACGGGCAGCGCGTCGGCGAGCTTCTCGGAGACGTCGATGTTGGCGGATGCCTGGCCGGCGACGCCGAGCTCGACGGTGCCGTCGACGCCGTCGACGGTGACCGGCGAGAGGTCGCGCAGGCTGTGCACGAGCGTCTCGGTCGACTCGCTCGACGGCCCCTCCTTCGGCACCACCTGGAAGACGATCACCGTTCCGTCATCGGACACGCCGATGGGTGCGACGGCCACGACGTCCTTCTGCGCCATGAGCTGGTCGGTGATGTCGACCTCGACGGGCGCCTGGTCGTCGTCGGCCACCGCGCTCGGCATCTCGGCCGCCACGACCAGCGGTCCGTTCATGCCCGCGCTGAACTCGCTCTCGATCGTCTTGTAGGCGCGGTACTGGGTCGAGTCGGTCGCCGCAGCCGAGCCGTCTGGCAGACCGAGACGCATGTCAAGCGCCGGGATGGCGATGGCAAGCAGCGCGGCGATGGCCAGCAGCGCGGCCCCGATCGAGCGCGGGATGCGCTGCGCGCGCAGCGGCTTCGGCGCGTGCGACTCGTTGCCGATCGTCGACCGCTTTCGCCTGCTGAGCACCCGCACGCCCATGAGCCCGAGCAGGGCGGGGGTGAGCGTGATCGACACGAGCACAGCGATGAGCACGCACCCGGCGCCGACGACGCCCATGACACCGAGGAACGGGATGCCGGCCACGAGCAGCGCGATGAGCGCCACGATCACCGTCGAGCCGGCGAAGACGACCGCGTTTCCTGCCGTGCCGTTGGCGAGGCCGATGGAGTCATGGAGCTCCACGCCCTGCAGCAGCTGGCGGCGGTGCCTGTTGAGGATGAACAGCGAATAGTCGATGCCGACGGCGAGCCCCAGCATGACGCCGAGCACGGGGGTGACGGATGCCATGTCGACGACGCCGGAGAACGCGAGCGCCCCCGTGACACCGACGCCCACGCCGACGATCGAGGAGACGAGCGGGGTCAGCGCGGGAAGCAGGGTGCGCATCATGACGATGAGCACGATGAGCGCGCAGCAGACGCCGATGATCTCGCCAGGGCCCATGATGCCCTCGACCTGCATCGCGATCGTGTCGGAGTAGTCGATCGACACGCCGTCGATGTCGGCGTCGTCGAGTTTCGCGGCCGTCGACTTCTTCAGCTCATCCGACAGGCCGAACATGTCCTCGTCGAACGCGATCGACCCGACAGCGGTCGCTTTGTCATCCGAGACGGTCTGAATCTTCGCGGCCGCGTCGAGCAGCGCCTTGCCGTTCGCGAGCTCCGTGGCGCTGTCATCCAGCTTCTTCTCGTTGTCGTCGAGTTCGGCGAGGCCGTCGTCGATCTGCTTCTGCGCAGCGGTGATCTCGGACGACGAGGTCACCTGCTCCTCGGCGTCGTCCTCGGAGAGTCCGGCAGCGACGGCCTGCGCGACGGCCGCATCGATCTGCTCGTCGAGCTGATCCTGGCCCTCCTTCAGCTGCTCGCGGGCATCCGCGATCTGTTCGCGCGCGTCGTCGAGCTGCGACAGGCCGTCGGTGATCTTCTTCGCGTTGTCCTCACGCTGCTGCTCGGTGTCGAACGGATCGACGGCGGCGGCGACGCCGTCCTCATTGGCGACCTTGTCGAGCAGGTCGGCGATCGCGGCCTTCTGGTCGTCGGTGAACTCCGACCCGTCATCCGTGTGGAACACGACGGTCGCCGTCGCGCCCGCGGCGTCTGGCATGGCCTCTTCGAGCACCTCGCTGACGCGCTCGGACTCGGTGCCTGGGATCGAGAAGGTGGTGGCGAGCTTGCCGCTGAAGGCGAGGAACGAACCGGCGCCCGCGCCCAGCAGCACGACCCACAGCAGAATGATGACCCACGCCCTGCGCGCACTGAAGCGCCCCAGACGGTAGAGAAGATTGGCCACGACGACCCTTTCGATCCAGTTCGGGATGGATGGCGCACCGTCGAGCCCTCCACAAGATAACCAACATTTGTCGGCGAATTCCACCCCAGGGAAGAACTCTCAGCGAACATCCACTGATTGAATGGAGCGATGGATGCCCGAGTCGTGCGCACACGAGCCAGCCTTCAGCAGGCGCTGCTCGACCTGGCGCTCGAACGCAGGCTGGACGAGATCACCGTGAACGACATCGTTGAACGCGCCGGGGTGAATCGGTCGAGCTTCTACCAGCACTACGGAGACAAGGAGCTGCTGCTCGCCGACGCGCTCGAGCAGATGATCCTTGATATGCCCGCGACCGTCATTCGGATTCCGACGGGAGAGATCCCCGACGAGCTCGGCCAGTACCTGCGTCTCGTGCTCGAGCATCGCAGTGTGTTCCGTCAGGTGCTCGGGCCGAACGGCTCGATCGTGGCGACCGAGCGGCTCTCGCGCCGCATCGAGTCGATCGTGCAGGAGGCCATCGCACATGCGGATGTTCCACTGCCTCCCGTTCCGATCGATGTCATCGCCGCGGGCGTCACGGGCACCGCGATGGGCGTCATCAGCGCCTGGGTCGCGCGCGACCCGATGCCATCCGTCGATGTGGCGGCCGGATGGCTGTGGACGATGCTGACCGCACCCGTTCCCGTCACCATGGGGGAGGCGTGACCGGGAGGGCGCAGGCTACTGGCATGATGTTCACATGACCGTCGCTCTGTGGATCGTGAACATCGCCCTCGCCGTGTGCTTCATCGGGGCAGGCGGCATGAAGTCCGTGCGCTCGAAGACCGCCCTGCAGCAGGCGGGGATGGGCTGGACCGAGGGCTTCAAGGACTCCTCGGTGAAGTGGATCGGCATCGCCGAGGTCGTGGGCGCCATCGGTCTCATCGTTCCGCTGCTGTTCCCCCTGCCGCTCGATCTGCTCGCCCCGATCGCCGCGCTGTGCCTGGCGGTGCTGATGCTCGGTGCGGTGATCACGCACCAGCGTCGCCGCGAGAAGGCGCTGCCGGCTCAGGTGCTGCTCGTCGTCTCGATCATCTCGGCCATCCTCGGCTTCATCGTCGTCTTCGCCCGCGCCTGAGCGCTCAGGTGAAGAGGGCGATCGCGCCGTAGACGGCGAGCGACAGCACGCCCAGCGCACCGACGGTTCCGGCCGTCCAGGCAGCGATGCGGCCGCGGCGGCCGACGAGGGGCGGCGGGATGGTGCCTCGCCGGACGATGAGCGTCGCCTGGGCCATCGCGTCGGCGGATGCCCGTGTGCTCTGCAGGCTGCCGAGCTGAATCGTGGAGCCCGTCACCTTCTCCCTGCTCCATACGCTCGCGCGCGCGGCGCGATTGGCGATCGCGGGCGCGATGCCCTGCTTCGGCGACGGGCTCTCCCCCAGCTTGCGCGCGATCTGCGTCACGCGGGCGGCGTCGAAGATGCCAGCCTCCGCCACCCCGATCGCGAGGCGATGCAGCTTGACCCGTGCGCGGCGACGCAGCGAAGGGCTGGCGGCCCGCGCCTCCAGTTCGTGCATCGTCAGTCGCACCTCGGCCAGCGCGTCGTGGGCCTGCAGCACATACCGCGCGGCGCGGGCGTGCCGCGTCGCCGCGAGGAAACCCGCCTGCTCGCCGAGGTCGTCGACGGCGTGATCGAACGTCAGCAGGGCGCGTTCGCGCTCGTGATCCCAGACCATTCGTGTCCCTCTCGTGACGCTCCCCTTGAGGATACGGGCGCCGGTTGAGCCTGAGGCTCAGCCCGCGACCGTCAGCGCTGATCCCGTCCGTCCCCGCCGTGCGGGACGAAGAATCCGCCGCTTCCTGCTCGGCCTGCTCATCACCATCCTGGCTCTCGCCGTGATCGCCGCGCTCGTCGGCCGTCAACTCTGACATGGCAGCGGCGGGCCCGCGCCAGTAGCGGAAGGAGGTGGTGGTGCCGCCTGCGAGGTTCGAACTCACGACCCCCTGTTTACAAGACAGGTGCTCTACCAGCTGAGCTAAGGCGGCGCGAGAGACAGCCTACCGTTATCCGGCGGAAGTCTCCGTCGGGGTCGGGCTCGCCGACTCGTAGTAGTCGGCGCTCGCCACCGTGAGGATGAACGCCGAGAACTCGGCGGGATCGGTGCGCGACCCGGTGTAGAGCTGGCCGTTGACGACGATCGTCGGCGCACCGGTGAGCATGACGCCGTCGGTGCCCGGCAGCGGCTCCTCCATGGCGCGCTTTGTGGCGTCCCGAACCCACTTCACGTAGTCGCCGTTCGTGATGCAGTTGGAGACCTCGGTCGAGCTCGCCCCCGCATCGGAAGCGATGCTGATCAGTTCGTCGTTGCTGTAACCGTTGTCATCGAGGGTCGGCTGCTGGAGCAGCAGAGAGTGGCTGAAGCCGAGCGCCGCCTCCGGCACGTAGCTGCGCACGCACGCGACAGCAGCAGCAGCGCGCAGCGAGTACCCATCCGCCTTCTCGTTCAGCAGGGCGACAGGATGGTAGTCGAGCTCGACATATCCGCCGGAGACCCACGTCGCCAGCTGCGAGGCGTTCGCCTTCTCGAAGTCGGCAGCGCCCTCGGCGAGGTAATCGACGTACACCTCGACGTGCACGACGGAGCTGTCGGGCTGGGCGGTCGCAGCGGCCGTCGGAGTGGCGCTGGCCGACGCGGTCGGCGCATCGCTCGGCGTGGCCGACTGCGTGAGCGACGAGAGGTCGTCGGTCTGCCGCACCTCGAAGGCGTCGCCGTCGTCGAAGTTCTTCGGGTCGAGCTGCGCCCTGTTCACGGTCGGCGAGACGGCCAACCAGATCGCGATGATGATCGCGACGATCGCGACGAGGGCGGCGACGACGATGCCGACGCGTGCGAGCACGCGATTGCGCGCCTGACGCGCCTTGACCTGCTCGGCCTTCTCGCGCACGGCGTCTCGGCGTTCGCTGCCAGACGGAACGATCGGGTTCTCGTTGCTCATCGCTGGGTTTCTCGCTCTCCCCCTCCGCGCGGTTCGCAGAAGCGGAGGCGGATCGATGCTAGTCCAGAATCACTGAGAAATACCCAGACGGCCGCCGCCGTGCCATACTGATGAGTGGGTGCGATGACGCGCCCACGGCGCGAGAGCGTCGTTCCACTCACAACGGATCGTCCGGCACGTACCTGCCGGTGAAGGAGAAAACAAGATGGCTACTGTCACCTTCGATGAGGCCACGCGCCTCTACCCCGGAGGCACCCGCCCCGCGGTCGACAAGCTGAACCTCGACATCGCCGACGGCGAGTTCCTCGTTCTCGTCGGCCCCTCGGGCTGCGGAAAGTCCACGTCGCTGCGCATGCTCGCCGGCCTCGAAGAGGTCAACGAGGGTCGCATCCTCATCGGCGACCGCGACGTCACCGATGTGCCCCCGAAAGACCGCGACATCGCGATGGTCTTCCAGAACTACGCGCTGTATCCGCACATGACGGTCGCCGAGAACATGGGCTTCGCCCTGAAGATCGCCGGCGTCTCGAAGGACGAGCGCGCGAAGCGCGTTGAAGAGGCGGCCAAGCTGCTCGACCTCGGCGACTACCTCTCGCGCAAGCCGAAGGCCCTCTCGGGTGGTCAGCGTCAGCGCGTCGCCATGGGTCGCGCCATCGTGCGCGAGCCGCAGGTGTTCCTCATGGACGAGCCGCTGTCGAACCTCGACGCGAAGCTGCGCGTGCAGACGCGCACGCAGATCGCCTCGCTGCAGCGTCGCCTCGGCGTCACCACCGTCTACGTCACGCACGACCAGACGGAGGCGCTCACCATGGGTGACCGTATCGCCGTGCTGAAGGATGGTCTGCTGCAGCAGGTCGGCACGCCGCGCGACCTGTACGAGAAGCCGCAGAACGAGTTCGTCGCCGGCTTCATCGGCTCCCCCGCCATGAACCTGTTCCCCGTCGACGTCGCCCAGGGCGGCGTGCAGTTCGGTTCGAGCATCGTTCCCGTCGAGGCATCCGCCCTGAACAAGGCCACGGGCTCGAAGGTCACCATCGGCATCCGTCCCGAGGACCTCATCCTCGGACCGGCGGGTGGCGAGGGCCTGCAGGCGAGGGTCGACCTCGTCGAGGAGCTCGGAGCCGACGGGTACCTCTACGGTCACGTCGAAGGTGCCGAGAAGCAGATCGTCGTGCGCGTGGATGGCCGCAGCCACCCGATCGCCGGCGACGTCGTCTCGCTGCTCCCGCAGCCCGACCACATCCACGTGTTCGACGCCGAGACCGGCGAGCGCCTGATCGACAAGGCGATCGCGACCACGGTCTGACGTACACGCACTGAGAACGGGCTCAGCGGTTTCCACCGCTGAGCCCGTCTTCGGTTGCTGAGCCCGTCTTCGGTTGCTGAGCCCGCCTTCGGTTGCTGAGCCCGTCGAAGCGACAAGGACACCATGCCCGACTCCCTGCGCATCACCGCCGCCGAGATCGATCCGCAGCTGCTGACCCTGCCGTGGGCCATCCCGCTCGCGCAATGGCCGAAGGAGCACATCGTCAAGCTGCCCAAGGGCATCTCGCGGCACATCGTTCGCTTCAGCTCGCTGTCCGGCCAGGTCGTCGCGGTGAAGGAGACGACCGCACAGATGGCGTCACGCGAGTACGAGCTGCTCGGCTCCCTCGCCCGGCTCGATGCGCCCTGCGTGAAGCGGGTCGCCGTGATCGACGGTCGAACGGATGCCGCGGGCCTCCCGCTGCCCGCCGCACTCGTCACCGCGCACTTGAAGTTCTCGATGCCGTACCGGGCGCTGTTCGCCCAGACGCTCAGACGCGACACCGCGAGGCGCCTCGTCGACGCGCTCGCGCTGCTGCTGGTCAGGTTGCACAAGCTCGGCTTCCACTGGGGCGATGTGTCGCTGTCGAACACGCTGTTCCGGCGCGACGCCGACTCGTTCGCCGCCTACCTCGTCGACGCCGAGACCGGCGCACTGCATGAGGGCGGGCTGACGGATGGCCAGCGCGCGCACGACCTCGATCTGGCGCGCACGAACATCGCCGGGGAGATCATGGATGTCGAGGCGGCAGGACGCCTGGAGGGCATCGACGCGATCGCCGTGGCCGAAGCGCTCGTCACCTCGTACCACGAGCTGTGGGCGGCGCTCACCGAGACGGAGTCGTTCTCGGCGGCGGAGCCGTGGCGCATCACCGAACGCGTCGAGCGGCTGAACGAGCTGGGGTTCGACATCGGTGAGATGACGATCGAGACCGAGCAGGGCGGGTCGCGCGTGCGCATCCGGCCGAAGGTCGTCGACCCCGGTCACCACCGGCGCCGGCTCATCCATCTCACGGGTCTGGATGCCGAGGAGAACCAGGCGCGGCGCCTGCTGAACGACTTCGACGAGTACCGGCTGCGCTCGGGTCGTGGCCGCGACGAGGAGGTCGTCGCGCACGAGTGGTTCACGCGCGTCTTCGAGCCGGTCGTTCGGGCCATCCCGTATGAACTGCGCGAGAAGCTCGAGCCGCCGCAGGCGTACCACGAGCTGCTGGAGCACAGGTGGTTCCTGTCACAGTCCGAGAGCCGCGCGATTCCCGTCGCCGAGGCGCTCGCCAGCTACATCGACACCGTGCTGCGCCACCGCCGCGACGAGGCGACCATCATGGGCCCCGTCACCGAGACCTTCACGAGCGCCTTCTCCACCTCAACCCCCACCAACGAGATCGACTGGCGCGATTTGGTGTGAGGCGTCGGCCAGGTGGCCTTGACCCTTCTGCACATCCACTCGGTCGAAACAGCACTATTGCTCTCAGACAGCGCGTGGCACGCGCTGTCTGAGAGCGCCCGCGCACTGTGGGAGCGGTCAGGCGACGGGGAGGCGCACGCAGAGCAGTACAAGGACCGCATCGCGAGAGCGTGACAAGGTGCGCCGCGCGCCGTGGTGTGAGAGGTTAGGCTCCCCGAGCGCCCAGCACGCGCAGGTGCCGACTTTCCGAGACGGTCAGAGATGCACCCACCCTGGCATCGAAGGTGACGAGCCTGCCACTTCGGGAAGCCGCAAGCGCGAGAAGATGCAGGTCGGTCACTTGACGATGTCCCGAGAGCACCCGAGCCGCGACCGCTGACGAAGTGATCGAGGTGTCATCGGCCCAGAAGTCGGCGCGAGGAACCGCCCTCAGTCGTCGCAGTGCCTCCAGCGCTTCCTCCGCACTGAAGGGCTGCTCGGCGACCGCGGGGTTCATCGACACACGCACGAACCCGAGTTCCGTGATCGGGGTGGTGGCGAACCTGACGCTGGAACCAAACCATTCCGACGCGACCGCGTGATGCTGGTGGTCTTCGAAGTGCAGGGCCACGAGCAGATTCACATCAGGAAGGTCAGTCTTCATCGAGCGCTGCCTGCACCATCTCTTCCGTGATCACGCGCCCGCTCGCACGACGCACCAGCAAGCCATCCGTGTTCGCAGGCAGACCACGCTCCGCCAGATCGACGAGCAGTGCGGAATCTGGGTAATCGTCTGACACCGCGAGCGCATCACGGGCACACGCCAAGAGCGCATCGACCCGTGGTGTGCGCGTCACAAGAACTCGGCGATGCTTTGTCGGCACACAAGGAGTGTATCACCGTAACCTTATAGGTGATACACCTTATTCGATCGTACCGTCGAGGCACATCCGGCGAGCGTCTGTCGGCGACCATCCTGACGGCGACCGCGCGTGGGGCGAGACCGCGAAGATCGTGCGGATGCGCTGAGCGTCAGCGGGGGTCGAAGAGACGGGCGAGCACCTCGGTGAGCAGCGCCTCGGCGACGGGCGCAGGCAGTTGCTCGATGAGCACCATCATCGGGGCCATCGGGCTGTCTGCCCTGACCTCGGATGCCCCGGCGAGCTTCAGCAGTCGCCACGCCGCATCCGGTGAAGGCACACGGCGGGTCAGACCCAGCGCCATGAGCACGGCGGGCACCTGGAACAGGCTGAAGAACACGACCGCGGCGGCGAAGAAGACGAGCGCCCACACCGTGGCCCCGACGGGCGCGAGACCGTGTGGCACGGCGAAGGTGAGAACGAAGGCGATGGGCAGGCCGATCGCGCCGACGACCATCCCCCGGCGCCTCGTGCCGGTCCGAGCACGAGCCCGGGCGGTGTGGCGAACCCGCCCGTCGCAAGAGAGCCTGCGGCATCGCGAGCGACGGGAGTCGCGCTCATCCGCTCAGGCTGCCGCCCAGTTCCCGCCGAGCGACCACTCTTTTGCTCACCGCGCCGCGAGAAACCGGGGGTTTGTGTGCAAAAGAGTGGTCGCTCGGC
>JASGDS010000232.1:0-5044 GCA_047607025.1 Microbacterium sp.
CGACGCTCGATGGGCTCGTAGTAGTCGGTTTCCAGCTCCAGGGCTTCCAGGTAGGCGCCGACGTACTCGGCCGCCTCGCGTTCACCCCGCGCCTTACCCGCGCCCCAGTTGGTCGTGTCGATGCGGATGAGGTCGCGCGCGAGCGAGGCGACCTCCGGCAGTTTGTGGGATGACATCCCCCCACGCTACCGTGCGCGCCTCACTCGGCGATGGCGCGGCCGACGACCTCGAGCATGGCGGCCTGCGCGGCGACGCCCCGTTCGCCGCGCGAGATGACAAGCAGCTCGACCAGGTTCTCGATCACGAGCATCAGCGCGGCGCGCGAGGTCTGCACCAGCTCATCGCGGAACCCATCGTTGACCGGTGGCACGACGAGCGCCACATCGGCGAGCTCGACGACCGTCGACCGGGCGAACGAGGTGATCGCGATGACGGATGCCCCGCCCTCGCGTGCGGCGCGGATCGCGTCGAGCGTGGTGCGGTTCGCCCCCGAGCCCGAGATCACGACGCACGTGCTGCCCTGGCCCAGCTGACGCGCCGCAATCTGCTGCCCGATGGCATCCTGAATCAGCTCGGCGGGGCGCCCGGCGGAGGTCAGCCGCAGCGTGAGATCCATGCCGAGCGGCGCGGACAGCCCGTTCGCGATGACGAGCACGCGGGCTGCCTCGTCGAGGGAGCGCACGACCTCGTTCAGCGCCTGCTCGGTCAGCGCGGACACGGCGTGCGAGAGCCGCGACGCGAAGCGCTCGACGCTCGAGCGCAGCGCCCCCTGCATCGTACCGTCGGAGATGGCCCTGTCGGTGGCGGCCGTCCGCTGCGCCAGCTCCTGAGCGAGGGCTACCCGCAGCTGCGGGTAGCCGTCATAGCCGAGCGACTGCGCGGTGCGGATGACGCTCGCCCGCCCGACGCCCGCGGTCTCCGCGAGCTGCTGCGCCGTGCATTCGACGGCTCTCATCGGATCGGACGCGATCAGCTCGGTGACCCGCCGCTCCGTCTTCTGCAGCGAAGGCGCAAGGGTCACGATGCGCGCGGTCGGTGGTGCGTCAGCGGGTCCGTCCCAGGCCACGAATCTTCGCTCCTTCCCTGATGCGGAGGCGAAGCGCCCCCGAAATGGTGTCCATGATCATCGTCGCGACGATCACGACGACGAGCAGCATCCCCACCGTGCCCCATTCACGATAGTTCGTGTCGTTCCAGAGCATGCCGCCCGGGCCGGTGACAAGGAGTTTCCTGCGCATGTCGGGATGCCTTTCGCATGGCATGGTGCGATGCAGGTCAGTGAACGGGGGTACGGGCAGCGGCCGCCCAGGCGAGGATGTCGCTGCGGAGCGCGTGAAGCGTCTCGCCGCGCATTGTGACGGGGGCGTCGCTGCGAGAGGCGGTGACACCGACGAGGGCGGTGTGGGCACCGAGCTCAATGGCGGGGGCCAGGTCGTTGACGACGATGTCGCCCACGCTCAGCACCGGGCCGAGTTCGAGGGCGGCGGAGATGAGGGCCGTGAGGCCGACGGGCTTGCCGACCGCGAAGTGCAGCTCGTCGAAGGCATCGGCGACGCCCCATTCGGCCAGCACGCGGTCGATGCCGACGCCCGGCGCGTTCGTGGCGAGCACGAGCCGGGTGTCGTCGCCCAGCGAGGCGAGGAAGCCGGGCAGGTCCGGGATGGTCGTCACCGGCGCGTCGGGCGTGCCGAGCAGGCTGCGGCTCTCGGCGTAGGCGGCATCCATCACATCGGCGCTCGCACCGTGCGCGAGCGCGACCGTCGCGACCGTGTCGTAGCCATCGCGATAGTCGCTCTCGCCGGCCTCGAAGGCGGTGAGTGCGGCCTCGACCTCGCCGAGGTACGCGTCATCGACATGCGGTGCGATGAGCCGGGCGTACGCGAGCACGGGCCCCGCGCCGAGCGCGAGGGTGCCGTCGAAGTCGAACACGATGGTGGATGTCACGGGCACTCCAGACGTTATGGACGATGCGTCCAGCGTAAACGCTCACGATGGCCGCGTTGACCGCAATCGCGTGAACATTGCGTGACGTCGCGGCTGCGGCAGGGAAAGCCACCGTCGGCTCAGAAGAGTGCTGCGTCGTCGGTTTCGGTGAATGGGAATCTAAAACTGCACGCGAGGGGGTTCGTTGAGCGCGGCGGCGCCCTCGACCTCGAAGAACTCGCGCTCGGAGAAGCCGACGCGGCGGGCAAAGAGGTTGTTGGGGAACACCTTGATCTTCGAGTTCAGCTCGCGCACCCCGCCGTTGTAGAACCTACGGGAGGCCTGCACCTTGTCTTCGGTGTCGCGCAGGTTCTGCTGCAGGTCGAGAAAGTTCTGGCTCGCCTGCAGCTGCGGATAGCTCTCGGCCACGGCGAACAGGCTCTTCAGCGCCTGTGCCACATGGTTCTCGGCAGCGCCCGCGGCAGCCGGCCCCTGTGCGGAAAGCGTCTCGGCGCGCGCACGCGTGACGTTCTCGAACACGGCCTTCTCATGGCCCGCGTAGCCCTTCACGCTCTCGATGAGCCCGGGTATCAGGTCGGCTCGTCGCTTGAGCTGCACCGTGATGCCGCTCCACGCCTCATCGACGCGCACGTTCAGATGCACGAGCGAGTTGTACGTCGCCCACAGATAGATCAGGATGGCGATGATCACCGCAGCGATGATCAGGACCGGAATCAACCACTCCAGCACGGGGAACCCCCTTCAGTTCTTCGTCATCCTAGATCGCCCGGCCGAGATACGTCTTGAGTTCTGCTGTGGCCGCCTGCTGCCAGTCGCGCGAAGACGCGGTCGTGCCGGTGAGACCCTGCGTACCGTGCAGCTGCCCCGCACCCCGAATCACCTCGGCGTCGCCGCCCGCGGCGGCGATCCGTCGCCCGTACTCCTCCGCCGCATCGCGCAGCGGATCGAGCTCGGCCGTCATCACGAGGGTGCGGGGAAGGCCGGTGAGATCGGCGACGCGCACGGGGTTGATGAGCGGGTCGGATGGCGATGGCCCGGCATACGCGAGTGCGACCTGCATCGCCGCCGCGCGCTCCTTGTCGCTCGCGAACTCGCTCATCGACGGCCAGTCCTCCCCCACCAGGTCGACCGCGGGGATCTCCAGCAGCACGTGCGCGAGGCGCGGGCCATCCGCCGCTTCGCGCAGGCGCAGCGCGGTGACGGCCGAGATGTGTCCGCCCGCGGAACCGCCACCCACGCCGAGCCTCGTAGGGTCTGCGCCCCAGCTCTCGTCGGTGGCGAGCGCAGTGAACGCGGCGATCGTGTCGTCGACGGCGGCGGGGTACGGATGCTCTGGTGCGAGCGAGTACTCCAGCGAGATGATCTGGATGCCCGCGTTCGCGGCACGCGCCGAGAGTATCTGCGCGTCACCGAGCAGCCGGGCGCTGCCCGAGACAAAGCCCCCGCCGTGCAGGAACACCTGCGTCGGGAGGGGACCGGCGACATCCGGCCGGAAACGGCGCGCGGCGAGCCCCGCGATCTCGATGTCCTCCGGCTCCGCCCGCACATCGATCGGCGTGCCGAACTCGGCGGCAAGCGCATCGGCGACCCACGCCTCCCTTGCGCGCTGCTCGGTGCGGTCGGTCGCGTCTGCGGGCTGCCCCAGCTCGGCGTGCAGCTGTGGAATGCGCGCGAGCCACGCCTGAACGCCCGGCTCCAGCCTCGTGGGATCGATCATGAGACCTCCTGCGTCACGGGCAGGGTGAGGCGGGTTCCCTCGCCCAGATGGATGGTCTGCTCGCTCGCCACGAGATGCGAGAAGTCGTGACAGGGGTCGGCGGTTCCCGGGTTGCGCAGGTGCAGCGGATGGGCGCCGCTCGACACCTGCAGCCGCAGGCGGTGGCCCGCGGCGAAGCGATGCGCCATCGGCGGGAACGTCAGCGTCTCGGTGCGGCGCCCGTGCTGGGCGTCGAGCCGCCGGAAGACATCGACGATCGTGGTCGATGCGCCCTTCTCGTCCACATCGCACAGGCGCAGGAACAGGTCGACGCGCGGGTTCGTGCTCGTGAGGTCCGCCCTCGTCTGGGCGATGCCGATCGCCTCGACCGGCTCGCTGAGCGCTTCGGTCGTGAAGACGAGCACGTCGTCTCGCGACTCGCGCCGCCGCTGCGAGCGTCGACCGGCGACGAACGGATTGAGGGAGCGCCCGCCCGCCATCGGCGTCGGGTCGACGGGGTCATAGGTGTAGTTCGCCTCGCCCCGCGTCGGCGTCTCCGCCAGTGCGCCGGCGGCGGCCGGATGCCACGTGCGTGGAGTCGATGCAGGCGGCCAGACGTCGAGGTCGCGCCATCCGCCCCCGGTGCCCGTCACCTCGATGCGCGCGAGGGGTGCCGACGCGTCGTCGTCGAACCCGCGCATCAGTTCGCCAACCGAGATGGCGCTGGACACGTTGTGGTGGGTCCAGTCGCCCGCGATGATGCGCACGTCGTCGCCGCGAGCGCGCAGGGCGTCGAAGTCGTCGAAGGTGCCGGTGAGGAACAGGTCCTGCCACCCTGCCAGCAGCGTCACGGTGCGACCCGGGTGCGCATCGCCCGCGAAGCGGTGCCGCAGCCACCACTCGTCGCCCGCCGTGCCGGCCAGCCACTCAGAGACGAAGGCGACATCGTGCCCGATCGCAGTGCGTGCGCCGTTCTCGACCGGGATGTCGCGCTCGACGTGGATGTCGGTGTGCGTGGCAGGGGGCATTTCTGCCGTCTCCTTCAGGCGTCGATACTCCGCGCGCGCCCAGCGGCCGAGCTTCACCTGATTGTCGGCCATCCGCACCCCTTCATATACGCGCGTTCGCACACACAGACTTCTCCATCGTGCGCCGGTGTTCCGAGCGTGTAAAGCGCTTGATGTGAACAGCACGTACGCGCCCTTTTCGACGCGGGATGACCGCCGTAGGCTCAACGCGGTCAAGGCAAGATCGTGGTGCTCCCCATCCGCGTCGTCCGCTGAGGGTGTTGCACTTTGTAAGGGAGCGTTACATACTCGGGGAAAGGCATCAGACCAAGGAGCGCGCATGCTGCCTCTCGCTCCACACGTTCGCACCCGACTGCACCTGGCGCTCGCCGGTGCC
>JASGDS010000233.1:0-8532 GCA_047607025.1 Microbacterium sp.
CCGTGCGCTCGAGGTCACCGAGGCGTTCTTCTGGACGTTCTGCGACGACTACCTCGAACTCGTGAAGGAGCGTGCCTACTCCGGAGGCGCCGCAGGAGCGTCCGCCGCCGCCGCGCTGCGCGAAGCGCTCGCGGTGCTGCTGCGCCTGCTCGCCCCCGTGCTCGTCTACGCGACGGAGGAGGCGTGGAGCTGGTTCCAGGACGGCTCGGTGCACACCGCCGAGTGGCCGGAGCCCTCCGGCGCGGCCAGCGATCCCGCCGTGCTCGCTGCGGCGAGCGAGGCGCTCATCGGCATCCGACGTGCGAAGACCGAGGCGAAGGCCTCCCAGAAGACGCCCGTCACCTCGGCCGCGATCGCAGCCCCTGCCGCGCAAGCGGCGGCGCTGCGCCTCGCCGAGCGCGATCTCAAGGCTGTGGGCCGCATCGCATCGCTCGACATCGACGAGGCCGACGCGTTCGCCGTGACGAGCATCGAGCTGGCCGAGCAGGAATGATGCAGCTCGGCACGCGCTGGGCCGCGGGAATCACCCCGCCGCGGGCGGTTCCCGCGGCCCTGCACGCCGAGATCGCACGCCTCGAGGCCGAAACGGATGCCGCCGCGCAGCATGCCAGCTGGACCCTGACCTTCCTCGAGAACCATCCGATCGTCGAACTCGACCTCGGGTACGAGGTCTCGGTCGACAAACAGGGTCAGGTGTTCAGCCGTCCCTTCGACGACTGGGGCGACTGAGCGCTCGCACAGCACGCCCCCTCGCACACAGCGCTGCTGCTCCGAGGCAGCTCCACAACTCGTGGACTGCGCGTGACACGCGCTGTCTGGGAGCAACCGTGCAGCCGGGCCGTACTCGCTAGCCGCACTCTGCACCGCAGCTCGCAGACAGCACGCCCGCTCGCAGGCGGCGCTGCTGCTCCGAGGCAGCTCCACAACTCGCGGACTGCGCGTGACACGCGCTGTCTGGGAGCTGACGTGCAGCCTGGCGGCTCAGCCGGCGAAGGCGCGTGGCGCCTCGCGGGTGAGCGCGGCGGCGCGGCGCGCCAGCCAACGGCCAGCGATGCGCGAGGGGATGCCTGTGTCGTGTCGCCGAGGGTGCGGGCGATGCGACGGCCGGTAGTCGTTCGGGCGCTCTGGACGTCAGTGATGCTGATCGTCACGGCGATCGTTGTGACTTCTTGGCTCCTCTGGTGGCTCCGCGCGAGTTCTCGCGGGGAAAGATCTCGGCGTTGAAGGCGACGAGACGCGCGTCCTCGCCCTCCTGGTTGGCGAACTCGCGCTGGAACTCAGCGAGCACGTCCTGCAGCCGGGCGACCAGCTGCTTCGTCTGAGCGGCCGTCAGCCGAAAGCTCGACTGCGTGGACATGGCGACGTCCGTCCATTCCTTCGGCTCCTCGGGCAGCAGCGCGCGACGCGTGAAGTAGTCGAACGACTCCTCATTCTTGCGGCGATGCACCTCGGCCGTGGTCACCTGCACCACGGCGCGGTCCGCCGGGGTGTCGGCGACGGAGAATCGGGTGAACGACACCGACCCCTTCGCACGCTCCCAGCGGCGCTCCCGGCCATCCCGCCCTTCGATCTCGCGCACCAGGTCGTGCTTGGCGAGAATGCGCAGGTGATAGCTCGTCGATCCTGACGACTCCCCCGTCAGCTCGGCGAGGCTGCTCGCCGTCTGCGGACCGTAGGCGATCAGCAGATCGAGAATGCGTACACGCAATGGGTGGGCGTACGCCTTCAACGCTCCGGCATCCAGGACCCTCGGCTCATCGGTCATATTCCAAAGATACTTTTGCAAAGGATGTTTTGCAAAGGTATCTTTGCGGTGTGTCTCGATAGGCTGGGGCGATGACCGAACTCAACCCACTGCTCGTGGCATCCCCTCTCCCCTACGGCGTCCCCGACTACGCCGCGATCACACCGGAGCACTACCTCCCCGCCTTCGAGCGGGCCTTCGCCGAGCAGCGGGTCGAGATCGATGCGATCACCTCGAACGAGGAAGCTCCGACCTTCGAGAACACCATGGTCGCGCTCGAGCGCTCGGGCGAACTGCTGGATGTCGTCGCCAACGCGTTCTACACCGTGAACTCCTCGGATGCCACTGCGGAGATCCAGAAGGTCGAGGAGCAGGTCGACCCACTGTACTCCGCACACCACGACGCCATCTCGCTGGATTCGGCCCTCTATGGGCGCATCAGCGCCATCCACGATCAGCTGGATGACCTCGACCTCACGCCCGAGCAACGCAGGCTCGTCGAGCGGTGGCACATCGAGATGACCCATGTCGGCGCGGCGCTCGACGACACAGCCAAGCGCCGCCTGAGAGAGATCAACCAGCAGCTCTCGCAGCTGAACTCGCGCTTCGGCAAGAACCTGCTCGCCGACACGAACGACCTCGCCGTCGTGTTCGACGACGCTTCCGAGCTGGATGGTCTCGCCCCCGGCGAGCTCTCCGCCGCGGCGGAGGCGGCGACCGCCCGCGATCTCGAGGGCAAGTACCTCGTCACCTTGACCCTGTTCACCGGCCATCCCTACCTGTCGTCGCTCACGAATCGCGCCTCGCGCGAGCGGATCCTCCTGGCGTCGAAGGCTCGAGGCAGCCAGGGCAACGCGAACGACAACACACAGGTCGTGCTCGACATCGTGCAGCTGCGCGCCGTTCGCGCCGCCCTTCTCGGCTATGACTCGCACGCCGCCTTCGTCACGAGCGACGAGACGGCCGGGTCGCCCGATGCGGTCACCTCGCTGCTGCGACAGCTCGCCCCCGTTGCCGCCCGCAACGCGCAGCGCGAGAAGCAGGCCCTCCAGCGCGTCGTCGACGAGGGTCCAGAGCCGTTCGATCTGGCACCGCACGACTGGGCGTTCTACACCGAGCGCGTGCGCGAGGCCGAGTACGACATCGACACGGCGGCCCTGCGTCCCTGGTTCGAGGCGGAGCGCGTGCTGCGCGATGGCGTCTTCCGCGCCGCCCACGAGCTGTACGGCCTTTCGTTCCGGGAGCGGCCCGACATCCCGGGCTATCACCCCGAGGTGCGCACCTTCGAGGTGATCGAGGCCGATGGCACCCCTCTCGGGCTGTATCTGCTCGACCTTTACACGCGCGACACGAAGCGCGGCGGTGCGTGGATGAACTCGCTCGCGCAGCAGTCCGAGCTGCGTGGCACCTCCCCCGTCGTCATCAACAACCTCAACGTCGTGAAGCCGACGGATGGCCCGACGCTGCTGACGCTCGACAATGTCACCACCCTGTTCCACGAGTTCGGGCACGCCCTGCACGGCCTGTTCGCGCACGTGACCTACCCGCACTTCGCCGGCACCAGCGTCAACCGCGACTTCGTGGAGTTCCCGAGCCAGGTCAACGAGATGTGGATCATGTGGCCGGAGATCCTCACCGCCTACGCACGCCATATCGACACGGATGAGCCGCTGCCGACCGACATCGTCGCGCGGCTGCACGAGAGCGAGGCCTTCAACCAGGGCTTCCTGACGAGCGAGTATCTCGCCGCGGCCTGGGTCGACTTCGCCTGGCACTCCCTCACGGCCGAGCAGGCGGCAGCCGTGACGAGCGTTGCGGAGTTCGAGCGGGCGGCTCTCGCCGACATCGGGCTCGACGACGAAGCCATCCCGACCCGCTATTCGTCCACGTACTTCCAGCACGTGTTCTCGGGCGGCTACAGCGCGGGCTACTACTCCTACATCTGGGCCGAGGTGCTCGACGCCGACACGGTCGAATGGTTCCGCAGCAGCGGCGGTCTCACGCGCGAGAACGGCGCAAGGTTCCGCGAACGTCTGCTTGGCGTCGGCGGATCGAAGGATCCGCTCGAGGCGTACCGTGACTTCCGCGGCCGCGCGGCCGAGATCGAACCGCTGCTTCGGCGTCGCGGGCTCGATGGGTAGGTGACCGCCCCCATTCACCCCTGAACCCTGCCTCCTTCTCGGCGATCATGGATGGCCGACTGGTAGACAGGAGGTGACGTTTTCGGGATGGCAGGTGGGATGAACGCATTCAGGGCGCGACGTCGAGCACGCTTTCTCGCCGATCGAGAGACGCTCGCCCTCGCCATCCGGAACATGCGTGCACAGCTGCCCGCCTACGTCATCGCCATCCTCGCGACGCAGGGGCTCAGCATCGGCGTGGTTCTTCCCGCCGTGCGCTGGCTGTTCTCTCTCGCGCTGTCTGCCGCGGGCATCGACAACGTGACCGATCGCACGCTCGGCGCGTTCATCGTGCATCCGCTCGCGGTGCTCATCGTCGTCGCCATCGTCGTCATCGTCTTCACCTACGTGTTCGCGCAGTTCGCGCTTCTCATCGCGATCGCGAGTCGTCAGCACGCCCATGCGCGTGTCACGTTCCCCGGTGTGATGCGCGATGTCGGCGTGTCGTTCCGCGCGGCCTCCCATCCGTCGCTGCCCCTGCTCGGTCTTTATCTCGTGGTGGTGCTGCCCGCCAGCGGTCTCGGCATCGAGCCCGCCGTCACCTCCTGGATCAGCATTCCGCCGTTCGTCACGCGCGAATATCTCAAGGATCCGATGAGCACGCTTGTCTACACGGGCATGGTCGGCGGGCTCGTGATCGTCAGCTGCCTGCTCATCTACACGATGCCGCTCATCGACGCCGGACACGTCCACCCCGCACGCGCCATGTGGCTGAGCATCCGGGCGGCCATCAGGCGTCCCGTGCACGTCACCGCAGTGCTCGCCGTTCCCACCGCGACGTCCATCCTGCTCAGTTCGGGTTTCAACGAGGCGTTCCTCGGGTTCCTCGGCATTGATCCGGATGGCCCTGGCCGCACCCTGCGCATCGGCATCATCATCGGGCGCACGCTCGGGATGGTCGTCCTCACCGTGAGCCTCGTCGTCGCGGTGAATGTGCTCGTCATCGAGTCGCGGATGCTGCTGGTGGCACGCGGCATGGACCTGCAGGTCGCCGAGGACCCGGTGCTGCTGCGTGCGCGCGATCTGCTGGCAGCCGCGGTGTCGATCGTGCTCGTCGCGGGGGTGTCGTACGCCGGTGCGACCGTGTCGATCTCGCCGCAGACGACGACGCCGTCGGCCTCGCCATCGAGCACCGCCGAGCCGTTCGATGCGGTCATCCTCGGGCACAGGGGCGACGTGTGGGGCGGAGTCGAGAACACCATCAGCGGCCTGGAGGCGGCGGCGGAGGACGACGTCGACTACGTCGAAGCCGACTTCCAGCTGACGAAGGACGGCGTGTGGGTCGCCTCGCACGACGCCAACCTGCTCGTGCTCGCGGGCGTGAACAAGAACATCTCCGACATGACCGCGGCCGAGGTGACCTCCACGGTCGTCAGCTCCCACGGGCACAGCGACACGATTCCGACGATGGCCGAGTACGTCACGCGCGCGCAGGAGCTCGGCATCACACTGCTGCTCGAGATCAAGAATACGACGGACACGCCGGCGGACTACGTGCCCAGCTTCTTCGCCGTGCTCGACGAGCTGGGTGTGACGGAGGATGAGATCTACCACTGCCTCGATCCAGACACCGTGATCGAGATGAAGCGCGAACGGCCTGAACTGCGCATCGGTCTCACGATCGCGCTCAGCGTCGGCGGCGTGCCGGATGGCCCGTGGGACTTCTTCGTCGTCGAGCAGGCCTCGTTCACCCGCGATTTCCTCGAGCAGGCGCATGCCGAGGACAAAGACGTCTATGTCTGGACGGTCAACGACAGCGACCGCATGCTCGAGCTGCTGAACATGGGGGTCGACGGCATCGTCACCGACTTCAGCGCCGAGGCGGTCCGACTGCGAAACGGCGGGCCAGAGGCGGGCGGCTGAGGCTCAGGCGGTCTTCTTGCGCTCGCGCAGCACGACCGTGGGCGCTGCGCCGTTCTCGACAGCATCGCGCGTGACGATGACCTTCGCGACGTCGTCCGTCGACGGAATCTCGAACATGATCGGTCCGAGCACGTCTTCCAGGATGGCGCGCAGCCCCCTGGCGCCCGTCTTCCGCTCGACGGCGAGGTCGGCCACCGCGCGCAGCGCGTCCTCGTCGAAGTCGAGCTCGACGCCATCCATCTCGAACATGCGCTGATACTGCTTGACGAACGCGTTGCGCGGCACGGTGAGGATCTCCATCAGCGTCTCCTGATCGAGCGCCTCGACCGAGGCGATGACGGGAAGACGTCCGATGAACTCGGGGATGAGACCGAACTTGTGCAGGTCCTCCGGCAGCACCTCGCCGAACAGACCCGCTTCATCCTTCTTGTCCTTGAGCGGCGCACCGAATCCGACGCCGTGGCGGCCGACGCGCGACGAGATGATGTCTTCGAGCCCGGCGAAGGCGCCTGCCACGATGAACAGCACGTTCGTGGTGTCGATCTGGATGAACTCCTGGTGCGGATGCTTGCGCCCGCCCTGCGGCGGGACGGAGGCGACGGTGCCCTCGAGAATCTTCAGCAGCGCCTGCTGCACGCCCTCGCCGGAGACATCGCGCGTGATCGAGGGGTTCTCGGCCTTGCGGGCGATCTTGTCGACCTCGTCGATGTAGATGATGCCCTGCTCTGCGCGGGCGACATCGAAGTCGGCGGCCTGCAGCAGCTTCAGCAGGATGTTCTCGACATCCTCTCCGACATATCCGGCCTCGGTCAGCGCCGTGGCGTCGGCGACCGCGAACGGCACGTTCAGCCGCTTCGCAAGGGTCTGCGCGAGATAGGTCTTGCCCGAGCCCGTCGGGCCGAGCATGAGGATGTTGCTCTTTGCGATCTCGACTTCTTCGGCCTTCTGCTCGGCCGGCTTGATCTCGCCACGGGCGCGCACGCGCTTGTAGTGGTTGTAGACCGCGACGGCCAGCGCGCGCTTGGCGGGCACCTGGCCGATGACGTACTCGTCGAGGAAGGCGTAGATCTCGCGCGGCTTGGGCAGATCGAAGTCGGCGACGGCGCCGGAACCGGTCGATTCGGCCATCCGCTCTTCGATGATCTCGTTGCACAGCTCGACGCACTCGTCGCAGATGTACACGCCTGGACCGGCGATCAGCTGCTGCACCTGCTTCTGGCTCTTTCCGCAGAACGAGCACTTGAACAGGTCGGCACTCTCACCGATGCGTGCCATGAGACCTCTCCTCAGCGTTTGGCGTCTTCCCCCTGACCACACAGCCTAACGGAGGGGTCCGTCATCCGAGGGCAACCACACCCCCGGATGACGGATCGGGTCACGCCGACTGACGCTTGCGCGTCGTCAGCACCTGATCGACGATGCCGTACTCGACGGCCTGCTCCGCGCTCAGGATGTTGTCGCGATCGATGTCGCGGTTGACTTCCTCCGGCGAGCGCTTCGAGTGCTTCGAGAGCGTCTGCTCCAGCCAGGTGCGCATGCGCCCGATCTCGGCGGCCTGGATCTCGATATCGCTGGCCTGGCCGTGACCGGCCTCGCCCATGGCGGGCTGGTGGATGAGCACACGCGCGTTCGGCAGAGCGAGGCGCTTGCCCGGCGCACCGGCGGCCAGCAGCACGGCGGCGGCGGAGGCCGCCTGGCCGAGAACGACCGTCTGGATCTGGGGCGAGATGTACTGCATCGTGTCGTAGATCGCCGTCATGGCCGTGAACGAGCCGCCGGGCGAGTTGATGTACATGATGATGTCGCGGTCGGGGTCCTGGCTCTCCAGCACGAGCAGCTGCGCCATGACGTCGTCGGCCGACGCGTCGTCGACCTGCACGCCGAGGAAGATCACGCGATCTTCGAACAGCTTGTTGTACGGGTCCTGGCGCTTGTAGCCGTAGGCGGTGCGCTCTTCGAACTGGGGCAGGATGTAGCGGCTGGATGGCACCTGCAGGCCGCTGGGCGAGACGGTGTATGGCGTGTGCATGTCAGAGTTCCTCATTCCCTCAGTTCGCGGCCCGGTCGGTGCCGCCGCCACCGGACACATCGGCGGCAGAGGTGCGGATGTGGTCGACGAAGCCGTACTCGAGGGCCTCCTCGGCGGTGAACCAGTGGTCACGGTCACCGTCGGCGTTGATCTGCTCGACGGTCTTGCCCGTCTGCGCCGCCGTGATCTCGGCGAGGCGGTTCTTCATCGAGACGATGAGCTCGGCCTGCGTCTGGATGTCGCTCGCCGTACCGCCGAAACCACCGTGCGGCTGGTGCAGCAGCACGCGCGCGTTGGGCGTGATGTACCGCTTGCCCTTCGTGCCGCTCGTGAGCAGCAGCTGGCCCATCGACGCCGCCATGCCGATGCCGACGGTGACGATGTCGTTCGGCACGAACTGCATCGTGTCGTAGATCGCCATTCCCGCGGTGATCGAGCCACCGGGTGAATTGACGTACAGGTAGATGTCCTTCTCGGGGTCTTCGGCCGCGAGCAGCAGGATCTTGGCGCAGATCTCGTTCGCATTCTCGTCGCGCACTTCTGAGCCCAGCCAGATGATGCGATCCTTCAGCAGCCGGTCGAAGACACTCTGTGCCATCAGCGGTTCAGGCATTCCGTCACTCCATTTCGGTGATGCGTCGTTACGACACTACCGGCGCCGCAGGGGCCATCCGTCCGTGTTCGCCGTGGGCAGAGAGAAGGGGCGGATGCCCTGA
>JASGDS010000234.1:0-20877 GCA_047607025.1 Microbacterium sp.
CTCTTTTGCCAGAATCGGCCACAAACACGTGGTCACTCGCGCAAAAGAGTGGTCGCTCGGCGGTTGGAGATTCAGGCCTGGAAAACGGCCTCGAGGTCAAGGGTGATCTTGACGTCCTTGCCGACGAGCACGCCACCGGTCTCGAGCGCGGCGTTCCAGGTCAGACCGAAGTCCTCGCGGTTGATCGTGGTCGTCGCCGTGCCGCCCGCCTTGAAGTTGCCGAAGGGGTCGCCGCCGAAGCCGCCGACCTCGACGGTGAAGGTGACCTTCTTCGTGATGCCCTTGATCGTGAGGTCGCCGTCGACGACGAGGTCGCCGCCGTCCTCGCGCACCGCGGTGGAGACAAAGGTGATCTCGGGGAACTGCTCGGTGTCGAAGAAGTCGGCGGAGCGCAGGTGCGCGTCACGTCCGTCGTCCTTCGTCGAGACGGAGGCGGTCTCGACCTTCGCGTCGACCGACGCCTCAAGCAGGTTCTCGGGCAGCGTGATGGTGCCGGAGACGGCGCCGAAGTGTCCGCGCACGCGCGCGATCATCATGTGGCGCACCTCGAAGCCGACCTCGCTGTGCGAGGCGTCGATCGCATAGGTGCCCGCCTTGTAGCCGGGGATGTCAATCGTCATGGGTCTGTTCTCCTTGAACGTGGATCGGTGTCAACTGGATTCAAGTCATATGCGCCTGAATGTATTCCCGTTCAGGCGACGTCGAGCAGATCGATGATGAAGATCAGCGTCCGGCCGGAGAGGAAGTGCCCGGATCCCGCGGGGCCGTAGGCGAGGTGCGGCGGGATGATGAGTTCGCGGCGTCCCCCGACCTTCATGCCCGGGATGCCGTCCTGCCATCCCTGGATGAGGCCCTGCAGCGGGAACTGGATGGACTCGCCGCGGGTCCACGACGAGTCGAACTCCTCGCCCGAGTCGTACTCGACTCCCGCGTAATGCACCGTGACGGTGTCACCCGGCTTCGCCTCGGCTCCCGTACCCTCGATGAGATCGCGGATCGCGAGCTCCTCCGGGGCGGGGCCTGCGGGGGCATCGAACTCTGGTCTTGTGCGATCTGTCATACGCCCATTCTGCCTGATCCGTCTGTCCCTGGACAGAACTCAGCGCCCGGGCCGCGGCGATGCCTGCGAGACTTCCGGACGCTGAGTAGACCTGTTTTCAGGATGCGCCCGCTCGCCGTCGCTGTCAACCCCTTTTTTCCGGCGGCATTCTGCGACGGGGTCAGTACGACAGCAGCGCCTGCCGCGTGCGGGCGGTCCGCTCCAGCAGCACGCGCTCGTCGCCAGGCGCCTTCGCATCACGCCCGGAGAGGATGCGCTGCCTGGTCGCCGCGAGCGCGGTCGAGTCCTTGATGAAGTCCTTCATCAGCCCGCCCCGATCGCCTGGCAACGACTTCGCCCAGGCCATCCCCTGCTTTCTCCCCTGCGGGGTCGCGAGCATCGCCACCTCCTGCGCGGTGAACCATCCCGCCGCCGCGTAGTCGCCGAGGCGCACGGCGGTCAGGCGCTCCTCCTCCCTGCGCAGCCGCATGGTGAAGATGATGAACAGGATGAACAGCGGCACCTGCAGCACGACGTAGAAGTGCAGCCATCCGTCCGAGGTGGTGAAGGTGGCGGCCCCGTTCCAGAGCGCGTGCAGACCGACAGCGCCCAGCAGCCCGATGCCCCATCGGCCGAAGGTTCCTCGCCCGTTGCGCACCGCGACGCCGATCATGTAGCCGGTGACGCCGGTGAACATCGCGTGCGCGAAGGGAGACAGCAGCCCCCGCATCACGAACGTCCAGGTGAGCGAGGAAGCGCCTCCCTCGATCACCGAGATGGCGAAGTACTGGATGTTCTCGGTGAAGGCGAAACCCGCACCGATCAGCGCGCCGTACACGATGCCATCCACCGGCCCGTCGAACGCGCGCCTTCCCATGACGAGCAGCAGCACAATGCCGAGGCTCTTCGCGAACTCCTCGACGATGGGGGCGCGGATGACGCCGCCTGCGATGTTCGCCGCCGCCGAATCGCCGACGGAGCCCTGCCACAGCAGGTCGCCGAGCAGCGCGATCGCGATCGCGGGGATCGCGCCCCACGCGAGCGCGAAGACGACGAGCCCCATCGGCTCCGGCTCCCAGCGATCGACCCACAGCAGCACGGACACGACGATCGTGAACGGGATGAGCGCGACGATCAGACCGATGATCGAAGCCGCGGCGCCCAGCGCGGAGATGAAGTAGGCGACGATGAAGATCAGCAGGACCGCGAGCACACCCCACACCCAGAACCAGGTGCTGCGGCCGGCGCGTGCGGTCTTCGGCATCGGCGGGATGGTCGCGTGCGTGACGGGCGAGGAAGGCACAGGCTGCGCGCCGAGGCGCTCTCGGGGGTCGAGCGAGACACGATACGCGTTCTGCGATGAAGACGTGGGGTCCGCGCCGAGGCTCATGTTCCCAGATTAACGTTCCCGCATTGAACGCATCGACACCGCTGACGAAGTCCAGGCTGGCGAGCCGGATAGCCTGGAAGGCATGCGCTTCGCCCATGTCACCTTCCCTGATGAGTCGTCTCCGATCCTTGCCGTGTTCGATGAGCGAGGCGCAGTCGCGGTCTCGGATGTGGTCGAAGCCGGTCCGCGCACGCTCGAGGCGCTCATCGCGGGAGGGGACGACGCCCTCAAGGCGGTGCGCACCGCGCTTGCGACCTGGGATGGCGTCTTCACGCCCGTCACCGAGCTGTCCTTCGCCCCCGCGCTGCTCATGCCGCCCACCATCCTCGCGGTCGGGCTGAACTACTCCGCCCACTCCGGCGAGTTGGGACTCAAGGCCGACGACACTCCCACCGTGTTCACCTTCTGGCCGAACTCGCTGCAGGGGCACGGCCAGACGACCTCGTGGCGGCGGTCGATGAGCGAAGCGGTGGACTATGAGGCGGAGCTCGGCGTCATCATCGGCCGTCCCGCCAAGGACGTCTCGGAAGAAGATGCCCTCTCGCACGTCTGGGGCTACACCGTCGTCAACGACATCACCGCGAGGAACATCCAGTACTCAGAGGCGCAGTGGTGCCGCTGCAAATCGCTCGACGGCTTCACGCCCGTCGGCCCGTACGTGGTGACGGCGGACGAGATCCCCGATCCGCAGAATCTGCACATCTGGACGCGGGTGGATGGCCACATGATGCAGGACGCGTCGACGAATCAGATGGTGCGCACGGTCGCGCGGCTCATCCACAGCCTGTCGCAGGGCATCACCCTGCTGCCCGGCACGCTCATCTCGACCGGCAGCCCTGGCGGCTCCGGCTTCTCGCGCACGCCCCAGGTGCTGCTGCGCGACCGCTCCACCGTGACGGTGGGTGTCGACGGCATCGGCGAGCTCACCACCCACTGCCGCGTACGTGATTAGCCGGCATGTCTTAAGAACGTGCGAAGTGGGATCGGTTCCTGAGCCTGTCATCGGTTCCTGAGCCTGTCATCGGTTCCTGAGCCTGTCATCGGTTCCTGAGCCTGTCGAAGGGCGGTCGCACGTTCTTAAGACATGCCGGGTGGGTCAGATGCCCTTGCCCGGTTCGATGACGGGGAGCACCGTGGTGATCGGCACGAGGCCGCTCAGCCGCTCGGGGCTCAGCTGCTTGGTGACCTCTTCTCGGGTCATCAGGCCCGCTTCGACGACGAGGTCGGCGACGGGACGGTGCGTCAGCAGCGCCGTCTTGGCGAGGGCAGCCGCCGAGGCGTATCCGATGAACGGCGTCAGCGCCGTGATCGCGCCAACGTTGACGTCGACCATCGCGCCGAGTCGGTCACGGTTCGCGGTGATGCCATCGACGCAGTTCAGGCGCAGCGTCTGCATGCCCTGGCGCATCCAGATGATCGACTGGAAGATCGAGTGGGCGATCACCGGCTCGAATGCGTTCAGCTGCAGCTGACCCGCTTCCGAGGCAAGGGTGACGGTGACATCGGAGCCGACGACGGCGAACGCGATCTGGTTGACGACCTCCGGGATGACGGGGTTCACTTTGCCGGGCATGATGCTGGAGCCCGCCTGACGGGCGGGAAGGTTGATCTCCCCCAGGCCCGCCTGCGGTCCACTGGAGAGCAGCCGAAGGTCGTTGCAGATCTTGGAGAGCTTCACCGCGCTGCGCTTGAGCGAGGCGGAGAAGGACATGAAGCTGCCGGTGTCGCTCGTCGCCTCGACGAGGTCGGCTGCCGTCGTCATCTCGACGCCGGTGATGCCGACGAGGTGGCGCCTGACCGTCTCGGCGTAGCGCGGGTCGGCCGTGATGCCCGTGCCGATGGCCGTCGCGCCCATGTTCATCTCGGTGAGCAGCGCGGCGTTCTCGCTCAGTCGCTTCTGGTCTTCACCCAGCGTCGTCGCGAAGCCGTGGAACTCCTGCCCGAGCGTCATGGGAACGGCGTCCTGCAACTGCGTTCTGCCGACCTTCAGCACATCGTGGAACTCGTTGCCCTTGGTGAGGAAGGCCCGCCGCAGCGCGTCGATCTCGTCGAGCAGCGCGCGCAGCGCGAGCGAGAGACCGAGCTTGACGGATGTCGGGTAGGTGTCGTTGGTCGACTGGCTGCGGTTGGTGTGGTCGATCGGCGAGAGGTAGGCGTAGTCGCCCTTCTCGTGCCCCGCCATCTCCAGCGCGATGTTGGTGATGACCTCGTTCGCGTTCATGTTCGTCGAGGTGCCCGCGCCGCCCTGGATGACGCCGACGACGAACTGCTCGTGGAACTCGCCGTCGATGACGCGCTGGGCGGCGCGATCGATGAGCTCGGCGCGCTCGGCGTCCAGCACGCCGATCTCGCGGTTCGCGCGCGCGGCGGCCTGCTTGACCATGGCGAGAGCCGTGACGAACTCGGGATAGACGGAGATCGGGCGCTTGGAGATGTCGAAGTTCTCCAGCGCCCGGGCGGTGTGGATGCCCCAATATGCCTCGATCGGAATATCAAGGGATCCGAGCGAATCGCTCTCGGTACGCGTCGTTGCGTGTGTCATGTGCGTCCTTCTGGGTCGCGAAAAGGCGGATGTGCCGACACTCAGCATAGTGGCGATGCGTAACTCAGACCTGACCGATCTGCAGGAAGGCTCTCGCACCGGTACGGTGGGAGGGTGACAGCCTCCCCACTGCCGCGCCCCGCACCATCCTTCGCGGCGCACCCCACCGTTCGAGAGCATCACGGAGACTCCTTCACAGACCACTACGAGTGGCTCCGTGCGAAGGATGATGAGAAGGTCCTCAGCCAGCTGAGGGCGGAGAACGCGTACACGGACGAGCGCGTCGCGCATCTCGAGCCGCTGCGCGAGACGATCTTCGACGAGATCCGCTCTCGGGTGCGCGAAACCGATCTGACGGTCCCAGTGCGCCAAGGCGACTGGTGGTACTACGGTCGTTCGATCGAGGGGAAGCAGTACGGGCTGCAGTGCCGTGCGCCCCTGGCGAACGCGGACGACTGGACGCCGCCAGCGATCACGGTCGATGCCGACGTGCCTGGCGAAGAGATCCTGCTGGACGGCAACGTCGAGGCTGATGGACACGAGTTCTTCGCGCTCGGCGCTTTCAGCGTGACAGACGACGGCTCACGCCTGCTGTGGGGCGTCGACGTGCAGGGCGACGAGAGATACGTCGTGCGCGTGCGCGACATCGCGACGGGCGAGACGCTCCCCGACGTGCTCGACGGCGTCGGCGCGGGCGCGCGCTTCAGCCCTGACGGGCAGTTCATCCTGTACTCGACCGTCGACGACGCGTGGCGCCCGGACGGCGTATGGCTGCACCGTGTCGGCGAGGCCGACCGCTCCTCAGACGTCGAGATCGCGCATGAATCGGACGAGTCGTTCTGGATCGGCGCCGGCTTCAGTCGCAGCCGCGCCCTGCTGGCGATCGAATCGGCATCGAACACGACCACCGACATCCGGCTCTACGCGGCGGCCGATCTCGAACGCCTCGCCAGCGATCCGGCATCCGTGCCCCCGATCGAGGTGTGGAGCAGAACGCAGAAGTCGGAGGCGTCTGTCGATCACGCGATCATCGACGGCGTCTCGTGGCTCTATGTGATGCACAACCGCGGCGCGCTCGACTTCGAGCTGATGCGCGTGCCACTGAATGACCCGACGGCGACCCCGGAGGTCGTCATCGCGCACACGCCTGGCACCCGGCTGGAGAGCATCGACTGCTTCGCCGATTTCGCCCTCGTCGAGTATCGCTCGGGCGGCATCCCGCGTATCAGCGTGCTCGACTACGCCAGCGGCGAGGTGGAGCAGATCGAGTTCGACGAGCCGCTGTACGCGGCCGGATTCGGCGGGAACCCCGAGTGGGCGCAGCCCGTTGTGCGGCTGAGCTATGGCTCGTTCACCACGCCGGGCACGGTGTTCGACTACGTTGTGGCGACGAAACAGCTGCACGAGCTGAAGCACGTCGAGGTGCTGGGAGGGTACGACCCGCACGACTACGGTCAGCAGCGCCTCTGGGCGACGGCCGAGGATGGCACACAGGTGCCTGTATCAATCGTCTGGAAGCGATCGTTCGGCGAGCCTGGCGACGCCCCTCGCCCGCTTCACCTCTACGGGTACGGCTCGTACGAGCACTCGATCGACCCCGGTTTCTCGCATGCACGTCTGAGCGAGCTCGACCGAGGCGTCGTCTTCGCGGTCGCGCACGTGCGCGGTGGCGGCGAGATGGGCCGCGCCTGGTACGAAGACGGCAAGATGCTGCACAAGCGCAACACCTTCACCGACTTCGTCGACGTCGCCCGCTTCCTCATCGACGGCGGCTACACGAGCGCAGACCGGATGGTCGCCGAGGGCGGCTCCGCGGGCGGGCTGCTGATGGGCGCCGTCGCGAACCTCGCACCCGAACTCTTCGCCGGCATCCTCGCCGACGTGCCGTTCGTCGACGCACTGACGACCATCCTCGACCCGTCGCTTCCGCTGACGGTGATCGAATGGGAGGAGTGGGGCAACCCGCTCGAGAGCGCCGAGGTGTACCACTACATGAAGTCGTACACCCCCTACGAGAACGTGCGCGAGGGCGTCACCTATCCGAAGATCCTCGCAATGACGTCGCTCAACGACACCAGGGTCTACTACGTCGAGCCGGCGAAGTGGGTGGCCAGGCTGCGCGAGGTGGGCGCGGACGCGATGCTCAAGTGCGAGATGGCGGCTGGCCACGGCGGCGTTTCAGGCCGTTACAACGCCTGGCGCGAGCGCGCGTTCCAGCTCGCCTGGCTGTTCGACGTGCTCGGCGTCTCCTCCGGTCACTGAGGCCTGTCCTGAGCCTGTCCTGTGGCCTGTTCTGTGGCCTGTTCTGTGGCCTGTCCTGAGCCTGTCGAAGGGCCTGTCGAAGGGCCTGTCGAAGGCGGCTTGCGGGAGAACGCCTCGCGGCGCTCTTCCGGCGTCCTCGCGGCCATCTCCGCATACCATTCGGGCGTGAAGAAGTCGCCTGGCTCGGCGCTGTCGACGGGCACGACCGCGTGGGTGATCGTGTCGTCGTAGACCTGCACGAGATTGAACGTCTGCCCGGCGTCCATGCCGTTCACCTCGTCGCCCGGGCGCGCGATGTCCATCGTGTAGCAGGATGCCGCGGCGACCGAGACGGGGATGCCGGCGAAGGTGCCGCTCATCGGGTAGTGCAGGTGCCCGGCGATGATGGCGCGCACATCGGTGCCGCGGATGGCGTCGGCGAACGCATCCTGATGCTGCAGCTCCAGAATGTCGAAGAGCGGCACGTGGCTCGGCAGCGGCGGGTGGTGCAGCGCCAGGATGGTGCCGAGCGGCGCCGGCTCGGCGAGCTGCTCGCGAAGCCAGGCCAGCTGCCTCTCGTCGAGGTCGCCGTGGTGCCACCCGGGCACCGTCGAGTCGAGGACGATCAGGCGCAGCCCGCGTAGATCCCAGACGCCCGTCACCGGCTCTTCGCTGGCGTCGAGACCGAGCATCGTCGTGCGCAGCGCTGGCCGCTCGTCGTGGTTGCCCGCCAGCCACACCACGACGGCGCCGAGGCGCTCGGCGACGGGCTCGACCATCTCGCGCAGCCGCACATAGGCATCCGGCTCGCCGAGATCGGTGAGATCGCCCGTGAAGACCATCGCGTCGATGCCGCCTGCCAACAGCGCGATGCGGGCGAGCGCGGCCTCGAGGTTCGCCTCGGCGTCGTACCGATCGCCCAGCAGCGCTCCGTCCACCAGGTGGGTGTCGCTGATGTGCACGATGCGGCGAGCTGCCGCGGCATGTCGTCCGAACTGAACCATTCCCGCCACCCTATCCGTCGTCCGCTGCGGTCGCACTCTCTGCGGCACCTTCGGTTCCTGAGCCTGTCGAAGGTGCCGCAGCGGGTGCGACGGGCCCTTCGACAGGCTCAGGAACCGAATCAGCCGAAGAGGGCCGCGGCCTCGTCGTAGCGGCTCTGCGGCACGGTGTTGAGCTCGCCGAGCGCCTCGGTGAACGGCACGCGCACGATCTCGGTGCCTTGCATCGCGACCATCTGACCCCAGTCGCCGTCGTTCACCGCGTCGGCGGCGTGCAGCCCGAGGCGGGTCGCGAGCACGCGGTCGAAGCCGCTGGGCGCTCCCCCGCGCTGGATGTGCCCCAGCACGGTCGCCCGCGTCTCGATTCCGGTCGCCTTCTCGATCATGGGGGCGAGCACCTCGCCGATGCCGCCGAGCCGCGGTCGGTTGAAGGCGTCGAGGCCCTTGTCGCTGTACTCCTCGTCCTGACCGGTCAGCTTGAAGCCCTCGGCGACGACGACGAGCGGCGCACGGCCGCGCTCGTGGGTCGAGAGCACGTGCTGGCAGATCTCGTCGAGCGACATCGGCTGCTCGGGGATGCAGATGATGTGGGCTCCGGCGGCGATGCCCGAGTGCAGCGCGATCCATCCGACATGACGGCCCATGACCTCGGCCACCATGCAGCGCTGGTGCGAGTCACCCGTCGTGCGCAGCCGATCCATCGCCTCCGAGGCGATGTTGACGGCGGTGTCGAACCCGAAGGAGTAGTCGGTCGCGCGCAGGTCGTTGTCGATCGTCTTCGGCACGCCGAGCACGTTGATGCCGTCGTTGTTCAGGCGCTGGGCCGCGGCGAGGGTTCCCTCGCCTCCGATCGCGATGATGCCGTCCATCCGGTGACCGTACATCGTCTTCGCGATGTTCTCCGGCCCCCCTCGATCCCCCTCGTACGGGTTCGTGCGGCTGGTGCCGAGGATGGTCCCTCCCACCTTCGACAGACCCTTCACATCGCTGCGCCCGAGCGGGTGGAAATCGCCTTCGACGAGGCCTTTCCATCCATCTCGGATACCGAGGAACTGCATGTCATACGCCTCGGTGCCCTTGAGCACGGCACCGCGGATGACAGCGTTCAGTCCAGGGCAGTCTCCGCCCGATGTGAGGATCCCGATCTTCATACGTCAACGCTAGCGCGTCAGGCGCCGAGAGCGCGACGCAGCAGGTGCATCAGCGCCTCGAGCTGCACGGAGTCGCTCGATGTCTCGTCGATCTGCTCGCCATCCAGCGCACGGCCGGCGAGGCCCTGCTTGCGGTCGATGAGCTCGGCGATCTTCGTGTCGATGGTGTGCGCGGCGATGATCCGCCAGGCGGTGACCGGCTCGTCCTGGCCGATGCGGTGCACGCGGTCGATGGCCTGCGTCTGCTCGGCCGCCGTCCAGCTCAGCTCGGCGAGCACGACGTTCGACGAAGCCTGCATGTTGACGCCGACGCCCGCCGCGGTGAGCGAGCAGACCGCGATGCCGACATCCGGGTCGTCGTTGAACGCGTCGATCGCCGCCTGACGCACAGCGGTCGTCTGCTCGCCGCGCACCGAGACCGAACGGATGCCGAGGCTCGCGAAGTGCGCCTCCGCCTGATCCATCACGTCGATGTGCTTGGCGAAGAAGACGACCTTGCCGACGGAGCGCTGCAACTGCACGGCGTAGTCGGCCGCCAGCTGCGCCTTGGCCTGACCGATGCGGCGCACCATGGTGAAGACGTTGTCGCCACCCGTGCCCTGCGCCTTCGACTCCTCGAGCTCGCCCTGTGCGACGAGGCGCACGATGTCTTCGTCGATGTCGCCCTTCGACAGGCTCAGGGACCGGGACTGGCTCAGGGACCGGGACGGGCTCAGGGAGCCGGTGTCGCCATGCCGCGCCGTGCGAGCGTCGACGATGCGGCGGTACTTCGCGGCGAGGCGTGCGCCCAGCTCGCGCTCGGCGGCCTTGATGCCGCGCGCGTACTCGTCGTCGAGCTCGACGGGCAGGTCGGCGATGAGCTTGTCCGGCAGGTCCTTCGCGACATCCTTCTTGCGGCGCCTGACGATACCCATCGAGATGACCGCTTCGCGCGCCTCGGGGTAGAACGACTTGTCCGCAGGAGTGAGGCCCGTCGCATCGAGCTTCGCCATCAGCGCTTCGCCCGGCTTCTCGCCGTTCGTCCAGCCGAGGAAGCGCCAGATCGCGTCGAAGTCCTCGACGTCGTTGATGAGCGGCGTTCCGGTCAGGGCCAGCAGCAGCGGCTTGCCCCCCGGTGTCGTCTGGCGCACGCGCTGCGCGAGGGCGAGCACGTTCTGCGAGCGCTGCGAGGTGAGGTTCTTGATGAAGTGCGCCTCATCGACGACCATCCCGCGCAGGCCGATCGTCGACAGCCACGCGAGGTGCCGGTCGAGGATCTCGTAGTTGACGATGAAGACGTCGGCGAAAGCGTCGACATCGTCGCCGTCGCCATTGATGACGGTGGCGCGACGGCCAGGCGTCCAGCGCTCGACCTCGCGCGCCCAGTTCATCTTGACGACGTTGGGCACGACGACAACGAGCGGGTACGCATTCGCGACAGCTGCCGCCAGCACGCTCTCGGCCGTCTTGCCGAGGCCTGGCTCGTCGGCGAGCAGGAACTCGCGGTGGCCCGCGCGCACGGCCTCGAGGAACCGCGACTGGTGCGGCATGATCTCAAGGCCCTTGGGCGAGAGGTGGTCGAACTCGGGCAGCTCGGGCAGCGGCATGGTGGCGGAGCCACCGCCCGCGCCCTGCTCGAACGACTTGTACAGCGGGCCCATGAGTTCCCAGCCGTCGAGCCGGTGGCGACCGGACGAGGCCTTCGCGGCACGTGAGAAGTCGGGCGCGAGGAACGGGTTCGCCTCGCGACGGATCTCGATCTGCGGTGGTGTGACCGCGCGCTCGGCGGCGACGGCCGGCACGATGGGAGAAGCGACCTGCACCTGGATGTCGTCGGTGATGACGAGGTCCTCCGGTTGCAACTCGGCACCCGACTCCAGCAGCCAGTCGCGGCGCAGACGCCTCGCGACGGGGCTCGTCGCGTGGTCGGCCCCGAGCAGCTGGATGAGCGAGGTGTCGCGGGCGGCCGTCTTCGCGAGGATGGTGGCGACGCCATCCAGGCGCTTGAGCAGTTCGGCGCGCACGGCGTCGGGCAGGCCCTCCTGCTCCTTGACCCGTGTGCGCTCTTCGCGCACGAGGAAGGCGATCACCTGGAACTTGACCCTGTTGGTCGGCCCCAGCTTGTTTCGCTGCGCCTTCGACTCGACCTCGCGCACCTTGCGGGCGAGGATCGGGATGATCGGGGCCTCGTCGTCGTGACGGGACGGCGAGGACTTCTTGCGCTGTCGCGCGGGTGCCGTGGTCGGCATGCTCCTCCTGAGCGTGAATGCCGGCGGAAGTGAAAACCGCAGGTCTCCTGTGCGGGCGCACCCTCATGGTGGCTTCTCGCAGAACCGATCTGCCTAGACCGTGTGTAGCTGCGTCGAACGGATGGCGGATCGGCCACCATTCTACGCCATCTGGCGAAGCCATCACGCCGGTAGGGTTGCGGTATGGGCGTCTTCGGCGTGCGAGGCTTCCCCGCGTACTGGACGTCGACGACGCTCTCCGGCTTCGGCACCACGATCACGACGGTCGCGATCCCCATGCTCGTCGTCACGACCCTGCACGCGACGCCGCTTCGAGTTGGGCTCGTGAACGCCGCGCACTTCTGACCCGCAGCGCCAGCCCCGGTGAGCCCCACATACGACGGAGAACTCGCGCGTGACGGAGGCTCGCCGCCGGAAGTATACGTCAGAGTCGGGATCTCCGTCGTGTGCGTGGCGGGTCAGCGACCGAAGCGGCGCAGGCGCAGGCTGTTCAGCACGACGAGCACACTCGAGGCCGCCATGGCGGCCGAGGCGATCATGGGGTTCAGCAACCCGAACGCGGCGAGCGGGATGGCGGCCACGTTGTAGCCGAACGCCCACCAGAGGTTGCCTCGGATGGTCGACATCGTGCGCCGCGACAGCAGCACCGCGTCGGCTGCGGCATCGATCGATTCGCGGATGAGCGTCACGTCGCTCGCGTGCATCGCGGCGTCCGTGCCGCCTCCCATGGCGATGCCGAGGTCGGCGGCGGCGAGGGCCGCCGCGTCGTTGACGCCGTCGCCCACCATGGCGACGCGGTGGCCATCCTGTTTCAGCCGCTCGATCTCGGCGACCTTGCCCTCGGGCGTCGCGCCCGCGATCACGGTGTCGATACCGACCTCGGCGGCGACCGCTCGCGCCACGAGCTCGGCGTCGCCGGTGAGTAGCACGGGCTCGATGCCCATCGTGCGCAGACGCCGGATGGCCGCGGCGCTGTCGTCGCGCAGGCTGTCGGCGATGAGGATGGCGGCGCGGGCGGCGCCGTCCCAGCCGACGATGACCGTCGTGGCGGCGGTGTCGGGCAGCAGTTCGGGGGGAACCTCCATGCCCTGCTTCGACAGGCCCTTCGGCAGGCTCAGGACAGGCCGCAGCAACCGGGAGGCGAAAGCCGGACTGCCGACGAAGGCGCTGTGGCCATCCACCGTGCCCGTCACACCATGGCCGACGTGGTTGCGGAAGTCCGCCACGGGGTGCGTCTCCCCCGCGGATGCCTCGACGATCGCGCGCGCGATGGGATGCTCGCTGCTGCGCTCCAGGGCTGCGGCGACGGACAGCGCGTCGATCCTCGACGTCGTCTGTGGGCGCTTCGACAGGCTCAGCGACCGATGCTCGACGTCGAGAGGCACCAGCTCAAGCACCTCCTGCACGACCATCCGACCCTCGGTGACGGTGCCCGTCTTGTCGAGCACGATCGTGTCGATGGCACCCGCGGCCTCGATCGCCTCCGGTCCCGTGACGAGCATTCCGAGCTGCGCGCCCCGTCCGGTGCCGACGAGGATGGCGACCGGCGTCGCGAGGCCCAGCGCACACGGGCAGGCGATGATGACGACCGCGACCGCCGCGCTCACGGCCGTCTCCGCTCCGGCGCCCGTCAGCAGCCAGACGACGAGCGTCACAAGCGCGAGCGCGATCACAATGGGCACGAACACTGCGGAGATGCGGTCGGCCAGGCGCTGCACGCGACTCTTCCCCGCCTGCGCGTCTTCGACGAGCTGCGCGATGTGCGACAGCCGCGTGTCCTCGCCGACGGCGGTCGCGCGCACGACGAGTCGGCCGTCGACCGCGATCGTGCCAGCTGTCACCTCATCGCCCTCCCCGACGTCCGCGGAAACGGATTCGCCCGTCAGCATCGAGGCATCCACCGCCGCCGATCCATCCTCCACGACGCCGTCGGCGGCGATCTTCTCCCCCGGCCGCACGATGAAGCGGTCGCCCACACCGAGCAGCTCGATCGGCACGCGCGGGCCATCCGCCCCCGTGCGATCGGCCAGCACGACATCCTTCGCGCCGAGTTCGCCGAGTGCCCGCAGCGCCTCCCCCGCGCGTCGGCGCGAGCGCTGCTCGATCCACCGGCCGAGCAGGATGAACACGGTGATGACGCCCGCGGTCTCGAAGTACACGTGGCCGCCGCCCCAGGCCGTCTCCCAGATGCTCCAGCCGAGCGCGGCGACGGTGCCGATCGTGACGAGCGTGTCCATGGTCACCGCACCGTGCCGCAGGTTCTGCCAGGTCGCCCGGTGGAACGGCCATCCGCCCCACAGCACGACCGGCAGCGTGAGCACGAGCGCGCCCCACTGCCATCCGGCGAACTGCGCCGGCTCGATCATCGACACCAGCAGCACGGGCAGGGTCAGGATGGCGCTCACGAGGAAGCGCGTGCGCAGCGTCGTCCGGCCCGGCACGTCGTCATGCATGTGCATGTGATCGTGCGGATCTGCGTCGGCATGAGCCATGTGCTCGTGCCCTTCGACAGGCCCAGGGACCGAGTGGGGCCCAGGGACCGAGTGACGCCGACCCCTGACGTGCGCCTCGTACCCGGCCGAGCGCACAGCCTCGACGAGCTGCTCGTCTTCGACGCCCTCAGGTGCGGTGACCTTCGCCGACTCGGTCGCCAGATTCACGGCGGCCTCGACGCCAGGCACCGTGGCCAGTCGCTTCTCGACGCGGTTGACGCAGCTCGCGCAGGTCATGCCCTCGATGTCGAGAACCACCGCTCGCGTGTCGCTCATGTTCGCCTCCGTCAGCATCAACCCTATACCCCCTGGGGGTATTTCCGTCACGGCCGCGCGCTAGGCTGTGAACATGACCTCGCCCTACACCGAAGCCCAGATCGCCGCCGCCATCGACCACGCCATCCTGAAGCCGGACATCACAACAGCCGACGTCGATCGCGAGCTCGATATCGCGGCCGAGTGGGGCGTCTTCAGCGTGTGCGTGCGGCCGAGCGACATCGCCTACGCGGTGAAGCGACTGGATGGCACGGGCGTGGCGGTCGGCACCGTGATCGGGTTCCCGCACGGCACCACCTCGACCGCGACGAAGGTCGCCGAGCTGCGGCAGGCGCGCGAGGATGGCGCGAGCGAGTTCGACATGGTGATCCACATCGGCGCATTGCTCGGCGGCGAGGACGACCGCGCCCTGGCCGACATCGCCGCCGTCGTCGAGGCAGCAGAGGGCCAGGTCTCGAAAGTGATCCTCGAGACGAGCTTCCTGAACGACGAACAGATCGCGCGCGGCAGCAGGCTCACCGAGCAGGGCGGCGCAACATTCGTGAAGACGTCGACCGGCTTCGCGGGCGGCGGCGCCACCGTGCCCCACGTACAGCTCATGCGCGCGAGCGTCTCAGCCGCGGTGCAGGTGAAGGCGTCCGGCGGCGTGCGCGGCCTCGACTCGGCGATCGCGATGCTCGATGCCGGCGCCACCCGCCTCGGGACGAGTGCCAGCGCGACCATCCTCGGCGAAGCGCGCGCCCGCGCCGCGGGTAAGACGTCGACGAGCAGCGAGGACGCGTCGTCCTACTGATCGGGGAACGACAGAGGGCGTTCAGATGAAGGCTCGGTGAACGCCGCGAAACTTCGCGATATCGGGGTGAATCCGCGCCCAGGATGGAAGCGTGGAACCAGAAATCCTTGTGCTGATCCTCGTCGTCGTCACAGCCCTCGGCTTCGACTTCACGAACGGATTCCATGACACGGGAAACGCCATGGCGACCTCGATCGCCACTGGCGCACTCAAGCCGAAGGTCGCCGTCACCCTCAGCGCCGTCCTGAACCTCATCGGCGCCTTCCTCTCGATCGAGGTCGCCAAGACGGTGGGAGGAGACGTCGTCAATCTCGATGCCGTACAGGGTGAGCAGCTCATGCTCGTGGTGTTCTGCGGGCTTGCCGGCGGCATCATCTGGAACCTGCTGACCTGGCTCTTCGGCCTGCCGAGTTCATCCAGCCACGCACTCTTCGGCGGCCTCATCGGCTCGGCGCTCGTGTGGGGTCTGTTCAACGGCGGCGACGCGGTGCTGTGGGGCACGATCCTCACCAAGGTCATCCTGCCCGCCCTGCTCTCACCCGTCATCGCCGCGATCATCGCGGCGACGGGCACCTGGCTGATCTACCGCATCACGGCGAGGGTTCCCGAACACATCGAGAACAGGAGCTTCCGCTGGGGGCAGATCGGCACCGCCTCGCTCGTCTCGCTCGCGCACGGCACGAATGACGCGCAGAAGACGATGGGCGTCATCTTCCTCGCCCTCGTCGCCTACGGTGCGGTCGACAGCGATGGCGATGTGCCGCTGTGGGTGAAGGTGGGGTGCGCGCTCGCGATCGCACTGGGCACCTACCTCGGCGGATGGCGGGTCATCCGAACCCTGGGCAAGGGACTCGTCGAGATCTCCTCTCCGCAGGGGATGGCAGCAGAGGCCGCGAGCGCCGCGATCATCCTCTCCTCCAGCCACCTCGGGCTCCCCCTGTCGACGACGCATGTCGCGACAGGGTCGATCCTCGGCACGGGCATCGGCAAGAAGGGCGCCAGCGTGCGCTGGGGCGTCGCCGGCCGGATGGGCATCGCCTGGCTCATCACGCTGCCTTCCGCGGCCGTCGTGGGTGCGGTGACCTGGCTCATCGGGCACACCATCGACGGAGCAGGCGGGGCGCTCCTCGTGTTCGTGCTGCTCACCGCAGCCGCGGGTACCATGTTCTGGCGGTCGCGCAAGAACGCCGTCGACCACAACAACGTCAACGACGAGTGGGAGGGCGAGAAGACGCCGGCCGACTCCGTCTCACTCGCTCGGGCGTAAGGAGCCGCATCATGGATTTCGATTTCGCGTCCTTCGTGTCGTCCATCGCTCAGGTGCTCATCGTCGGACTGCTGTTCGGCGCCGGCCTGCCCGCCCTCTTCGCGGTGGGAATGCGTTCGCTCGCCTCCGCGCCCGCCGGCGCGACGGTCGATCCGAACGCAGAGCACGCGCATCCCACCGCGGCAGGACGCGCCGGCGCCATCGTCTGCTTCGGTCTGTGCGGGGCAGTGGCACTGTTCGGCATCGTCGTGATCGTCTTCGGCAAGCAGCTGTTCGGTTAAGGGAATCGACATGACAGAGAATCAGGGTCTCATCGACCGCATCGTCAACTGGCTGCGCGCCGGATACCCCGAAGGGCTGCCGCAGAACGACTACCTGCCACTGGTCGCGCTGCTGTCGAACCGCCTCACGACCGAGGAGATCGAAGCGGTCGTGCGTCTGGCGAAGGAGGGATCGGCGCCCACCGACGAGATCGACATCCGCGCCCTCATCGTGCAGGTGAAGAATGCCCTGCCCGATGACGACGACGTCCGCCGGGTGCAGGCGAGACTGGCTGCGGCAGGATGGCCGTTGGAGTTCACCACTCCGGTCGCCTCGTGAGACGACTCATACTCCTGATAGTCGAAATCCAGGCACCGCAAAGGTGAACGCTCAGTGAACGATTCGCAGAGAACTCGTGTCCACGAGCCCTCTGCCCCCACAATTGAGGAGTGGATCCAGAGTTCCTCGTTCTGCTTCTTGTCGTGGTCACGGCCCTCGGCTTCGACTTCACGAACGGCTTTCACGACACCGGAAACGCGATGGCGACATCGATCGCCACGGGGGCTCTGAAGCCCAAGGCCGCCGTCACGCTCAGCGCCATCCTGAACCTGGTCGGCGCGTTCCTCTCGATCGAGGTCGCCAAGACGGTCGGCGGCGATGTCGTGAACCTCGACGCCGTGCAGGGCGAGCAGCTGATGCTGGTCGTCTTCTGCGGCCTCGTCGGCGGCATCATCTGGAACCTGATGACGTGGCTGTTCGGCCTGCCGAGCTCGTCGAGCCACGCCCTGTTCGGCGGCCTCATCGGCTCCGCCCTTGTGTGGGGTCTCATCAACGGCGACAGCGCCGTGCTGTGGGGCACGATCGTCACCAAGGTCATCCTGCCCGCGCTGCTCGCGCCCGTGATCGCCGCGATGGTGTCGATGACCGCGACGCGCCTCGTCTACGCCATCATCGGTCGCGTGCCGGAGAGCACCTCGACACGCGGATTCCGCTGGGGCCAGGTCGGCACCGCGTCGCTGCTGTCGCTGGCGCACGGCACGAACGACGCGCAGAAGACCATGGGCGTCATCTTCATCGCCCTCGTCGCCTACGGCTCGCTCACACCAGACAACGATGTGCCGCTGTGGGTCAAGGTGGCGTGCGCCTTCGCGATCGCGCTGGGCACCTACATCGGCGGATGGCGGGTCATCCGAACGCTCGGAAAGGGCCTCGTCGAGATCTCCTCACCGCAGGGCTTCGCCGCCGAGGCGTCGAGCGCCGCGATCATCCTGTCATCCAGCCACCTCGGCCTTCCGCTGTCGACCACGCACGTTGCGACAGGATCCATCCTCGGCAGCGGCCTCGGCAAGAAGGGCGCCCAGGTGCGCTGGGGCGTCGCCGGCAAGATGGGCCTCGCTTGGCTCATCACGCTGCCCGCCGCCGCCGCCGTCGGCAGCCTGACCTGGTTCATCGGCAGCAGCATCAGCGGTCTTCCTGGCGCCATCACGGTCTTCGGTCTGCTGCTGGCGGTCGTCGTGCTGATCTATGTGCGCTCGCGCCGTGACGCGATCGACCACAACAACGTCAACGACGACTGGACGCACGAGACAGAAGCCGAGCAGGCCACCGCCGCTCCCGAAGCCGCCCTGCGCGGCTGAGGCTCGCTGTGGATTTCGACGTCACAGGGTTCCTGTCCTCCATCGCGCTCGTGCTCGTGGTGGGTCTGCTGTTCGGCGCGGGCGTTCCCACGCTGTTCGCGCTCGGTGTGCGCTCGCTCGCGCGCACGCCCGAGGGCTCCGAGTCGACCGAGCCGACGAGATCGGGCCGCATCGGCGCGATCGTCTGCTTCAGCCTCTGCGCCCTCGTGGCAGTCTTCGGGGTCGTCGTGATCGTGTTCGGCAAGCAGATCTTCGGCTGAGCCTCAGCGCAGCACGTCTCGCGCGCGTTCGACGTCGTCGTTCATCTGTTCGATGAGCCTGTCGACGCCCTCGAAGGCGACCATGCCGCGGATGCGCGACGCGAAGCGCACCTCCACGCGCAGGTCGTAGAGATCGAGCCCCGTTTCATCCAGTACGTACGCCTCGACCTGTCGCTCGTCGATATCGTCGAAGGTGGGGTTCGTGCCGACCGAGATCGCGGCAGGATAGCGGGAGACCGAGAGCTGGGCGGTGGGAGGGGTGACGAGCCATCCGGCGTACACGCCGTCCGCCGGCACGAAGCCCTCGATCCTCCCGCCGAGGTTCGCGGTGGGAAAGCCGAGTTCACGACCGCGCTTGAGTCCATGCACGACGGTTCCCGAGACGGCGTGCTGACGACCGAGGAGCTTGGCCGCGCGCTCGACGTCGCCGTCGGCGAGCAGCTGGCGGATCCACGTGGATGACACGCGCCTGCGGTCCGCCGCACTCGCGATGTCCGGCACGATCTCGACGAGGAAGCCGTGCTCCTGCCCCAACCGAGTCAGAAGTGCGGCGTCGCCGCGCCCACCCCGGCCGAAGCGGAAGTCGTCGCCGACGAGCACGCGCCTGGCCGCAAGTGCGCCCACCAGCACACGGGTGACGAAGTCCTCCGGCTCCTCAGACGCCAGCGTCTCGTCGAAGGTCAGCATGAGCGTCGCATCGATTCCCGTCCGGTCGAGCAGCTCGATCTTCTGATCGTTGCTGACGAGTGGCGGCGGACACTTCGCGGGCGCGATGAGGGCGAGCGGGTTGCGGTCGAAGGTGACGGCGACGGTCGCGAGATCACCGGATGCCGCATCCACGAGCATCCGCTCGATGATGGCGCGATGACCGGCGTGCACGCCGTCGAACTTGCCGATCGCGACGATGGATGGTCCGAAGCCATCCGGAATCTCGTCTGGACTGCGAAAGAGCGTCATGCTCGCTCCTTGGCCGGGTTGTGCGTGGCGAGCCACCAGATGCCGAACCAGGGCAGCACGACGGGAACCCAGTAGTAGCCGCTGCCGAACTCGCTCCAGACGGTCGCGTCATGGGCGAAGAGTTCGGGCAGCTTCAGGCTGAGGGCGCCGACGATGACGACGCCGGCGAACTCGAAGCACACGGCCGCCTTCGCGATGCGGTACCACGTCTGGCTGCGCGAGGAGGCGAGCGCGAGCGTCGCGAGGATGTACACGACGGCCGCGGCGGTGGAAAGCGTGTACGCGAGCGGGGCGTTGTCGAAGTCGCGGATGATCTGCACCACGCTGCGGCCGGTGGCGGCCAGCGCCATGATCGCGTAGACGACGATGAGAACGGTGCCTCCGCCTGAGATGCGGCGCGATTTCTGTGGCTCGGTCATAGGCTTCCCAGCCTACCGGCGCTCAGGCGATGCCTGCCGTCCAGATGACGTGCATCCGGTAGGTCATGAAGGCCACCGCGAGGCACAGCACACCCATCACCACGACGCTCCAGCGGGTGCGGTCGACGAACGCCCAGACGATGCCGCCCGCGGGCAGCAGCGCCGCCGAGATGAGGTAGGCCCAGAATTCGAGCAGGTCACCGGATGGCGAATTGCCGACGAAGGGGGCGACGATCGAGACCACGATCTGCGCGATGAGGAGCAGTTCGACGAGCAGCGTCGCCCCGACCGAGAGGTCGCTCGGCGGGCGCTTCGCCAGGCCCAGGATGACGCACAGCAGACCGGCGACGGAGGCGACTGCGACCTCGACGATCGTGAACCCGAGGATCATGCGTCGGTCCCTGCGGCCCGTCCTGAGCCTGTCGAAGGGCCTGTCGAAGGGCCCGCCTCGGTCGCTGGGCTTGTTGACGCGTCCGGCATGTTCATGGCGCTCTTGAGGTCCTTCCCTCGCTTCTCGACGATGCCGATGAGCGCGCCGTCGGGGTCGATGGCCGCAGCCCGCGCGCCGTGCACCCGGGTTGCCGCATCCGTCAATCGCTTGCCGTGGCGCAGATCGCGTGCCTCGTCGGCCGTCGCATCGAAGCGGCCGAGGACGGCCGTGGCGACATCGGCGGGATCGAGCAGTCGCTCTGGTGCGATGGCGTCGATGCCCACCGCATTCTCGACGCCGAACGGTCCGACATGCGTGCGGCGCAGCGCCGTGAGGTGGCCTCCCACACCGAGGCCGGCACCCAGGTCGCGGGCGAGCGCGCGGATGTACGTGCCACTGGTGCAGTCGACCACGACGTCGAGGTCGATCAGGTCGCCCTCGCGCCTCGTGCCCCGCACCGCGAATCGCGAGATCGTCACGGCTCGCGCCTTGA
>JASGDS010000235.1:0-3205 GCA_047607025.1 Microbacterium sp.
GATCTCGGCGTATTCGAGCGAGATCTCGCCCGCCACCTCGCTCTCCAGCTCCACGAACGGCTGCCCGTGCAGGGGCCGCTCGAAGGCCACGACGACGCGCACCTCCTCGCCCGCGTTGCCGCTGATCGTCCCGCGGCCGCTCGCATCGATTCCGGCCGGAGCAGCCCCCAGCACCCGAGCGGGCCGCACATCGACCCAGCGCCGTTGCGGCGTCTCGAGCGGCAGCGGCGACGGCGGCCACGGCGCCGACTCGACCAGGCTCACCGAGCGCCAGTCGGCGTCGGCGTCCGGCCGACTCAGCGCGGGCACGGTGCGCTCCTCGCGCAGGGTCCATCGCACGGGGTAGCGGATGCGCGGTGTGCCGTCCAGGCCCAGGAACTGCTCCTCGTGCGCGGCGAACTCCTCGGCGTCGAGCCAGCGCCACCGGGTGCCGCTGTTCACGACCGACGACGAGAACCACAGCCCGGCCCGCTGGGCTCCCGTGCGCTGAAAGGTCGTGATGTCGCCCCAGCTGTGATGCAGCACGAGCACGACGTTGCGCCCCGGGGTGAGCGCCCGGCCGAGTTCGAGGCGCTCGGCACGGATGCGGGACGGGGTGAACCGTGTCATGCCCTTCATCACCGGGATGCCGTTCACGAAGGCGTAGGCGGTGCTGTCGGCGGCGATCAGGGCGGTGGCCTCGGCTGGCTCGACGTCGAGGGTGAACTCCGCGCGGAACCAGGTGAAGCGGTTGCGGGGGGCGTACGACTCGTCATCGCGCCAGATCCAGCGCGGCGGCAGCTGCGTCACGAAGCTCTCCTCGACGGTGGGGATGAGGGCGGGGTGTCCCAAGTATAACGTTTCATCGCTGCTGCGCCCCGTTACCTTTCTGAGTGACCGCGATGGCCCGTCTGCTCTGAGCTCTGATCCGTCCGCTCGAGTCAGCGTCACCGTGCTGGCGAAGCAGTTCAGCATCCACCGCGGCACGGTGTGGGCGATCAGGTTTCTGAGGGTGTGCAGCGCGTCCAGTGAACGGTACACAGCAGCCCGCGCCTGGAGACGGAGGTTCGGGAACGCGTGGCGGAGGCAGCCGGTTCAGAGCCTTGCTTCATAGCGACGAGCAAGCAGGAACGTTCAGAAGCCGAATTCCCTTCTGCGAACGAGAAATGAATAAACGACGCGACGCACGTCGAACCAGACACGCGAGCGCGAGGTACGCAGCCTCGTAGGTGGACGCGGCCGGATTCAACCCGAACACCTGGCAGCGGTTCGAGCGCCTCGGTTCCGCGTGGGATCAGGCGAAACGCGGTATCGGCGACGAGCCGCAACACGCCGCAGGGACCGATCCGTTGCCCTCTACACCTGCGGGCTGGTGGCGTACGGCATCCAGGCGGGGTCACGCAGGGCCGGGCAGTGTTCCGGGGTGGGGTTGTGGGCGATGTGGATGATGCGGTCCAGGGCATCGCGGGCGGCGGCGAGGTCATCCATCATCGCGGTGATGCGATCACGCTCCGCCGCCAGCACCGCGAAGGTCTCAGGGGTGCCGTCCCCGGCGTGGATGCTGGGCATCAGGTCCAGGATGGTGCGGCTGGACAGTCCCGCGGTGAACAATCGCTGGATCAGCCGCACCCATTCGGCGGCTGATTCCGGGTAGGTCCGTTGCCCGCTGAGCGTGCGGTCCGGGGTGAGCAGGCCCTGCTCCTCGTAGTACCGCAGCGCCCTGGCGCTGACTCCCGTCTGGCGCGCGAGCTCACCGATCCGCATCCAACCCCTCCGGCTCCGTGACGTGACTATGGTGTGACGATTTGACTGTGACGTCAACGTGAGGTTTTAGCGTATCGGATGTCGGCCGAGACGCGGCCGCGCAGACTCACCACACCTCGTGCAGGAACGGAGCACTCATGGATCCCACCGGCCAGACCGCCCTCATCACCGGAGCCAACCGCGGCATCGGCCACCAGTTCGTCCTCGAACTGCTCGACCGGGGCGCGGCCAAGGTCTACGCGACCGCCCGCCGCCCCGACGCGATCGACATCGACGACCCGCGGGTGGTCCCATTACGGCTGGACCTGCTCGACCACGACTCCGTGGTCGCAGCCGCGGCCGCCGCGCAGGACGTGACCCTGCTGATCAACAATGCCGGAATCTCCACCGGTGCCAGCCTGGTCACCGGCGACCTTGCCGAGGTGCGCCGTGCACTGGACACCCATTTCTGGGGCACTCTCGACGTGATCCGAGCGTTCGCACCGGTCCTCGGCGCGAACGGGGGCGGCGCGATCGTGAACATCCTCTCCGCGCTGTCGTGGTTCGTCGCCCCGGGCGCGGGCGCCTACTCCGTGGCCAAGGCCGCCGAATGGAGCATGACCAATGCGGTCCGTCTCGAACTCGCCGCGCAGCACACCCTCGTCCAGGGCGTGCTCCTCGGCTCCGCCGACACCGATATGTCCGCCGGATACGACGGACCCAAGATCGACCCGCGCGACGTGCCACGCCGATCCCTCGACGCTCTCGCCGAGGGAAACATCGAGGTCGTCGTCGACGACTGGACCGCGATGGTCAAAGCCTCCCTGGCCGGCGACCCCGCACCCTTCTACGCGCAGATCACCGCGATGCTCGGCGCCTGATCACTGACACCGGCCGAGCCAGGGCGTCATCATGCCCGACACCGCGAAGCATCTTGACACAGTCCGCCTCGGCGTAGGCTGTCATCCGATACCGAAGTGACCAGGACCACGGGATTCGTCGACTCCGATCGGGAATCCGTGGCCGTGGCCGCACCACCGCTCGGTCGCTACCGAAAACCGCACCGTTGGAGTTGGAGACGGCCATGACGACGGACAAGACGATGGGCGGCGACGCTCTCCCCGGGTCGGGAGGCGAGCTGTCCTCGGGCGTTGCGCTCATCACGGGCGCGAGCAGCGGCATCGGATACGAGACCGCAGACCAATCGCTGGCCCGCGGCTTCACGGTGTGGGTGGGTGCGCGCGATGCGGCGAAGGGTGCCGCGGCCGCGGCGCGACTGGGGCGCGGTGCCCGCTTCGTGCGGCTCGACGTACGCGACGACGACTCCGTCACCGCCGCGGCCGCCACGGTGGGCGCGCTGGACATCCTGGGGAACAACGCCGGGGTGAACCCGGGGGGTGACGGGGTGTCCACGACCACCCTCGAGCAGCTGCGTGCCGCGTATGAGACGATCAGTCCGAGCACGTTCGTCTCAAACGCGGCA
>JASGDS010000236.1:0-39357 GCA_047607025.1 Microbacterium sp.
ACTCACCGCCTGGCAGCAAGCGACCAACACCGACCAGCGGCAAGTCAACTGGCAATTCACGACCACCGACGCCCGAATCAAACTCCGACACCTATACCCACAATATTAGCCGCAACAATCCACTAGAGTGTGAGACGGATGGACGGTAGACGTCGAGCACATCACAGCATGGCTCGACTCACTCGATGGGCTGTCACGGCTTCAGGTCATGGCTGTGATCGAGATCTTGGGCGAGGGCCACAGCTCGGACGACCGCTCGTGGACACCGTGAAGGCATCCAAACACAAGAACATGAAAGAGCTTCGGCCCGGTTCCACCGGACGAAGCACACTGCGGATCCTTGTTCGCATTCGACCCTCGGCGGCCTCACGATCGAGTTCGTGCTTGGTGAGGAACGCCTCCAGGTCGCATGACGAGTCAACGCACGCGCCTCGGAGTGTTCGCCGTCATTATCGACGCTCAAGAACGTCTGCTGATTGTGCACCAAGTCGCTTCAAGCCAATGGTGACTACTGGGTGGAGGCGTACGGTTCGGAGAGTCTCCCGTGCGAGCCCTGGAACGAGAGGTCTTGGAAGAATCGGGACGGAGAGTCGTCGAATCGCCACTCATCGGAGTTCATGACAACGTTTACGATCCAGGCGATGACATTCTGCGACACGGCGTGCGATTGATCTTCAAGACACTGGTCGAACGAACGCGACCGAATGGGCAGAGTTGGCTGGTCGATTGATTCAGACAGACCTGCTCGGCCACGACCCCTCTTGGCCTCGACCACCTGATGCATCACGCGCGGGGGTGGGCGAGTCGGTAGGCGGCGGTGAGGCGCTCGGAGGAGACGTGGGTGTAGATCTGGGTCGTTCCGAGGCTCGCGTGGCCGAGGATCTCCTGCACCGCGCGCAGATCGGCGCCGCCGTCGAGCAGATGCGTGGCGGCGGAGTGACGCAGGGCGTGCGGACCGACGGTCTGCTCCCCCATGGCCGGCGCGACTTCGCGCGCGACGAGGCCGTAGACCGCGCGAGGGCCCATCCGTCGACCGCGGGCGCCGAGGAAGAGCGCCGCGGTGGCGCTATCCGCGCGCAGAGCGAGCGCAGGCCTGCCGCGAGTGAGGTACGCGCCGACGGCATCACGAGCCGGGGCGCCGAAGGGAACGACGCGCTCCTTCGAGCCCTTGCCCAGCACGCGCGCGGTGCCTCGATCGAGATCGAGGTCGTCGATGTCGAGCCCGCACAGCTCGGACACCCGCACGCCCGCGTCGTAGAGCAGTTCGAGGATGGCGTGATCGCGCAGCGCGATGGAGTCGCCTTCGGTCGCTGCCGCCGCCATCCGTTCGAGCACCTCGGCCAAGGCCGCAGCGGTGGCCACATGGGGCAACGTCTTCGCACGCTTCGGCGTGACGAGACGCACGGAGGGATCGTGGTCGATCAGGCTCTCGTTATGCGCCCACCGGAAGAACATGCGCACGCTCGAGGTGCGCCTGGCGATCGTCGATCGCGCATCGCCGCGCTGGGTGGCGCGCCACAGCCAATCGCGCAGGGCTTCCAGGTCGATGTCTGCGAGCTGCGGATCCTCAGTCGCGGCGACGAGATCATCGAGGTCGAAGCGGTACGCGCGCACCGTGGCGGGTGACAGCCGTCGCACCTCGGCGAGGTACGACGCGAACTGCTCCGCTGCGCGCGATGTCTTCACCCCTCCATCGTCGCGCACCTCATCATCAGTTCAGGCGATAGTCCTTCAGCGCGTCGTCGGTTGCGAACCAGCATCTGCGGCACACGCCACCCGACGCGCAGTGCCCAACGCACCGATACACGCCATTTGCGGTGCCGCAGGCACTGCACCTCCACGCAGCACCCCGACGCGCAGTGCCTTGCGCACCTCGGAACGCCAAAACCGGTGCTCAACTCACTGCACGCCGTCGCGGGAGCGACGGACGAAGGCGGCTGGCCACTCAGGCGAGGAGCCACCCGGTGTCGGTGCGGCGGATGCTGCCGGCGAGCTCGAGCAGGCCGAGGGCCGACTGCGCATCGGCGACGGACAGTCCGGAGAGGCGGCACACGTCGGCTAGGTCTCGCGGCTGCTTCGACGACAGGGCGTCGCGCGCCCGCACCTGCTCCGGCGGCACTCGTTCCTCGCTCCACAGCGGCGGGTGTGCGCTGTACCCGATGAGCTCGAGCACATCGTCGGCACAGGTGACGCAGGCGGCATCGAAGTCGCGCAGCAGCCGGTGACATCCCGCCGATTGCGACGACGTGACCGCTCCTGGCACGGCTCCCAGCGGTCGCCCCATGGCGGCGGCGTGGCCAGCGGTGTTGAGTGCACCGCTTCGCTCCCCCGCCTCGACGACGACCGTGGCGTCGCCGAGCGCCGCGATGACCCTGTTTCGCGCGAGAAACCTCCATTTGGTGGGCGCCCCGCCCGGCGCCGACTCGCTCATGACCGCCCCCTGCTCGGTCAGCTCGGCGAACAGCCGCGCGTGCCCGGCCGGGTAGACGCGGTCGACCCCTCCGGCCACGACCGCGAGCGTAAGCCCGGTCGCGCCGAGCGCACCGCGATGCGCCGCGCCGTCGATGCCGTACGCGGCACCGGAGATGATGGCGACGCCGCGCCCGGCCAGCTCGGCGGCGAGCTCGGATGCCATGTGCGTGCCGTAGCCGGTCGCGGCCCGCGCGCCGACGATGCTGATCGCCGCGCGCAGATTCCCAAGATGCTCGGCGCCTCCCCTCACCCAGAGCGCGATCGGCGCGTTGTCGCCGAGCGCCTCCAGCCGGTCGCCGGGCCACCGGTCGTCTTCGGGGGTCAGCAGCGTCATCCCTCGACGCAGTGCCTCGCTCAGCGCCTGACGCAGCAGCTCTGGTCGCAGCCGCTCCTTCCACCGACTGCGCCCCTCGCGCAGTTCGGCGGATGGCAGTGCCGCGGGCCTCGAGACGGCGGTCTCGATCGCCCCCTCCGGGCCGATCGCCGCGATGAGGGCGCCTGCGGTACCGTCTCCAGGTTCGGCGAGGACCGTCCATGCCGCTCGCGCGATGAGCGTGCGCCGCGACCTGTCATCGTGATGTGGCCACAGTCGTTGCGCAAGCTCGCGCACACGAGGGTCATCGAGCAGAACCGCAGAGCTGGTCACAGGAGTCGCAGTGCTCATGAGGAGATTCCCTTCTTGAGGAACAGGGCGCGACCGACGTCGGTCGCGGTGGGTGTGGGATGGCCCGAGATGTCGGCGACGGTCCACGCGATCCGCAGGATCCGGTCGTAGCCGCGCAGCGTGATGAGTCCGCGCTCGAGCGCGGTGTCGAGCGTGCGTCGCGCCTCACGATCGATGCGCACAGGGCCACCGCGCAGCCAGGTGCCCGTGACCTCGGCGTTGAGGCGCCACGGCGTGCCCGCGAGCCGGTCGGCCGCCCGCTCGCGCGCCGTGACGACGATCCGCTTCGCCCTGGCGGTCGTCATCCCCGCCGGCTCGTCGCTCAGGGGAACATGCGAGACGCGCTCCAGGTGCAGGTAGATGTCGATGCGATCGAGCAGCGGACCGGAGAGCCGATTCGCGTAGCGGCGGATGACCTGCGGCGCGCAGACGCACGACCCGCCCCGCACGCCGAACTCGCCGCACGGGCACGGGTTCATCGCGAGCACCAGCTGGAACCGGGCGGGGAATCGGGCATGAAAGCCGGCACGATGGATGTCGATCAGTCCCTGTTCGAGCGGCTGGCGCAGCGCGTCGAGCGTGGCGGGCGGCGCCTCGGTCGCCTCGTCGATGAACAGCACACCACGACTCGCCCTGGCGATAGCCCCCGGCCTCGCCAGCTTCGATCCGCCGCCGACGAGGGCGGCCGTCGACGCGGAATGGTGCGGGGCCTCGAACGGCGCCGTGCGGTCGAGAGCCTTCACGCACTCTCCGGACAGCGACCGCAACGACGCCACTTCGAGCGCGGCCTCGTCATCCAGCGGCGGCAGAATACCGGGAAGTCGACGCGCGAGCATCGTCTTTCCCGCGCCAGGTGGCCCGCTCATCAGCATGTGATGACCGCCAGCCGCGGCGACGATCAGGGCGTCGACGGCTTCGGGCTGGCCGACGACGTCCGACAGATCGACCACCTCGTCCGGTGCTTCAGGATGCGGCTGCGGTCCCGCGACGGGTTCCAGTTGCGGCACGTCGACCTCGCCGCCGTGCCACGACACGACCTCGGTCAGCGACACCGCTCCTCGCACGTCGATGCCGGAGACGAGCCGTGCCTCCTCGAGGTTTCCGAACGGTACGACGACGCGTTCGAACCCGGCAGCCGCGGCCGCGCGCACCGCGGGCAGGATGCCGGGGATCGGGCGCAGTCGGCCATCCAGGCCGAGCTCACCCAGGTGCACGACCTCGGCGATGGAGGCGAGCGGCACCTTCTCGTTCGTGGCGAGCGCAGCCAGCGCGATCGCGAGGTCGAAGGCTGTTCCCTGCTTCGGCAGGCCCGCCGGTGACAGGTTCACGGTGACGCGCCGATACGGCAGCTCCAGCTCACTGTTCTCGCAGGCGTTCCCGACGCGCCTGACCGCTTCGCCGAGCGCCTTGTCTGCGAGCCCGATGATGCGGAAGTCGGGCTGATGCGATGTCACGTCCGCCTCGATCTCGACGATGTCGCCCCGGAGCCCCGTGAGGGCGACGCCCCAGGTGCGCGCGACGGTCATCTCAGGTCCCGCAGATGCTCGAGCGGCGCGGTGGATGGATCGGGTCCCGTGATGGCGATCGCGTCGATGCGCAGCCGCGCGCCAGCGGCGAGCTCCGGATGCTCCCTGCGCCACGCGCAGGCCAGCCGCCACAGACGGTCGAGCTTTCGGTCGTCGATCGCTTCCAGCGGATGCCCGAAGGCGACGGAGCTGCGCGTCTTCACCTCGACGACCGCCAGCCTGCTGCCTCGCCTCGCGACCAGGTCGAGCTCACCCGCCGTGGACAACCGCCAGTTGCGGTCGAGAACCTCGTAGCCCTGGTCGATCAGGTAGGCGGCGGCGCGCTGTTCGCCCTCACGCCCGACGTCGTCTTTCCGTGCCATGCATCGAGCCTTGCGGCTCGCGCACGCGCGTGACGAACGGATTCTGAACTGTGGACGCCCCGCACGCGTGTCGCGCACCTGTGAGCGGGACGTCGGTGTGAGTCGGCCCCGATCTCGGGGTCAGTCGCCGTCGATCGAGAGGTCTTCCGGCAGCTCGAAATCGTGCCGAGCGAGCTCCTCGATGTTGACGTCCTTGAATGTCAGCACACGCACCGACTTCACGAATCGGTCGGCGCGATAGATGTCCCAGACCCAGACGTCGGTCATCTGAATCTCGAAATAGAAGTCGGTCTCCGTGTCGAGACGTACGACATCGACCTCGTTCGCCAGGTAGAAGCGTCGCTCGGTCTCGATCACGTACTGGAACTGAGCGACCACGTCACGGTATTCGCGAAACAGTGCGAGCTCGAGCTCTCTGTCGTAGTCCTCGAAGATGTCATCGTCCATCGTGAGTCCATCCTATGGCGTCAGAACAACGCGGGAGCATCGGTGATCGCCCACGACTTCCTGTGGTGGTCGGTCAGGCCGATCTCCCGGATGGCCGCCCGATGAGCGGCGCTCGCATACCCCTTGTTCTTCTCCCATTCGTAACGAGGGAAGTCCCGTGCGATGCGCGCCATCCGCTCGTCACGAGCGACCTTCGCGATGACGGATGCCGCCGACATCGACGCGCAGTCCCGGTCGCCCTTGATCACGGTGCGCACGTCAAGACCGGGTCCGTAGGCGGCGCTGACGTAGTCGTGGTTGCCATCCAGCAGCACGATCGCGCGTGCGGGGTCGACGGGCAGCTGCGCGGCGGCGGCACGGATGGCACGCGCAGCGGCGAGACCGAGCGCGGGCACGATGCCGATCTCGTCGATCTCTGCCGCTTGCGCCCATCCCACCGCATCGGCGAGCGCCCACGCCTGCGCCCTGGCCGCGACCTCTGCGCGCCGCTTCTCGGGCACCAGCTTGGAGTCGCGCAGGCCCTCGGGGATGCCCACGGCCACGACAGCCGCGTCGATGATCACCGCTCCCACCGCGACGGGGCCCGCGAGGGCTCCCCTGCCGACCTCGTCGAGGGCGATGATCAGCGGAGTCTGCGCCAGCAGCCGACCCTCCAGATCGAGGGTCGGAAGGGCAGGTGTCACTCGTCGTCTCCCGCGCCCGTCGCCGCGGGCGTCGGCTCGGTCGCGGTGTCCTCACTGTCTGGAACACCGCGGAACACGTCGTTCTCAGGTGTGAGGAAGCCGAGGCGATCCAGCGGCCAGGTGCGCAGCCACACGCGTCCGACCACATTGTCCAGGGGCACGAAACCGCCGCCGGGCTGATCCTGGTGCGCACGCGAATCGGCCGAGCGATCACGGTTGTCTCCCATGACCCACAGCGAACCGGCCGGCACCGTCACATCGAACGGGTCGTTCGAGGCCGCGGTGTCGCCCTCGGGCAGGTTGAGGTAGCCGAGCTCGTCGATGGCGACGTCGTTGACGGTGATCTGGCCCATCGCGTTGCAGCAGACGACGTGGTCGCCTGGCAGCCCGATGATGCGCTTGACGAGGTGGTCGTCGCTGTCGCCGGCCGACAGTCCGACGAAGGTGAGAACGTCGCTGATGACCTGCCCGACGGGCGAGCGCTCGGTCTTCGGCACATCCGACAGCCATCCGCCAGGATCGCGGAAGACGACGACATCGCCTCGGCTGTAGTCATCCCAGTGCGGGGTGACCTCATCGACGAGAACGCGATCGTCCACCAGCAGGGTGGTCTCCATCGAGCCGGAGGGAATGTAGAACGACCGCACGAGGAACGTCTTGATGACGAACGAGACGACAAGCGCGATCGCGATGATGACGACGAGGTCGCGCACGAAGGCGCCCACCGGATGACGGGTCTGCTTCGGGGCTGCTGACGCTGCGGCGTCGGTGTCACCTGTGCTGATCGCTTCGTTCACTGTGCTCTAGGTTCTCATATCGACGGCGACACCCCTGGCCACAGGGGCCAGGGGTGTCGTTCGGGTGAGGCGATTACGCGTGGTTCTCGCGCTTCTCCTTGATCTTCGCCTTCTTGCCGCGCAGCTCGCGCAGGTAGTAGAGCTTGGCGCGACGCACATCACCGCGGGTGACGACCTCGATGTGGTCGATCACGGGCGAGTGCACGGGGAAGGTGCGCTCGACACCGACCTGGAAGCTGATCTTGCGAACCGTGAACGTCTCGCGAACGCCAGAGCCCTGGCGGCCGATGACAACGCCCTGGAACACCTGGATGCGCGAGCGGCTTCCCTCGATGATGTTCACGTGCACCTTGACGGTGTCGCCGGGGCCGAAGGCGGGAACATCGCTCTTGAGCGATGCGGCGTCGACGACGTCGAGAATGTTCGACATGACTGTCTCTTTCTGAGGCCGCCGCAGGTCGGCCATCCGATGAAGTGGTCTTGGCTGGTGTCGTGAGATCCGAACCGGATCCTCGACTCCCCTGAGGCGGAGTCGAAACGGACGCACCAACGGGCGCGGCCATCAAGGCACAGCGTTCAACTTTACCAGAGCACAGGCCTCGCTCATGCACCCGAGTGAGAGAATGGGTGGTCGAGCGAGAGGAACACGATGATCGAACTGCGCACCCCGGCTGAGATCGAGCAGATGAGGCCGGCTGGGCGGTTCGTCGCCGAGACCCTCGAGTCCCTCAAGGCCGACACGAAGGTCGGCATGAATCTGCTCACGATCGACAAGCGCGCGCACGACATGATCCGCGCGGCAGGGGCGGAGTCCTGCTACATCGACTATGCGCCCTCGTTCGGGCGCGGCCCGTTCGGCAAGGTCATCTGCACCTCGGTGAACGACGCCGTGCTGCACGGGCTCCCCCACGACTATGTGCTGCGCGATGGCGACCTCGTGACGCTCGACTTCGCCGTCTCGGTGAACGGATGGGTCGCCGATTCGGCCGTCTCCTTCATCGTCGGCACCCCGCGCGACGAGGATCTGCGCCTCATCGAGACGACAGAGCGGGCGCTGGATGCCGCCATCCGCGCCGCGCAGGCCGGCAGCCGTGTCGGTGACATCTCGGCCGCGATCGCCGAGGTCTCGCACGGCGAGGGCTACACGATCAACACCGATTTCGGCGGCCACGGCGTCGGTCGCATCATGCACGGCGACCCGCACGTTCCCAATGATGGCCGCGCCGGCCGCGGCTACCCCCTCAAGCCGGGGCTCGTCATCGCGATCGAGCCGTGGCTGCTCGGAACGACGAACGAACTGATCACCGATCAGGACGGCTGGACCCTACGCAGCGCGGACGGCAGTCGAGGCGCACACAGCGAGCACACGATCGCGATCACCGAGAACGGCCCGATCATCCTCACCGACCGCTCGCACCTCTGACGCTCACATCGATCGCGCGCCCACCGTGAGCAGGACGTGCGATCGCGTCACACCGCGGGGCAAGTGCGCGAAACACGCCACGCCTCGGTTCGAGGCATGTCGGCGTCCCGCTCCGACGTCTAATCGAGAAGGTCGGGGCGGCGGGTGCGCGTGCGCTCAAGCTGCTGCTCGTGGCGCCACTGGGCGATCGCGCCGTGATTGCCGGAGAGCAGGATGGGCGGCACCTCCCGATCGCGCCACAAGGCCGGCTTCGTGTAGGACGGGTACTCCAGCAGTCCATCCTCATGCGACTCCTCGACGAGGCTCTCGGGGTTGCCGACCACGCCGGGGATGAGCCGGCCGATCGCCTCGATCATGGCGAGCGCGGCGACCTCTCCCCCGTTCAGCACATAGTCGCCGAGACTCACGAGCCGCACGCGGCCGAGCGTCGCGGCGTACTCGAAGACGCGCTCGTCGATGCCCTCGTACCTGCCGCACCCGATCACGAGGTGCTGAACGCCTGCGAGCTCCCGAGCCATCGGCTGAGTGAATCGCTCGCCCGCCGGCGACGGGAAGATGAAGGTGGACTCCTGTGCGGCAAGGGCGTCCAGCGCGAGGCCCCACGGCTCCGGCTTCATGACCATCCCTGCGCCACCGCCATACGGCGTGTCGTCCACCGTGCGGTGCCTGTCGCTCGTCCAATCGCGCAGGTCGTGCACCTTCACGTCCAGAATGCCCGATTCGCGCGCCCGTCCGAGCAGCGACAGCTCCAGCGCGTCGAAGTACGACGGGAAGATGGAGACGACGTCGATGCGCATCCGTTCAGTCTAGGTTCCCGCTGTTCTGCAGGAGTGCGCTTCCAGGATGCGACGAACCCGTCATCGCCGCCGGCACGCGGTGTCCATGCGGCCGGGCGCCGCCATCGGTTCGGCGTGCGTGGCAGCCTTCGTGCGCAGTCGGCGGCGATTGGTGCGATGTGACCACCCTGCGATCATCTCCGGCGGAGATTCCGGTGCGTTTCCCGCCCGATCACCCGGTCATGACGGTCATCTCACGAGGGCGTCGACGCCCTCGTGAGGCGGGTTCACTCCGTAGCGAGCTCTTCGAAGAGTCCGGTGGGCGGGGTGACGACCACGCGTCCTGCGGCGATGTCGACCTCGGGCACGATCGCCGACACGAACGGCACCATGACCTCGAGGTCCCCTTCGGTTGCTGAGCCTGTCGAAGGGGCGACGATGAGCAGATCCTGCGCGGGCAGGTGCTCGACGCGCGCGACGCGGCCGATGACGGCACCATCGCGCATGACATCGAGGCCGATCAGCTGGTGGTCGTACCAGGCGTCGGGCTCGGTCTGCTCCTCGGCGTCATCCTGGTCGACCCACAGGATGGCCTTGACGAGCGACTCCGCGGCCGTGCGGTCGTCGATGCCCTCGAAGAACACGACGGGCGCCTGGTTCATCCAGCGGAACTCTCGCACCGTGACGGTGCTGCCGTGCCAGGTGGACTCCTCCGGCACCTGCAGCGAGAAGGTGGCGCCGGGTACGAAACGACCATCAGGGTCGTCGGTGTACAGCTCGAGCTTGACCGCGCCCTTCAGTCCGTGCGCCTTGAGCGCACGGCCGACGCGCAGCTGGTCTTTCGGACTCGGCATCAGTCGTCGGCCACGTCGACGCGCACACGGCGTCCGTCTGCCAACGCAGATACCACGGTGCGCACCGCCTTTGCGGTGCGTCCGCCGCGCCCGATCACTCGCCCGCGGTCATCCGCGTGCACGTGCACCTCGAGAACCTCGCCGCGTGACGACGAGGATTCGATGCGCACCTCGTCCGGGTGATCGACGATTCCCTTGACGATGTGTTCGAGCGCGGCGGCGAGCACGGCTTACTCGGCCGCTTCGGTCTCGGCGGCGGGCGCCTCTTCAGCCGCTTCGACAGGCTCTGCCTTCGGCCCGGCGGGCTTGACGACCGACTTCTTCGAGGCGTCGGCGGCGTACGCCGTCTTCTCCTCGGCGACCTTCAGGGTGCTCTTGGCATCCTTGTCGCCCTTGAACTGACCCCAGTCACCCGTGATCTTCAGCAGCGCGCGCACCTGGTCGCTGGGCTGAGCGCCCACCGACAGCCAGTACTGGGCGCGCTCGGAGTCGACCTCGATGAGCGAGGGCTCCTCGGTGGGGTGGTACTTGCCGATCTCCTCGATGACACGACCATCGCGCTTGGTGCGCGAGTCGGCCACGACGATGCGGTAATACGGCGCACGGATCTTGCCCAGGCGCTTGAGACGAATCTTGACAGCCACGATTCTCCTGTGTGTGGATGGCGGAAAGAACGAGTCGCCTGACGCGTGGGGTGCACGCCGACGGAAGCTCTGTGGGTGGACGGGTGCTGGATAGAGGGTCGAGCACGACGTCCGACCCTCTATTCTGCCAGATGACGCGCCGTGGCGCGAACTGCGCGCGAGGGTGTCGGTCTATGACAGTCTGATGCCATGACCCTGCCGTTCGCGCACTCCGCGCGCTCCTCCGTCGGTGTGGAATGGGAGCTCATGCTCGCCGATCCTGCGACGGGCGAGCTCGTCGGCGCGGCGCCGGCCGTGCTCGACACCGTGCGCTCGGTTCCCGGCCCCAGGCGATTCACCGTGACGGGCGAGCTGCTCACCAACACGGTCGAGGTGACCAGCGGCGTCGGCGGCACGGTCGCCGAGGCGATGACCGATATCCAGGATGCCGTCGCCCTCGTGCGCGCGCACACCGAGTCTCACGGCGTGGCGCTGCTGTCTGCGGGCAGCCATCCGTTCGCCCAGTGGTACGACCAGCAGGTGACGGACAAGACCAGGTACCACACGCTCATCGAACGCACCCAGTGGTGGGGGCGCAACATGATGATCTGGGGCGTGCACGTGCACGTCGGCGTGGAGGATGTCCGCAAGGTCATGCCGCTCGTGGCCGCCCTGACCACCTACCTGCCGCATCTGCTCGCGCTCTCCGCCTCCAGTCCCTATTGGGCGGGCGAGCGCACGGGGTACGCATCGAACCGGTCGCTCGTCTTCCAGCAGCTGCCGACCGCGGGGCTCCCTTGGTCGGCCGTGACGACCTGGGCCGAGTTCGAGACCTATCTGGGCGACATGCGTCACGCCGGAATCATGGCCGACGCGACCGAAGTGCGCTGGGACATCCGCCCCGCACCCCGCTGGGGCACGATCGAGGTACGCGTATGCGACGGCATGTCGACCGCCGCGGAGCTCTCCGCGGTCGCCGCCCTCACCCAGTGCCTCGTCGAATGGCTCTCGCGCGAGCTGGATGCAGGACGAGAGCTCACGGTGCTTCCGGGCTGGTTCGTGCGCGAGAACAAGTGGCGCGCGGCGCGCTACGGCCTCGATGCAGAGGTGATCGTGACACCGGATGGCGCGCAGCGCGCCGTGAGCGACGACCTGCTCGAGGGCATACAGACGCTCACCCCGATCGCCCGCGATCTCGGGTGCGCGACCGAGCTCGCCCTCGTGCCGCAGATCATCGAGCGCGGGGTGAGCGCGACCCGCCAGATCGAGGTCGCCGATGCGGCAGGCGGCGACCTGCGCGCGGTGGTACGTCACCTCATCGAAGAGTTCGAGCGCGGCATCCTCTGAACTGTTCTTATTGCAACCTGAGTTCGTATCCCCCTAGAGTGTTAGTCAACCCTCACTTGCACTCAATGGTGACCGCGGGCGCCCGTGCCCGACGGTGCCGAGCGGAGAACCCTATGACAATTCGTCCTGCCCTCGCGATCATCGCCTCCGGCGCCCTCGCCCTCACCCTCACGTCGTGCGCCACCGGAGGTGACACGGCCGCCGACGACACAAGCGCCACCGAGAGCGCCTCGGCGAACACCGCCGTCGACACAACCGACTACTGCGCCGACTACACCGCCGCCGGCGACGGCTATCCGACCACCATCACGCATGCCCTCGGCACGACGACGATCGACGAGCAGCCGCAGCGTGTGGCCGCGATCGGGTGGGGCAACCAGGACGTCGCACTCGCGCTCGGCGTCGCCCCGATCGGCAGCGACGACCAGACCTGGTCGTGGGACATGTCGGACGGCCTCGGCCTCTATGAGTGGACGACCGACGGCTATGCCACGCTGGGTGCAGATGACCCGACCATCTACTCGACCACCGACGGCGTGGACTTCGAGGCGATCAGCGACAGCAAGCCCGACCTCATCATCGCGGGATACTCCGGGCTCACCGCCGATGACTACGCCACGCTCTCGAAGATCGCCCCCACCGTCGCCTACCCCGACGTCGCCTGGTACACGCCGTGGCGCGACGTCATCTGCATCGACTCGGCCGCGCTCGGCCTGCCCGTCGAGGGCCAGGCGCTCGTCGACTCGCTCGAGGACGACATCACGGCGGCGACGACCGACGTCGACTTCTCCGGCAACACAGCGGCGTTCTTCTACATGGATGGCTCCGACCTGTCGACCATCTCGATCTACGCCGAGGGCGACGGGCGCACCGCGTTCCTCAAGGACCTCGGCTTCGCGATGCCGGAGATCGCGGTGAGCGCGGGCGAGAATGGCAGCTTCTATCAGGACATCTCGAGCGAGAACGCCGACCAGCTCGAAGACGTCGACGTGATCGTCAGCTACGGCGACGGAGACGACCTGCTGAAAGCCCTGCAGGCCGATCCGCTGTGGAGCACGCTTCCCGCCGTGCAGAACGGCGCGGTCGTGACCGTCGGAAGCGGTGACGCGTACAGCGGCGCCGTGACACCGACGGCGCTGTCGATCCCGTGGGTGCTCGACCAGTACGTCTCCGACCTCTCCGCCGGTGCCGCGCTGGCGAAGTAAGCCGCACCGTTGACGACGATCGCACCAGAGCGCCGCGCCCCCGTCCGCACGGGGGCGCGGCGTCACGTCGTCGTGCTGGTGGGCGGCATCGTCGCGCTCGTCGCCTGCGTCGTGCTCTCGCTCGCCTTCGGATCGCGGCAGGTGGCCCCATCCGACGTGCTGCACGGCCTTGCCGCATGGCTGCGCGGCGAGAACGGCACCACCTTCGGCGCGGTCGTCGCACAGCAGCGCATTCCGCGCACGCTGCTCGCGCTCGTCGCCGGCGCCGCGCTTGCGATGAGCGGCGCGATCATGCAGGCGATCACGCGCAACCCGATCGCCGACCCCGGCATCCTCGGCGTCAACACCGGAGCATCCCTCGCCGTCGTCTGCGGCATCACCTTTCTCGGCGTCACCACCACGTTCGGGTACATCTGGCTGGCCCTCGCGGGCGCCGCGATCGCGGCCGTGTTCGTCTACATCGTCGGCTCGATCGGCCCGGGAGGCGCGACGCCCATCAAGCTCGCGCTCGCCGGTGTGGCGACGACCGCTGCCCTCTCATCGCTCGTGAGCGCGGTGCTGCTGCCGAACCTCGCCGCGATGGACAAGTTCCGCTTCTGGCAGGTCGGCGGCGTCGCCGGCGCCGACTGGTCGAGCATGGCCGTGATCGTGCCCATGCTCGTCGTCGCCGCGATCGTCGCCTTCGTGTGCACTCCTGCGCTCAATGCGCTCGCGCTCGGCGATGACGTCGCGGTCGGTCTCGGGGTACACGTCGGCCGCATCCGCATCATCGCCGCGACCGCGGGTGTCGTACTGTGCGCGGCGGTGACCGCGATCGCGGGACCCATCGCCTTCGTCGGCCTCATGGTTCCGCACGTCGTGCGCCTGCTGTGCGGGCCGGATCAGCGGTGGCTGCTTCCCCTGTCGGCGATCGGCGGCGCCGTGCTGCTGACCCTCGCCGACACCGCGGGGCGCCTCATCGGCTACCCGGGCGAGACCGAGGCCGGCATCGTCACGGCGTTCCTCGGCGCTCCCGTCCTCGTCGTGATCGCGCGCCGCACGCGCATGAAGGCGATGTGACATGACCATTCTCACCTCTGGGCTCGACCCCGCCCTGATCGACGCCGTCCGCGCCGGTCGGATGGCCCGATCCCGACGTCGCAGCATCGCGATCGCCGTCCTCATCGTCGTTCTGCTGGCCCTGCTGTTCGCCGAGCTCATGCTCGGCAACACCATTTACCCGCTTCACACGGTGTGGGGCGTCATCCGCGGCGAGCAGATCGAGGGAGCGACGTTCACGATCGGCACGCTGCGCATTCCGCGGCTCACCGTCGGGCTGCTGGCCGGCCTCGCCTTCGGCGCCGCGGGCACGACCTTCCAGACCATGCTGCGCAATCCGCTCGCGAGCCCCGACGTCATCGGCATCTCCTCCGGTGCGAGCGCCGCCGCCGTCATCTCGCTCGTCGTGCTGCACTGGAACGCCGCCGCGACGACGGGAGTGGCGCTCATCGCCGGGGTGATGACCGCACTCGTCATCTATCTCGCAGCCCGCAGCGGCGCGTCCACGGGCGGGCGGCTGATCCTGATCGGCATCGGCGTGGGCGCCATGCTCGACTCCGTCGTCTCGTACACCATCCAGCGTGCGGCCGAGTGGGATGTCGCCGTCGCGATGCGCTGGCTGACGGGCAGCCTCAACGGCCCCAGCTGGGGCAGCATCTGGCCGCTCGCCTGCGCGGTGGTCGTGCTCATCCCGCTCATCGTCGTGCTCTCACGCGAGCTGCGCGCGCTGGAGCTCGGCGACGCCTCCGCCACCGCACTCGGCGTTCGGGTGGACCGCGCCAGGATGCTGCTGCTGATCTCGGCCGTCGCCCTCGTCTGCTTCGCCACCGCCGCGACGGGACCGATCGCCTTCGTCGCGTTCCTCGCGGGGCCCATCGCCGCACGCCTCGTGGGTGCAGGGCGCTCGCTGACCATCCCCGCCGCGCTCCTGGGCGCCTGCCTCGTGCTGGCAGCCGATCTGCTCGGTCAGTTCGCCTTCGCCACGACCTTCCCGGTCGGCGTCATCACCGGCATCCTCGGCGCCCCCTACCTGCTCTATCTGCTCATTCGCACATCCCGCCGCGGAGGATCGTCATGACCGAGAACCACCAGCTGTCGACTGAGGCACTCGTCTCGGGGTACGGCGGGAAGACGATCGTCGACGGCGTCGACCTCACCATTCCCCCCGGTCGCATCAGCGTGATCGTCGGGGCCAATGCCTGCGGCAAGTCGACGCTGCTGAAGACGCTCTCGCGCCTCATCTCGCCGACGCAGGGCGCCGTGGTGCTGGATGGCCGCGCCGTCCGCGAGATCCCCACGAAAGAGCTCGCGCGCACGCTGGGGCTGCTCCCCCAGCAGCCGATCGCGCCCGAGGGCATCGCCGTCTCCGACCTCGTCGGCCGCGGCCGTCATCCGCACCAGAAGCTGTTCCGCTCCTGGACCGCGGCCGACGATGAGGCCGTGGTCGAGGCGCTGGAGGCGACGGGCGTGACGGCGCTGGCCGATCGCTCGGTCGACGAGCTCTCCGGCGGACAGCGGCAGCGCGTCTGGATCGCGATGGCACTCGCGCAGCAGACCGACATCCTGCTGCTGGATGAGCCGACGACCTTCCTCGACGTCACGCACCAGGTGGAGGTGCTCGACCTGCTCACCGATCTCAATCGCACGCGCGGCACGACGATCGTCATGGTGCTGCACGACATCAATCTCGCCGCGCGCTACGCCGATCACCTCTTCGCGGTGCGCGCAGGCCGCATCGTCGCGCAGGGCGATCCGGGCGAAGTCATCACGTCCGATCTCGTACGCGAGGTGTTCGATCTCGACGCGCGCATCATCCCCGACCCGATCTCCGGTACGCCGCTCGTGCTGCCGCGCGGGCGCCACCACGTGCTCGATCAGGAGAACGCCGCATGAGCGGGATGTTCCGTGTGCGCGTGACGCAGATCACCGACCTGACCCCCAGCTTCCGCCGGTTCACCTTCGGCGGCGACGCGCTCGCGAGATACGGCGATCCGGGGTTCGACGAGCGCATCAAGGTCGTCTTCCCCACCCCGACCGTGTCGCTCGAGCGGATGCCGGTCGGCGACGACTGGTACACGCAGTGGCGCGCGCTCGACGCGGATGCCCGCCCGCCGTTCCGCACCTACACGACCAGGTACGTGCGCAACGATCACTGCGAGGTGGATGTCGACATGGTCGTGCACGAGGTGTCGGGCCCCGCCTCCCGCTGGATCCGCGATGCACGGGTCGGCGACGAGGTCATCCTGTCCGCCCCCGAGGTGACCGATGAGCCGCCGTTCTACGGCATCGACTTCGTGCCGCCTGCCTCCGTCGAACAGCACCTGCTCGTCGGAGACGAGACCGCCTCACCCGCGATCGCAGCCATCCTCGAGCAGCTTCCGCCCTCCGCGCGCGGCGTTGCGGTCGTCGAGCTTCCGTTCGGCGCAGACGACGCGTACCTCCCCTCGCACCCTGGGTTCGAGGTGCACGTGTCCGGCCGCGAGGATGGCGAGCGAAGCGCGTGGCTCGACCGCACCGTCCGCGAAGTGCTGCCAGCGCTCTGCCCCGCGGGGCGCGGCAGCGAGGTCGAAGAGGTCGACGTCGACGAGGCGCTGCTGTGGGAGTCACCGCGCAGCAAGAAGGGCGGCGCCGCCCTCAAGCACGCGCCGCTCTACGCCTGGCTCGCCGGCGAGGCCGGCGCCATCAAGGCCCTGCGCCGACACCTCGTCACCGAGCACGGCGTCGACCGCCGTGCCGTCGCCTTCATGGGCTACTGGCGCCTCGGCCGCGCCGAGGCCAACTGACTGCGCTTTCACGGCGCCGCGCGGTCCGGGCGCGTCAGCGGGGGGCGGGGGCGTCGAAGAGGGCGCGGGCAAGCGCCTCATCGATGATGACGTCGGTGACGAAACCGGCGCGCAGCGCGCCCTGCAGGCTCATCAGCTTGTGCTGCCCTGCCACGACGCACACGCGCCGTGGCACCCGGCGCAGCCTGTCCAAGGATGGTCCCGTCGCACGTGCGTTCAGCCTCACATCGCGCCAGGTGCCATCGGCCCGGAAGAACACGGTGGCGAGGTCGCCGACGACGCGATCCTCCGACAGGCTGCGGTAGTCATCGCGCCCGAGGTACCCGCCGACATAGACGCGGCTCGGCACATCGGCGGTGGGGGATCCGAGACTGAAGACCGCCATGTCCATCCGCGCCTGCAGGTCGAGCACGCGCCTGGTCGAGCGCTCACGCCACATGGCATCGCGCGTCGCCGGATCGTCGAAGAACGCGGGAACGGGAAAGTGCTGCACCTTCGCGTCGAAGGCCTGACCGAATCGCTGGAGGATCTCGCTAGAGTACTCGACGCCCGTCGTCTCGATATTGCCTGCTCCATTCAGCTGCAGGAAGGTCGTGTCGCTCGTGTTCTTCTGCGGCAGGGCGCGACTGATGGCGCTCATGGTCGAGCCCCAGGCCAGCCCGATCGTCATATGCGACTCGACGAACTGCCCGATGATGCGGCCCGCCGTCATCGCCACGCGCTCGAGCCGTTCCAGTTCGGCGACGCTCGTCGGCATCGGCACGACGTACGCCGAAACGCCGTAACGGTCGCGGATGCGCCGCTCCAGCAGCTGCTCCCGTTCGAGCGGCGAGTGGATGCGGATGTCGACCACGCCGATCTCCCTGGCGTGTGAGAGAAGCCGTGAGACCGACGAGCGCGAGGTGCCGAGGTCGCGAGCGATCGACTCCATGGTGCGCTCCTGCAGGTAGTACATCTGCGCCGCCGCGAGCGCCTTCACCAGTTTCGGATCGCGGAAGTCGGGGTCCTGGCTGTCCATCGTCTCCTCTGCTTTGCACGTATGTGCAATCGTATTGCGCGATCGTGTCAACGCCTCAAGGCTATACCTGAGTGTGCTCTCGAAAGGGGTCGAAGTTGATCGATACGCCAGCAGTCGAGCGTGAAGACGTCGCCGCAGTCAAGGATGCAGGTCGCACCACCGTGCTCATCATCGGTGGCGGGATCAATGGAATCTCCACCTTCCGCGAACTCGCGCTCAACGGCGTCGATGTCGTTCTCGCCGAGCGCAATGACTTCGCATCCGGAGCATCCGCCGCCTCCAGCCACATGGTGCACGGCGGCATCCGGTACCTCGAGAATGGCGAGTTCCGCCTCGTCAACGAGTCGGTGCACGAGCGCAACGGTCTGCTCAAGATCGCGCCGCACTACGTCAAGCCGCTCGAGACGACCATCCCGATCTACTCGATGTTCTCCGGCATCCTGTCTGCGCCCTTCCGCATCCTGACGCACAAGGCGGGCAAGCCGAAGGAGCGCGGCGCGTTCCTCATCAAGATCGGCCTGATCATCTATGACACCTTCTCGCGGGATGGCGGCACGGTGCCTCGTCACCGCTTCCACGGCCGCAAGAAGGCGCATGAGGAGCTTCCCCTGCTCGACCCGAACGTCAAGTTCACCGCCACCTACTTCGACGCCGCGATGCACGACCCTGAGCGTCTCGCCCTCGATGTGCTGAAGGATGGCGTCACCGCCCGCGACGGCGCCTACGCGCTGAACTACGTCGAGGCCGTCGAACGCACCGCTGACGGCGTCGTGCTGGAGGATCGCGTCACAGGCGAGCGCTTCACCGTCGCCGCCGACGTCGTCGTGAACACCTCCGGCCCGTGGACGGACATCACCAACAAGACCCTCGGCACGACGACCCGGTTCATGGGAGGCACGAAGGGGTCGCACATCGTGCTCGACCACCCCGAGCTGCTGGCGGCGACCAAGGGGCGCGAGATCTTCTTCGAGCACTCGGATGGCCGTATCGTGCTGATCTACCCGCTGAAGGGCCGCGTGCTGGTGGGCACGACCGACACCGACGCCGACGCGTCGAAGCCCGTGTTCTGCACCGATGAGGACATCGACTACTTCTTCGACCTCGTGCACCACGTGTACCCGTCGATCAAGGTCGACCGTTCGCAGATCGTGTACCGATTCGCCGGCATCCGTCCGCTGCCGCGTCACGAGGACACCGCGCCGGGCTTCGTGTCGCGCGACTACCGCATCGAGGTCGACTCGACCAGCGGCAGCGTCCCTCTCGTCAGCCTCGTCGGCGGCAAGTGGACCACGTTCCGCGCGCTCGGCGAGTCGCTCTCCGACAAGGTGCTCGAACTGCTGCAGCGCGAGCGCACCGTGCACACCGCCACGCGCGTCATCGGCGGCGGCAAGGACTTTCCTCGCACCGAGGCCGCCGAGCGCAGCTGGATCGACGCACACCTGACCGGTGCGGGCGAGCGGGCGCCCATCCTGCTGAAGCGCTACGGCACGCGCGCCGCCGAGGTGTGGGACTACATCGAGGATGGCGATGACGCGGTGCTCGCCGGCGGCGAGCTGTCCACGCGCGAGCTCGAGTGGATGGTCGCGAACGAGTTCGTCGTGCACCTCGCCGACATCGTGCAGCGGCGCACCAGCATCGCCTTCACGGGTGGTGTCACCGAGGCGGTTCTCGAGGAGATCGCCGCAGCCCTCGCTCCCCTCCTCGGATGGAGCGACCAGAAACAGGCCGAGGAGGTGTCCCAGGCGCGCGAGCACCTCGACACCTATCACGGACTCACGATCAGCGGACCCGATCCGAAGTAGGCCGGGAACGCCGGGACCGCTCCCCCCAGCTCGGTCCCTCACCCTCCACCGCGACGACTGGGGAGCCGTCGCCTAAGAAAGGTCGAAGAAGACATGGATGTGAATCTCGGTCTGTACTTCCTCTCCGAAGTCGTCGGCACCGCGTTGCTTCTGCTGCTCGGTGGCGGTGTCGTCGCCAACGTGATCCTCACCAAGACAAAGGGTTTCGGCGGCGGCACACTGATGATCAACTGGGGCTGGGGCCTCGCGGTCTTCGTCGGTGTGCTCGCCTCCGCTTACTCGGGCGCTCAGCTGAACCCCGCCGTCTCCATCGCTCTGCTCGTTCACGGCAACATCGGCTTCAGCCAGTTCCTCGTTGCCATCGCGGCACAGCTGGTCGGCGCGTTCCTCGGCGCCGTTCTCACCTGGCTCGTCTACAAGCAGCACTTCGATGAGGAGCCCGACCCGGCCAACAAGCTAGGCGTGTTCTCCACCGGTCCTGCCATCCGCTCGTACGCGTGGAACCTCGTCACCGAGATCATCGCCACCTTCGTGCTCGTGTTCAGCGTGTTCGCGTTCAACGACTACGGTGATGCGGGCATCGGCGTTCCCGGCGGCATCGGCCCCCTCAGCGCCCTGCCCGTCGCCCTCGTCGTGGTCGGCATCGGCGCCTCGCTCGGTGGCCCCACCGGGTACGCGATCAACCCGGCCCGTGACCTCGGCCCCCGCATCGCACACGCCATCCTGCCGATCAAGGGCAAGGGCTCCAGCGACTGGAGCTACGCCTGGGTTCCGGTCGTCGGTCCGCTGATCGGCGGCGTGCTCGCCGCCCTGTTGGCGAACCCGCTGCTGAGCCTCGCCGCCTGATCAGCACCCTCAAACCCCGTATTCAAAGGAGAAAACATGGCTGACTACGTTCTCGCCATCGACCAGGGCACGACGTCGAGCCGCGCGATCATCTTCGACAAGAAGGGATCGATCATCTCGACCGGCCAGAAGGAGCACGAGCAGATCCTGCCGCAGGCCGGCTGGGTCGAGCACGACGCATCGGAGATCTGGCGCAACGTGCAGGAGGTGATCGGCCTGGCTCTCAGCCGCGCCGACCTCACCCGTCACGACATCGCCGCCATCGGCATCACGAACCAGCGCGAGACCGCGGTGGTCTGGGACCGCACGACGGGCGAGCCCGTCTACAACGCGATCGTCTGGCAGGACACGCGCACGCAGGACATCGTCGACCGTCTCGCGGATGGCGATGTCGAGAGGTACAAGGACATCGTCGGCCTGCCGCTGGCGACGTACTTCTCCGGCACGAAGATCGTCTGGATCCTCGAGAACGTCGAGGGCGCGCGCGAGAAGGCCGACGCCGGTCAGCTCGCGTTCGGCACGACGGACACCTGGGTGCTGTGGAACCTCACGGGCGGTGTGGATGGCGGTGTGCACGCGACGGATGTCACCAACGCGTCCCGCACGCTGTTCATGGATCTCGAGACGCTGCAGTGGCGCGACGACATCCTCGCCGACTTCGGCGTGCCGAAGTCGATGCTGCCCGAGATCAAGTCGTCGAGCGAGGTCTACGGCGCCGCCGAGGACTCCTCGCTGCTGCGCGAGACGCCCATCGCGGGCATCCTCGGCGACCAGCAGGCCGCTACCTTCGGTCAGGCCGCGTTCACGCCGGGTGAGAGCAAGAACACCTACGGCACGGGCTGCTTCCTCATCTTCCAGACGGGCGAGGAGATCGTCCGCTCGAAGAACGGTCTGCTGACGACGGTCGGCTACAAGCTGGGCGACCAGCCGACGCACTACGCGCTCGAGGGTTCGATCGCCGTGACCGGTTCGCTCATCCAGTGGCTGCGCGACCAGCTTGGCATCATCGACTCGGCTCCCGAGGTCGAAGAGCTCGCCAAGGCGGTCGACGACAACGGCGGCGTGTACTTCGTGCCGGCGTTCTCGGGCCTGTTCGCGCCGTACTGGCGTCCGGATGCCCGTGGTGCGATCGTGGGCCTCACCCGCTACGCGAACAAGAACCACCTCGCGCGCGCCGCGCTGGAGGCCGTCGCCTACCAGACCCGCGACGTGCTCGACGCGGTCAACGCCGATGCGGGTGTGGAGCTCGCCGAGCTGAAGGTCGACGGCGGCATGATCGCCAACGACACGCTCATGCAGTTCCAGGCCGATGTGCTCGGCGTGCCCGTGGTGCGCCCGGTCGTCGCCGAGACGACCGCGCTCGGTGCCGCCTACGCCGCCGGTCTCGCGGTGGGCTTCTGGAGCGGCCTCGACGACCTGTCCGCCAACTGGCAGGAGGACAAGCGGTGGGAGCCGAACCTCGACCAGGCTGAGGCCGACCGTCTGCTGCGCGAGTGGCACAAGGCCGTCACCAAGTCGCAGGACTGGGTCGACGCCGACACCAAGTAACAACCCACACCCAGTGGCCGGTCGCAGCGCAGCAGCGGCCGGCCACTGCTGTGTCAGAGCTACCCTTGATGAGTGAGCTTCCTGCGTCGCCGTGACCCGATCCCGCAGCCGATCGTGGTCGAGGCGCCCTCCCCCGTGCTGCCTCCCACGCTGCGGCTGCTGCTCACGCTCGCGGCGGCCGTCATCGTGCTGGCCGGCATGCATCTCGCGTACGGCGTGCTCGGCCCGATCGCGCTCGCCGCCGTGATCGTGCTCATCTGCCATCCGATTCGCAGGCCCCTCGAACGCATCGGATGCCCGCGCGGGCTCGCGACAGCCGTCGTCGTCACCGTCGCCTTCGCCGTTCTCGCGTTCATGGTGCTGCTGCTGTACTACACCGTCGATGCCTTTGCCGGGCTCATCATCGACTCCTACGCGGCGATCGCCCGCACCACCAACGACACCGTCGCCTGGCTGGGCGAACTGGGCGTGCAGGATCAGGTGACGGATGCCATCACCGACATCCTGAAACCGGGAACGCTGCTCGGCTACGTGCGCTCACTCACGAGCGCCGCCCTCTCGCTGCTCACGGGCCTGTTCTTCGTACTGGCCTACATCATCTTCATGGCGGTGGATGGTGCCCGCTACTCCCGCGCGACGCGCACCTTCGGGCCTCGGGTCGAGAACGTGATGGCGAGGTTCACGGCGTTCGCGCATGCGGTGCAGCGCTACTTCGTCGTCAACGCGCTCTTCGGAGCGATCGTGGCGGTGCTCGACGGCATCGCGTTGAAGATCCTCGACGTCCCGCTGCCTGTCGTGTGGGCCGTGCTCGCGTTCGTCACCAACTTCATCCCGAACGTCGGGTTCGTCATCGGCCTGATCCCGCCCGCATTCCTCGCGCTCGTGTTCGGCGACTGGAAGCTGATGCTCATCGTGATCGTCATCTACTGCGTCGTGAATGTGACACTGCAGTCGATCGTGCAGCCGAAGTTCGTCTCGGACGCCGTGGACATCACCCTGACGCTGAGCTTCGTGTCCGTCGTGTTCTGGACGTTCGTGATCGGCCCGCTCGGCGCCATCCTCGCCGTGCCGCTCACGCTGCTCGCCCGGGCGCTGCTGCTCGAGGGCGATCCGGATTCGTGGTGGCTGCGCTGGCTGTCGGGCGACGACAAGGCCGCGCCGCCTGTCGGTTAGCCCTTGCCGAAGAGCTTCTGGATCTCGGCCAGGTCCGTCTCGGTCGGGGCGGCGGGCTTGCCGAGACCGAAGCCGCTGCCGGTCGGCTGAGCGGTTGCTGTCCCTATCGAAGCATTCTCGGCCGCGCGCTTAGCCGGGTTGCCCGAGCGCGAGCCCTGCTGCTTCTTCTGCTTCTTGCCGCCGCGCTTGGCCGAGGCTCCCGGCTTGCCGCCGGGGATCGGGCCCATGCCGGGGATGTTCGGCGTGCCGCCTCGCGCAACCGTCTTCATCATCTTGGCCGCCTGCTCGAACCGGTTCACGAGCTGGTTGACATCGGTCACCGTCACGCCCGAGCCGTTGGCGATGCGCAGCCGCCTCGACCCGTTGAGCAGTTTCGTGTTGCGTCGCTCGGCGGGCGTCATCGACCGGATGATCGCCTCGGTGCGCCCGATCTCGCTCTCGTCGAAGTCCTCGAGCTGCTGCTTCATCTGGCCCATGCCAGGCAGCATGCCGAGCATCTTCTTCATCGAGCCCATCTTCTTGAGCTGCTGCATCTGATCGAGGAAGTCCTCGAGCGTGAACTGCTCCTTCGCGATCTTCTCGGCGACCTTGGCCGCCTCCTCCTCATCGAACGCGGCCTGCGCCTGCTCGATGAGGGTGAGCACGTCGCCAAGGTCGAGGATGCGGCTGGCCATCCGATCGGGGTGGAACTCCTCCAGGTCGTCCTGACCCTCACCCGTCGAGGCGAAGATGATCGGCCGTCCCGTCACCGACGCGACGGACAGCGCGGCGCCGCCTCGGGCGTCGCCGTCGAGCTTCGAGAGCACGACACCGGTGAAGTCGACGCCCTCCTGGAAGGCCTTCGCCGTGTTGACGGCGTCCTGACCGATCATCGCGTCGATGACGAACAGCACTTCGTCGGGGTTCGTCGCCTTGCGGATGGCCGCTGCCTGCTTCATGAGGTCGGCGTCGACGCCGAGGCGACCGGCGGTGTCGATGATGACGACGTCGTGCTGCTTCTGCTTCGCGTACTCGACGCCGTCGCGCGAGACGCGCACGGGATCGCCGACACCGTTGCCCGGCTGGGGGGCGTAGATCGCGGCGCCCGCGCGCTCGGCGACGACGGTCAACTGGTTCACGGCGTTGGGACGCTGCAGGTCGGCCGCGACGAGAAGCGGAGTGTGGCCATCCTTCTGCAACCGCCTGGCGAGCTTGCCCGCGAAGGTCGTCTTACCCGAGCCCTGCAAGCCTGCGAGCATGATCACGGTCGGCGGGTTCTTCGCGAACTCCAGCCGACGCTGCTGTCCGCCGAGGATGCCGATGAGCTCCTCATTGACGATCTGCACGACCTGCTGCGCGGGGTTGAGGGCCTTGTTGACGTCGTCGCCGAACGCGCGCTCACGCACTTTCGCGGTGAACTCCTTCACGACGGGCAGCGCGACGTCGGCGTCGAGCAGTGCGCGACGGATCTCGCGGACGGTGCCGTCGACGTCGGCCGCCGAGAGCTTGCCCTTGGTGCGGAGGTTGCGGAAGGTCTCGGTGAGGCGCTCAGAGAGGGTGCCGAAAGTAGCCATGATGCTTCGATTTTACCTGCCCCTTCGACAGGCTCAGGGACCGAGCAGGCTCAGGGACCAAGCAGGCTCAGGGACCGAGCGCGCTCAGGGACCAAGCAGGCTCAGGGACCGAGCGCGCTCAGGGACCAAGCAGGCTCAGGGACCAAGCAGGCTCAGGGACCGAGCGCGCTCAGGGACCGAGCACCTCGAGAGCGTCGGCCAGGATGGCGGAGAAGCTGCGCGACCCCGCCCCGGCGAGCGCCCAGGTCGAAAGCGACACCATGAGCGCCGATGCATAGGCGCCGCCGAGCACGCTCGCCGTCAGGGCATCCGCGCCGCCTCGCCGCAGCGCGGCGCCCGCGGCACGCGCGATTCTGGCCGCGCGCACCGATGCCGTCTGCTCCAGTTCATCCGAGATGTCCATCGCCTCGGCATTCGCGTACACGAGCGAGATCTCATCCGGCGCGTACCGGTCTGCGAAGGCCAGCATCGCATCCGGCACGGACGAGGAGAGCAACGCCTCGTCGAGCAGCTGCAGCCGCTCATCGAACCCCGCCCACAGCAGGTCGCTCTTGGTTCCCGCGTAGTTGAAGAAGCTCGATCTGCTGATGCCGACACGCTGGGCGATGTCCGAGATCGACGTCTGCGGGAATCCGCGCTCGAGATAGAGCTCGCAGGCGGCCTCGACCACAGCGTTGCGCGAGGACACCCGCGGCCGTCCCCTGCGACGGTTCACCTCCGACGCACTCTCCTTCTCACCCATCCCCTTCAGGGTATCGGCAGATGCCGCTCACACGGCCTGCGCGAAGGCGCTCTCGCCCTCGGGCACGCCCTCGGCGATATGCGCGAGATGCGCCGGGATCTCGCGCCCCTTCGACCGCATCGACTGCACCCACAGGCGCCCCGCCCGATAGGAGGAGCGCACGAGGGGGCCGGCGAGCACCCCGAGGAATCCGATCCGCTGGGCCTCGTGCTTGAACTCGATGAACTCCTGCGGCTTCACCCAGCGCGCGACGGGCAGGTGCCGGGGGGATGGCCGCAGGTACTGCGTGATCGTGATGATGTCGCAGCCGGCGTCGTGCAGGTCGTGCAGGGCCTGCACCACCTCCTCCGGCTCCTCCCCCATGCCGAGGATCAGGTTCGACTTCGTGATGAGTCCGGCATCGTGCGCCTGGGTCAGCACCCCGAGCGAGCGCTCGTAGCGGAAGGCGGGCCTGATGCGCTTGAAGATACGGGGCACCGTCTCGACGTTGTGCGCGAACACCTCCGGCCTGGCATCGAAGATCTCGCCGAGGAACGCGGGGTCGCCATTGTGCTCGTTGGCGAGCAGCTCGACGCCCGTGTTCGGGTTCTGAGCGTGGATCTGCCTCACCGTCTCGGCGTTCAGCCACGCCCCCGTGTCCGGCAGATCATCGCGGGCGACGCTCGTCACGGTGGCGTAGAGCAGCCCCATCCTGGTGACGCTCTCCGCCACCCGGCGCGGCTCATCCGTGTCGTAGTCAGCCGGCTTGCCCGTGTCGATCTGACAGAAGTCGCACCGTCTCGTGCACTGCGAGCCGCCGATGAGGAACGTCGCCTCCCTGTCCTCCCAGCACTCGTAGATGTTGGGGCAGCCTGCCTCCTGGCACACCGTGTGCAGGTCCTCGCTCTTGACCAGTGCGTGCAGCTCCCGATACTCGGGACCGAGCTTCGCGCGCGTCTTGATCCACTCCGGCTTGCGTTCGATCGGCGTTGCGGCATTGCGCACCTCCAGCCGCAGCAGCCGACGCCCCTCGGGTGCGGCAGCGCTCATGCGGCCGCCGCCTCGTACTCGCGGGCGAAGGCATCCACGACCGTGCGAACGACCTCGACGGGGCGGATGGCGCGCCCCAGCTGCGCGCTCATCGTCGCCACTCCCGCGTCGGCGATCCCGCACGGCACGATCGTCTCGAAGGGTCCGAGCGCGTTGCTGCAGTTGAGCGCGAAGCCGTGCATCGTCACGCCCTGCGAGACACGCACGCCGATCGCGGCGATCTTCTCGTCGTGCAGCACGCCCCTGACCCAGACGCCGCTGCGCCCAGGCACCTGGAACCCGTCGATGCCGAATCCGCCGACGACGTCGATGAGCACCCGCTCGAGCCTGCGCACGTGGTCGACGACGGCGAGGGGTTCTGGCAGGCGCAGGATCGGGTACCCGACAAGCTGGCCGGGCCCATGCCAGGTGATCTTCCCTCCGCGGTCGACGTCGATCACCGGCGTGCCATCCTGAGGCCGCTCGTGCGGCTCTGTTCGCTTTCCCGCCGTGTAGACGGCCTCGTGCTCCAGCAGCAGCAGCGTGTCCTCGCGGGTTCCCGCGACGACCTCCGCATGCACCTCGCGCTGAATCTCCCACGCCTTCTCGTACGGCACGAAGCTCGGATCGAGCCCCAGCGTTTCGACGCGCATCGTTCTCCTTCTCACGGATCGTGTCGCAGGATTCTTTTCTGGATGGCATCCAGTATCGCAGATCTCTGCCCTCGCACCGGCCAGGTTCGGCTAAGTTGGACGGTGTCCACTCCTCACAGCACCCGAAAGCACCGATGTCTCGTCCTGCGCCCCTGCTCCTGACCGCGCTGCTGGTCCCCGTGCTCCTTCTGGTCGGATGCTCGAAGTCCGTCTCCACGGATGTCGACGAGGGCACGCAGGCCGTCACCGGCGGCACTCTCGTCTATGCGACGGGCGACGCCGAACCCGACTGCCTCGACCCGCACGTCGGCGGCAACTACCCGCAGGCGCTGATCTCGAGCCAGTACCTGGAGCCGCTCTTCGGGCGCAACGGCGACGGCGAGATCGTGCCGTGGCTCGCCACGGAGGGCACCGTCTCCGATGACGGCCTCGCGTGGAGCATCACGCTGCGCGACGACATCACCTTCACCGACGGAACGCCTTTCGACGCCGACGCGGTGAAGGCGAACATCCAGCACCTGCAGAACCCCGACACGCAGTCGTCGACGGGCTACCTCGCCGTCGAGCAGGTCAGCGACGTCGAGGTCGTCGATGCCACCCACCTCGTGCTGCACCTCTCCACCCCGCGCTCGGGCATGCTCGAGGCGCTCAGCCAGCCCTGGACGGCGATGGAGTCGCCCGCCGGCATCGATCGGGGCATGGACGAGAACTGTGCCTCGCCCATCGGCACCGGGCCCTTCGTCGTCTCCGAGTGGGTGCCGCAGGATCACGTCACGCTCACTCGCAACGAAGACTACGTGTCGACCAATCCGCAGGCCGACCACGACGGCGCGGCATACCTCGATGCCATCACCTGGCGGTTCATTCCGGATGCGGCCACACGCGAGGCGGCCCTCGTCGGGGGCGAGGTGAACGTCTCGGACAACCCGCTGCCCTCCGACATCGTCGCCGCAGACGATCAGGGCATCACGCATATCAACGCGCCTCGCCCCGCCTCCTCCAACCGGATCGAGCTGAACACGGCGCAGGCGCCGTTCGACGACATCGCGGTGCGCGAGGCCTTCATCCGCGCGGCCGACCCCAACCCTGGCATCGAGTCGCTGTTCCTCGGCACGGTGAAGCGCTCCTACTCCCCGCTCTCCAGCGTCGAGCCGTACGCCTACTCCGAGGAGTCGCTGTTCACGACCGACGTCGACCGCGCGAATGAGCTGCTCGACGACGCGGGATGGTCCGAGCGCGACGAGGACGGCATCCGGGTGAAGGATGGCCAGCGCCTCACGGTGCGCTTCCCCGTGTCAACGAATCAGTCGACGGCCGCCGAGCAGTCGCTGTTCGAGCAGATCCAGGCGAATGAGGCCGTGGTCGGCTTCGACGTGCAGCTCGACCCGGTCGACCTGTCGACCTGGTACGGCGCGCTCGGCGCGCACGAGTACGAGGCCGTCAGCGCCCCGTACACGATCGTGGGGCCCGACGTACTGCGCATCCTCTACCACTCCTCGGGAACCGTGCCCGCGCCATCCGGCTACTTCGCGAACCACGCGATGCTCTCGCTGCCCGCCCTCGACGAGACACTCGATCTCGCCTCGGCGGCGAGCGATGAGGATGAGCGGGGAAGCCTCTACCAGAAGGCACAGCAGGACATTCTGGAGAGCTACGCGATTCTGCCGCTGTATGACCAGCAGAACCACTTCCTCGTGAACGGTGCAACGGGCGTGACCACCCTCGACACCGTCTCGACGCCGACCTTCGTGAACGCGCAGCTGATCGAGGCCGCGAACTGACGATGACCGCGGGGCGCGCGCTGCGGTGGATCGCCGCTCGCTGCGGCGCCGCCGTGCTCGTCGTCTGGATCGTCGCGACCGTCGTCTTCTTCGCCCTGCGCGCCTCGGGCGACCCGCTCGAGGCGATCCTCGGCGGACCAGGATCGCAGGCGAGCGCCGAAACGATCATCGCCGCGAAGTCGCAGTACGGCCTGGACCGGCCGCTCCTCGTGCAGTACCTGATGCAGCTGTGGCACCTCGCGACACTGCAGCTGGGCGATTCCTACGCCCGCAAGCAGCCGGTCGCCGACCTCATCGGGCATCAGCTGCCGTCCACCCTCGTGCTCGCCCTGCTCGCGCTCGTTGTGGCGTGGCTGCTCGCGGTGCTCGGCGCCGTCATCGCCACGTGCGCACGCGGATGGCTCGCCCCCGCGGTCGCGGCGGTGCTGCAGGCCATCGAGGTGGCGGCGAGCGTCATGCCGCAGTTCTGGCTCGGTGCGGTGCTCATCCTGCTCTTCTCGACGACGCTCGGATGGCTGCCGGCGACGAGCGGAACGACGGGCCCGGCAGGGGTCATCCTGCCCGTCATCACGCTCGCGGTGCCGATCGCGGGTTTTCTCGCGCAGGTGTCGCGCGACGCGCTCGCCGAGGCGGATGCCGCGCCGTTCGCGACGACAGCGCGGGCTCGCGGCGCGAGCGAACCGCGAGTGCTGCTGCGACACACCCTGCGGCATGCCGCGCTTCCCGCGCTCGCGCTCTCCGGCTGGGCGTTCGGCAACCTGCTCTCCGGCGCCGTCATCGTCGAGGTGCTCTTCGCCAGGCCGGGCCTCGGCAGGCTGCTGCAGGAGGCGGCGCTCACACGTGACGTTCCGGTCGTGATCGGCACGGTGTCGGTCGTCGCGGTGATGTACGTCGTCATCCTGATCGCGACGGATGCGGTGGAGCTGCTCGTCGACCCGCGGCTTCGCCGCGCAGCACGGCGAGTACCCCCCTCGGATGTGGCGGTGGGGTCATGAGGCGCCCGTCGACGATCGTGTGCGCTGTCGTGCTCGCGGTCATCGCGCTCGCCGTCATCGTGCCGCAGCTGCTCGCCCCGCACAGCCCGCTCGCGATCGATCCGGCCTCCGCCTTCTCGCCGCCGAGCATCGCCCATCCGCTGGGCACAGACGAGTCGGGGCGCGACACCCTCACCCGCATCGTGCACGGCGCACGGGCGTCCATCGGCGTGGGGTGCGCTGCCACAGCCATCGGCATCGGCATCGGGCTCGTCATCGGCTTCGCCGCCGGCCTCGGGCCGCGGGTTCTCGATGCCGCTCTCGCCCGCGTGACCGAGGTGCTGTACTCGCTGCCGACCCTCGTGATGGCGCTGCTGTTCGTGGCGATCAGCGGGGCGAGCCGCACGAGCTCAATCCTCGCGATCGGCCTTGCGACCGCGCCGGGTTATGCCAGAATGCTGCGCTCCCGCATCCGCCAGGTGGCGCACAGCGACTACGTCGCGTACGCGCGACTGGAAGGCGTGAGCGGGCCGAGACGGCTGGTGCGTCACATCGTGCCGAACACGCTCTGGCCGCTCGTGGCGGCAGCGACGCTCGGCATCGGGCAGGCCGTGGTGTGGGTGGCGGCGCTGAGCTTTCTCGGGCTGGGCACGCCTCCGCCCTCTCCGGAGTGGGGGGCCATGCTCAATGCCGGCCGCGTCTACATCCAGAACGCCTGGTGGCTGACGGTGTTCCCCGGCCTCGCGATCGTCGTGACGGCGACCGCGCTGACCGCAATCGGTCGGCGCGTGGGACGCATCTCATGAGCGCGCTGAAGGTGTCTGGTCTGAGTGTGACGCTCCCGGGCGCAGGCGTGGTGCTGCGCGACGTGTCGCTGCAGGTCGAGGCAGGCGAATGCGTGGCGGTCGTGGGGCCATCCGGTGCCGGCAAATCGGTGCTCGCGCGGTCGCTGCTCGGGCTTTCCCAGCCGCAGCCTGGGGCACGCGTCGAGGCCGCCGGGCTCACGATCGCAGGGTCGGACGCCACACGGCTTTCGCAGCGCGGATGGCGAGCCCTCCGCGGCACCCAGGCCGCCCTCGTGCTGCAGGATGCGCTCGCCTCGCTCGATCCGCTGCGCACGATCGGCGCGGAGATCGCCGAGACCCTCGCCATTCGGCGCACGCCGCGCGGCCAGCGCACTCTGCGCGTGCGCGAGGCCATGGATGCGGCGGGGCTCGAGGGCATCTCCCCCGCTCGGCGTTCGTTCGAGCTGTCGGGCGGACAGCGGCAGCGCGCGCTCATCGCCTCGGCGATCATCGGCGGCGCACCGATGATGGTGGCGGATGAGCCGACGACGGCCCTGGATGCCACCACCGCGGTGCGCGTGCTGGAGCTGCTGGGTCGCCTGCGCGACGAGGGCCTGGGGCTGCTGCTGATCACGCACGACCTCGGAGCAGTGGCGCGCATCGCCGATCGGGTGCTCGTGCTCGCCGACGGTCAGATCGTCGAGCAGGGGCCGACCGCCGAGATCCTGGACTCCCCCACCCATCCCGTCACGATCGCCCTGCGCGACGCCGTCCCCCACGGCCCCAAACAGCCCTCCCCTTCGCCCGCGAAAACAGGTGTCCTGGCGAGCGTGCAGGGTGCGAGCAGGCGCTACGGCGACCTCACCGCGCTCGACGACGTCTCGCTCGAGGTCGCCGCGGGCGAGGTGGTCGGCATCGTGGGCGAATCGGGGTCGGGCAAGTCCACGCTTGCGCGGCTGCTCGTCGGCGCCGAGCGGCCGGATGCCGGCGCCGTGGCGGTCTCGGCGCGCTGCGTCAGGCTCGTGCCGCAGGATCCGCTCGCCAGCTTCGACGCCCGTCATCGGGTGGAGAGGATCCTGCGCCTCTCCCGCCGTGGGGATGCCCCATCCGTCGACGAGCTGCTGACCCGTGTGGGGCTCGATCCCGCGGTCGCCGAACGCCTCCCGGCCACGCTCTCCGGCGGTCAGCGGCAGCGCGTTGCGATCGCCCGTGCGCTGGCTGCCGGCCCCGATCTGCTGGTGTGCGACGAGCCGGTGAGCGCCCTGGATGTGACGACGCAGGCGGGCATCCTCGACCTGCTGCTGTCGCTGCAGCGCGAGGGGATGGCGATGGCCTTCATCTCGCATGACCTCGCCGTGGTGCGCCAGGCGAGCGACCGGGTCGCCGTGATGCAGGAGGGCCGCATCATCGAACAGGGCCCGACCGAGCACGTCTACGCGGCCCCCGCCCATCCCTTCACCCGCGAGCTCATCGCGGCGGGAGGGTTCAGTCGGCGCTCGTGACGGAGTGAACGCTGCCGTCGCTCGACAGGTTCACGAGCAGCACATCGTCCGTCGCCTCGGGGTCGAGCGCGTACTCCAGCACCGCGAACGGGTCGGGACTGCCGAGTTCGTCGGCGAGGATCGTCATGCTCATCAGGTTGAGCGAGCGGATGATGTCGACGGCGGCATCGCCTGACACGTCGACGAGGAAGTCCTCCAGTTCGTCGCCGAGGTTCTCCTGCTGCATCAGGATGTACTCGGTGACCTCGCTCGCGCGGTTGTCGACCTCGGCGAGCATCGCCATCCTGCTGCGCCTGTCGATCTCTTCGAGGCCTGCGACGATACCCGCCGCCGCGTCGAGCGATGCCTGAGTGACGTCCTCCTGGTCGGGAGCGGTCAGATCGACCGACACGACCTGGTCGCCGAGCTCCACGTTCTCAGACCAGAAGATCGAGCCGTCAGGGCCCGACTCCAGCAGTCCGAAGTAGTCGTGTTCGATCGCCATGGCTTTACTCAAGCACGCCGACGCTCACTCGACAAGCGACGCGGCGAAGACGAGCGGTGTGAATCCGGTCAGATCGCCGATTCCCTCGCCCTGACCGAGCAGTTTGACCGGAATTCCCGTGCGCTCCTGCACGTTCAGCACGAAGCCGCCCTTCGCCGATCCGTCGAGCTTGGTGAGCACGAGACCCGTCACCCCAGCATGCTCGAGGAACGCCTCCGCCTGCATCACGCCGTTCTGCCCCGTCGTCGCATCGAGCACGAGCAGCACCTCGCTGATCGGCGCCTGCTTCTCGATCACGCGGCGGATCTTGGTGAGCTCGTCCATCAGCCCGCCCTTGGTGTGCAGGCGCCCCGCGGTGTCGACGAGCACGATCTCGGTGCCCTCCCTGAGGGCGTACTCGATGGTCTGGAAGGCGACGGATGCCGGGTCCTGCCCCTCCCGCTCCGGCCTGACGATCGCCGCGCCCGCGCGCTCGGCCCACGTCGCCAGCTGCTCGACGGCCGCCGCGCGGAAGGTGTCGGCCGCACCGACGACGACCGAGCGCTGGAAGCCGCGCAGGTACTTCGCGAACTTGCCGATCGTCGTGGTCTTCCCCACGCCGTTCACGCCGACGACGAGCACGACGGCCGGGCGCTCGGTGAGCTTCAGCGTCGTGTCGAACTTCGCGAAGTGCTCCTCGAGCGTCTCCACGAGCATGCGATTCAGGTCACGGGGGTCGGTCGTGCGGAAGCGCTCGACCTTCTCGCGCAGCTCGTCGACGATGCGCTCGGTGATGTCCGGCCCGAAGTCGGCCGTGATGAGCGCCGTCTCGAGGTCATCCCACGTCGTCTCATCGATCGTGGGTCTCGTGAACATTCCCCGCAGCGCGCGCCCGAGCGACCATTTCTCCGCCATGATTCCAGCCTACCGATCAGCGGCTTGACGACGGCCTCAGGCGGCGCCGCGCTCGGTGACGCGCTGACCCACGACGGCGGAGACGCCGTCCTGCCGCATCGAGACGCCATAGAGCGCGTCGGCGATCTCCATCGTGCGCTTCTGATGCGTGATGACGATGAGCTGGCTCGACTCGCGCAGCTGCTCGAACACGCCGAGCAGGCGCCCGAGGTTCGCATCGTCGAGCGCCGCCTCCACCTCGTCGAGGATGTAGAAGGGGCTGGGGCGCGCCTTGAAGATCGCAGTCAGCAGCGCGACCGCGGCGAGCGAACGCTCCCCACCCGAGAGCAGCGAGAGGCGTTCGATCTTCTTGCCGACCGGCTTGACGCTCACCTCGATGCCGGTCGTCAGCATGTCGTCGGGGTTCGTCAGAGAGATCGAACCCGTGCCGCCGGGGAACAGGATCGGGAAGACCTCGCCGAAGGCGACCTTCGTGTCTTCGAACGCCTCGGCGAAGATCGCCTGCATGCGCTCGTCGAGGTCGCCGATGATCGTCATGAGGTCTTTGCGTGTGGTGACGAGGTCGTCCAGTTGCTCGGTCAGGAACTGGTGCCGCTGCTCCAGCGCGGCGAACTCCTCCAGCGCAAGCGGGTTCACCCGTCCGAGCTGGGCGAGCTTGCGATCCGCCTCCTTCAGGCGTCGCTCCTGCGCCAGGCGGTCATACGGGATGGTCGCCTCTTCGTCCTCATCGGATGGTGCGGGAATCGGCTGGTCCGGACCGTATTCCGCGACCAGCACCTCTTCATTGAGGCTGAGCTCGCTCGTCACGCGCTCGAGCAGGCTCGTCAGGTGCAGCTTCTTCTCGTGCACCTGCAGTTCGATGCTGTGCACGCTCTCGGTGAGACCGCTCAGGCGTTCGCGCAGCTGCCCCTCCTGGCGTCGCAGCTCTCGCAGTTCTTCGGACTGCGCCTGCCTTTCGCTCTCCGCCTGTGCGAGGGCGAGCCTGGCGGAGGTCACCGACTCGCCGACGGAATCGAGCACGCGCGGCAGCTCGGCCGCGACGCCCTCGGCGACCTCGCGCTGGGCGCGACGGATGACCGCGCGCCTGGCCGCGCGCTCGGCCGCCTCCTTCTCCTGCTCGCGCTGGCGTTCGAGCCCCGCGACCCGCTGCTGCGCGGCGCGTGCCCGCTCACGGCGTGTCTCCATGTCGAGGCGCGCCGCCATCTCGGCCTCGCGTGCGCCCTCCAGTGCGGCGAGCAATCCGTCGCGGGCCGAGGCATCCAGGATCGGTCGCGGCTGCTGCGCCGCGCGTTCCAGCTCGACCTCAGCGGCGCGGGCCTTGGCCTCGCCCTCCTCGACGCTCGCCTGCGCCTGCGAGAGCGCGGTCTCGAGCCGGTCGCATTCGGCGATGGCCGACTCATGCCTCACCGTCACACGGTTGACGTGCTCGGCATGCTGCGCGAGCTGCGCGTCGAAGGTACGCAGCTCGGCCAGCGTCTCCTTCGACTCACGACGAGCGGTCTGAAGCGCGTCGTTCGCCTCCGCGCGCAGCACGGCCAGCTCCTCCAGCCAGGTGCGCAGATCGTCCACACGGGAGGCGGCCTCGTCGCGCTCGGCCTGCAGTTCGAGCCTCGTCGTCTCACCGCCCGCGCCGGAGCGCACGGTGCGCGCCGTGCACACCTCGCCCGCACGCGTCACCACCGTGAGCGCGGCATCCTGATCGTCGGCGAAGACGGCACCCGCGGCGTCCAGATCGTCGACGATCGCGACGTGCGACAGCAGCCCGAGAACACCCTTCGGACCCTTGACCACGCTCGATGCGGCCTTCAGGCCGGAGGGCAGCGCACTCTCGCCCACAGGTGCATCGGCGATGACGATGTCGACCGAACCGAGACCATCCGCCTGCTGCACGGAGGCGAACGCGGTTTGGCGCGTGTCGACGAGCAGGCCCTCTGCGAACGGGCCGAGCACCGCGGTGATCGCCACCTCGTACCCCGCGGTGACCTTGATGCTGTCGCCGACGATTCCCCGGACACCTTCGCCGCCGTGCGCGACGAGCGCGGCAGCGGCGTTCTTGATGTCGAGCGCACTGGAGAGCGCGGCGACCTTGGCCGCGAGTGCGTCGGCCTCGCGCTCAGCCTCGCGGTGTCTGGCTCTGGCATCCTCGAGCGTCGCCTCGGCCTCGGTCGCCGCCTGCTGGGCGCGCTCATACGCCGCCTGCAGCGCGGCTGCCTGTCCCTCGGACACGGTGAGCTCGTCGAGCGCATCGAACGCCTCCTGCGCCTCGATGCGCCGCTTCGTCGCCGCATCGAACGCGGCCTGCTGTCGTTCGACGGCTGTGCGCTGGGCATCCAGCCGCTGACCGGCTGCCTGCGCCGCGCCGCGCAGCGTGTTGAGCTTCATGTCATGCGCCGAGACGAGCGCCGACTGCTCGGCGATGTCGGCGTCGAGGGCGTCGAGTTCGGCGCGTGCGGCGACGACCTCGCGGGATGCCTCGGCGAGCGCGTCCTGCGCGGTCGGGATGGAGTCGGCGATCTCGGTGACCTCGGCCTTGGCGTCGTCGATCGCGCTTGCGGTGACGGTGACCGGCGTCTCGCCATCTTGATCGTCGGCCGCCAGCAGGCTCAGGCGCTGATTCGCCAGCGTGTACAGGCCGCGCAGCCGCTCCTGCACCTGCTCCAGGGCGAAGAGCACACGCCTCGCCTCGTCGACCGCCGAGGCATCCTGCTGCTGCTCGAGCGCCGCGACCCGACGCTTGATGCCGTCGGCCTGCTCCTGCACAACCTGCTGCTCGGCGTGGCGCTCGCGCTCGTTGCGGGCGTGGTCCGCCAGGGCTGCGCGCAGCTGCACGACGTCGTCGGCCAGCAGGCGCGAGCGTGCGTCGCGCACGACGGCGGCGATCTGCGCGGCCTCTCGGGCGATCTCCGCCTGCTTGCCCAGCGGCTTCAGCTGTCGTCTGATCTCACCGGCGAGGTCGCTCAGGCGCGTGAGGTTCTGCTCCATCGCCTCGAGCTTGCGCACCGTCTTCTCCTTGCGGCGACGGTGCTTCAGGATGCCTGCGGCCTCTTCGATGAAGCCCCGGCGATCCTCCGGGGTGGCGGCGAGCACGGTGTCGAGCCGCCCCTGGCCGACGATGACGTGCATCTCTCGGCCGAGGCCGGAGTCGCTCAGCAGCTCCTGCACATCCAGCAGGCGGCACGACTCGTTGTTGATCGCGTACTCGCTGCTTCCGTTGCGGAACAGGGTGCGCGAGATGGTCACCTCGCTGTATTCGATCGGCAGCGCGCCATCCGAATTGTCGATCGTCAGCAGCACCTCGGCACGACCGAGCGGGCCCCGGGTGGCGGTGCCGGCGAAGATGACGTCCTCCATCTTGCCGCCGCGCAGCGTCTTGGCCCCCTGCTCTCCCATGACCCAGGCGAGGGCGTCGACGACGTTCGACTTGCCGGAGCCGTTGGGGCCGACGATCGCCGTTACACCGGGCTCGAACTGGAAGGTCGTCGGCTGCGCGAACGACTTGAAGCCCTTGAGCGTCAAGGTCTTCAGGTGCATACGCGGCCTCCCTCAGTACGTCACGCGAACAGGTTCACGGTACCGGATGACGGGCTCCATTCCGGGGAGGCGAGGAACGATTCTGCGAATTGACTTGACGAACGCTGGACGCGGGCGATAGTCTCAGCAGACATCTGGTCAGCCCGAGGATCTGAGAGGAGGAGACCAATGATTACTTCAAAGCTCTGCAACACGCCAGCTTCCGGCATGGTCTCCGGCCCCATCTTCGTGGCCACCGGAGCAGGCCAGCGCTAGAACTGCGCCCACCGACCACCCTCACGCCCACCCTGGGCTGATCCGGTTCGTCGTCGCCTCCGGTTCCTGTTGCCTGTCCTGTTGCCTGTCCTGAGCGTGTCGAAGGGCCTGTCGAAGGACACCGCCGCTGCGGCCATCTCTGGCCGCCTTCTTCCGCGCCCTTCTGTGTCACCCACCACCCCTCACAAAGGAACCCATCGTGAACACGACTCACGCACCCCGCTCCACCGATGCTCTGCACACCGAACTGCCGCAGCATCCTCCGTCTCTGGCTCCGTCTCTGACGCCCTCTCTGACAGCCACTCTGACTGCAGAGCTGGCCACGAGAACACCGCGCACCGCGCTCGGCGATCGCATCGCCCTGCGCATCGGGCTGTGGCTGCTGCTGTGGGGCTCGCGCCCCGCCGCGCACCGCCGCCGACTGAGCGACGAGCAGGCCCGGCTGCACGCGGCTATCACCACCAGGCGCGAAGAGCTTCGCGCCGACGCCGCCCGCTACAAGACCCCGATCGGAATCCTGCGATGAGCACAAAACGGTTACTGCGCCTGTCGAAGTACACAACCATCGAGCCATGGACGCCGCCCGCGTCCATGGAGGCTGACGATGCCGGGCTCTTCCTGACGCTGCTCGACACGGCGAACGCCGCGTCGCGGGCCAGCTCGGGCACCGACCTCTTCGACAGGGCCGGGCCCGAGTGGCTCGTCGAAATGAACGACACCGAGCTCTACGAGCAGGTGCAGCTCGTCGCCCTCGCGGATGGCGAGCCCGTCGGCTTCGGCGAACTGTCCTACTCTCGAACGACGACCGAAAGCGCGCATGTCGACGTCACGGTGCATCCCGACATGCACGATGACGCGCTCGAAGACGCGATCTTCGCGGAGCTCGAGCGCATCGCACGCGAACACGGACGCACGAGGCTCAACGGCTTCGCGTTCTCGCCCGCGAGCAACGAGGGCGCACGCCTCGTCCCGCCGACCGGCTTCGGGTCGGTCGGCGAGACGGAGTGGGGCACGCGCCTGCACGTGCGTCACGGCTTCACGCTCGGACAGGTCACGCGGGTGAGCCTCTACGAGTTCGCCGCAGCGGATGCCGAGGCGGAGGACCGCATGCTGGATGCCGCCTGGCAGAAGGCGGGCGAGGACTACCGCGTCGTCTGGTGGACGGGGCACTCTCCCGACGAGTTCGCCGAAAGCTACGCCAGGGCGAACGAGCGCATGGACATCGACGCACCCGCCGGTGGCAACACCGTCGAGGCCGACACGTTCACGGTGGAGAAGCTGCGCCACCGCGACGAGCAGAACATCAAGGCGGGACGCATCATGGCCGTCACGCTCGTCGTGCACGAGCCGTCGGGCGAGGTCGCCGCGTTCAACGAACTGGTCATCGAGCAGGATCGCACCCGTCACGCCGACAACTGGAACACGCTCGTCATGCCCGAGCACCGTGGGCATCGCCTGGGCGCGATCGTCAAGTGCGAGGGGCTGCGCCGCTTCCACGAGCTCGTGCCGGAGTCGCCGTCTGTCGTCACCTTCAACGCCGAGGAGAATCGGTTCATGCTCGATGTCAATGAACAGGTCGGATTCCGCCCTGTCGCCTATGCCGGCGAATGGCAGAAGGAGCTTTCATGAATCGGTCACTGAGCCCGTCGAAGTGCGTCGTCGAAAGGCTGCCCCTGCCCGAGTCGATCGACGCCCCGGATGCCGGCGACTTCCTGGCGTACATCCGGGCGACGAACAGGTCGGTGCCGGTGTCGGCTGCCTCGCCGTCGTTCGACGCCCGGGTGTTAGCCAGGAAGTAGCCGGCAACC
>JASGDS010000237.1:0-2816 GCA_047607025.1 Microbacterium sp.
ATCGTGGGCACAGCGTGACCGGCCGCGCGTCGAGTCCCTCCCGCTCTGTCATCGGCCTGAGAGTTTCCACGCTCAAAAGCGCTTGCCCCGTCGGCGGGCACCGGGTGGTGCCGCTTTTCAGAGTGACCTGGTCGCTTCGGTAAGGGGGCCTGAGAGATTCCGGGAGGGTTTGCTCCTTCGGCAGCCGATTCGTGCGGCATTCTCCCGAAGCGGGTGGATGGTCGTGTTCGGTTGTGGTTTCGAGCATAGCCGACCGTCTACGAGCGCGTCAGCAGGCGGCGGATGATCGTGCGGCGCGTCGGTGTGACGGGCGGGATGATGACGCGCAGCGTGTCGGGATGGGCGGGCTTGGCGAGCACCGCCTTGGCGTGCGTGAACGCGTCGAATGAGCGTTTGCCGTGGTAGGCGCCATACCCGGATGCGCCGACGCCGCCGAACGGCAGACCGGTCACCTGCAGGTGCGCGACCGCGACGTTGCGGCCGTAGCCGCCCGAGACCGTCTCGCGCTCGATGCGGTCGAGCACCCGCCGGTTCTGCGCGAAGGCGTACAGCGCGAGCGGGCGAGGCCTTGCGCGCTGGGCTTCGATGAACTCGCTCACGCCATCCGCCTCGAGCACGGGAAGGATCGGCCCGAAGATCTCCTCCGTGACGCTCGCGGCATCCTGCGCGACGCCGGTCAGGATGGTCGGGGCGACGAACCGCGCGTCGACCTCCACGTCGCCTCCCGTCACGACCTGGCCATCCGAGAGCAGCCCGGCCAGCCGCTGGGCGTGCGTCTCACTGACGATGCGACCGAAGTCGGCGCTGTCGCGGGCGAGACCCGCCTGCGCGGTGATCTCACGCGCGGCCGCCTCGACGAAGCGTGCGGAGACGCGCCGGTCGACCCACACATGGTTCGGGGCGACGCACGTCTGCCCCGCGTTCATGAGCTTCGCCCAGACGATGCGCCGCGCGGCCACCTCGAGATCGGCCGAGGCGTCGACCCAGACGGGGCACGTGCCGCCGAGCTCGAGCACGGTGGGCGTCAGATTCTCGGCGGCCGCGTGCGCGACGATCTTTCCGACGCGCTCGCCACCGGTGTAGAAGATCACGTCGAACTGCTCGGCGAGCAGCGCCTGCGACGCGTCGACGCCGCCCGTGACGACCCGCACGCCATCGAGGTGCCTCGGCACGAGGCGCGCGATGACATCGGCGGTCGCCGGGGCCAGCTCGCTCGGCTTCAGCACGGCGGTGCAGCCCGCCGCGAGCGCACCGATGAGCGGGGCGAGCTGCAGCTGCATCGGGTAGTTCCAGGGCGCGATGATGAGGGCGGTGCCGAGCGGCTGCGGCCTGACCCACGCGGCAGCCGGCTGCAGCGCCGCCCCGACGGCGACGGGGCGGGGCGCCGCCCACCATCCGACCCGCGCACGGGCGAGCCGCGCCTCGGCGAGCAGAATGCCGATCTCGGTCAGATGCGCCTCATCCGCGCTCTTGCCGAGGTCGGCGGCGAGCGCGTCCTCCCACTCGGCGATGTGGTCGGTGATCATACGGATGAACGCGTCGAGCTGCATGCGGCGCCACGAGACGGAGCGGGTGCGGCCAGAGGCGAAAGCCTCGCGGGCGGAGCGGACGGCGGTGGCTGCGGCGCCTGTGGCGATGGTCATGGCGCCATCGTACGCGGCGCTCTTGCTTTCACGCCACAGTTCTGGGACAGTTGACCCACTAGGGTCAGCGATCTTCGGAGACACCATGCCACGCATCAGCGTCGACAAGCGCAGGGAGGCACTCGCCGAGGCCGCGCTGCGGGTGCTCGCGCGCGAGGGGCTGGCCGCGACGACGACGCGCGCGATCGCCGCGGAGGCGGGCATGAGCCTCGCCAGCGTGCACTACGCATATGCCTCGCGCGACGAGCTGCTGGCCGAGGTCGTGCGCCGCGTGGTCGCGAGCGAGTCGGCTGCGGTGGCGGCATCCCTCGCCGAGCTGGTCGAGCTGATGCCGACGGCTCCTCGCGGGCGCGAGGGCCTTCGCGCCCTGCTCGCCGAAGCGCTCGGCGCGTATCTCTCGAGCCTCGGGGCGGATGGCGCGGGCCTGGAGCGCGGCATGCTCGAGCTGTCGCTGGCCTCGCTGCGCGAGCGCGAGGGCGCGAGCGTGGCGCCCGAGCAGTATCGGCAGTACCGCGAGCTCGTCGCCGAGGTGCTGCAGTCGGCGGCGGATGCCACCGGCATGCGGTGGACGGTGCCGCCGGAGGAGATCGCCCGCACGATCGTCGCGCTCTCGGACGGCCTGACGATCGCCTACGCGATCGACGGCGGCCCCGACGGCAACGCGCTGAAGGCCATCCTGCCCGGGGTGCTCGCACTGGCGGTCGAGGCTGAAGGTGGCGCGCGATGACCCTCGACCTGGCCTCGCTCGGTTCGGAAGCGGCGGGCGCCGCATGGATCAACCCCGCCCGATACTGGTCGCAGATCGATACCGCGACGGCCGAGCTCGATCCACCGTTCGCCGTGCTGCACGCCGGTGCCCTCGCTCACAACGCCCACGATCTGCGGCGCCGTGCCGCCGGAATGCCCATTCGCGTGGCGAGCAAGTCCATCCGCTCGCGCGCCGTGCTCGACGCGGTGCTCGCCCTCGACGGCTACCACGGCATCCTCGCCTACACGCTGCCCGAGGCGCTGTGGCTGGCCGAGACGTTCGACGACATCGTCGTCGCCTACCCGAGCGCCGATCGCGGTGCCATCCGACAGCTCGCGGCATCCGACGAGGCAGCCGCGCGCATCGCCGTCATGATCGACGATGTCGCTCAGCTCGACCTGATCGACGCCGTCGTCGCGCCGGCC